>JAGPBF010000045.1 GCA_018063505.1 Rhodoferax sp.
GCCGAATACCCCAAACGGATCGGCTGGGGGCACAGCACCATCGAATATGTGGTCGACATGGCGATTGCCGCCGGGGTCCGGCAACTGGCCCTGAACCACCATGAGCCCTCGCGCACCGACGAGGCACTCGATGCCCTGGTCGTCGCTGGCCGGCAGCGCGTGCGGGACGCCGGGGCATCCGTCAACCTGTTTGGCGCCGCCGAAGGCATGGTGCTGGAACTCGACGCGCCGGATACGGCAGTTGCGCCAGCGCGTGGCGACGCGCAGGCCAGCATTGATACGCAGGATCTGGCCGACAAACAGGTCCTGATCGCCTGCACCGATGCAGCGCTGGCCGAAGAAATCCGCGAGGTGGTTCGCTCCGAAGGCCTGTCGGCCGTGATCGCCGACACGCCGCAAGACGCCCTGCTCGCCATCCATCCGCAGCAACTCGCGCTGGCCGTCATTGAACACCAGTTCGGCGATACCAGCGGACTGTCGCTGCTGCGTGCGCTTCGCGCACTTGAGGGACTGGCGCAACTGCCGGTGATCATGCTGGCGCCGGCCGAGGCCTGTGCCCAGGAGGAATCCAAGCCGCTGGTGGCAGCAAGCGCTGCACCAGCCGTCACAGAATGGCTGTGTCCGCCGTTCACGCCGCAGTACCTGCGGACCAAGCTGCGCGCCGGCCTGCTGCGTACCCGGGCGCGCTGGCAGGCTCCGCCGATTCCGCAGCAGGAAATGCGCAGGCTTGCGGCGCTGCACGCGCTGGAGATACTGGACACACCGGCCGAAGAACGTTTTGACCGCATCACCCGGCTTGCGGCGCGCTTCTTCGGCGTGCCGATCGCGCTGATCTCGCTGGTTGACCGCGACCGCCAGTGGTTCAAATCGCGCAGTGGCTCGCTGGTGCAACAGACCTCGCGTGAGGTGTCCTTCTGCGGTCACGCGATCCTGCAATCCGATGTGATGGTCGTCGCCGATGCACTCGCGGACGACCGCTTCGCCGACAACCCGCTGGTGCAGTCTGAGCCAAGACTGCGGTTTTATGCCGGGCACCCGATCGTTGCTGCCGATGGCAGTGCGATTGGCACCTTGTGCCTGATCGACCACAAACCGCGGCATTTCGGCGCCGCGCAGATCAAGGCCTTGCGCGACATGGCCGCGCTGGTCGAACGCGAGCTTCAGGCCACCGCCGTTTCACGCTGACACCCTGATCGGCGCCCGCCGTCCCGGGCGGGTGGCTCCGTTGCCAGTCAGGAGGCGCGCCGGTGCAACGGCAGGGACGCGAGGTCCAGGCTGGCCGGCCCCGGCGCATCCGCGTCGACGATGGCCGTGCACAAGGTGGCGAACGCAGCCCGGAAATGGTTCTTCGCCTTGACACACAAAAGCCGGGTGTGGTCCAGATCGATGCCGTGCAATGCAAAAAATGCCGGATCGTTGCAAGGCGCCACGTGTTCGGTGACGATCACGCGCAGGTGCTGCGCGCGCAAAACCACCGAGCGGCCACACTGCACCGGACTGCCACGCTCCATCGGTCCGGTGTTGACGAAGCGGCCGTCGGTCAGTTTTTCGACCTCGACCTGCAGCGCGACAGCAGCGCCATAGTCGGCGGTGCGCTGCGCGCCCAGGGACACGGACATCCTGGCGCCCGGCCCCGCCGCAACCGCGCGGCGCACCAGTTGCGGGTCGGCCAGGCTGGCAAACACGCACGGCCCGTCGGGCAGCCCATCGACCAGCGCGCGCAGCAGTGCCGGTGTGTCGCCGATACCGCCCGACAACGGGTTGTCCGCCGCGTCGGTCACCGCCACCAGGCCGGGGCTTTGCAAGGCGATGGCAATGGCCTGCGCCGGCGCAATCAGCGGGACATCGAATTGCGGCTTGCGTTCACGCAGCGCGTCCGACAGCTGGTCTGCAACTCTCTGCGCTGCCACGCGCGCGGCCTGATCGGCGCCATCGGCCCAGACCATGACGCTGGCACCGATGCTGGGCGTGTTCGCGTAGGCAAAACCGCCGTACACCGACACATCGAGGATCGGTGGCCGGATCAGCCCCCTGGCCTGTTGCTGCAACTCGGCCATCGGGCCGGCATCCGTGCGCATATTGGCGCTGGAGAGGTACATGCCGTCGTTGCGCAGAACACCGATCGGCCGCACACCGGTACGCACCACCTGGCCAAGCAGCGCCAGTGTGCGCGCTGCGGTGTCGACCATGTCGACATGCGGATAGGTCCGGTAGCCGCAGGCAACATCGAGCAATTCGACCCAACGCGGATCATGGTTGGCATGCAGATCGAAACTGGCCGCGATCACGGACCGCGGGTGGGCTGCGCGCAAGGCTTGCACCAGGTCGAGCTCGGGCGTATCGCGGCGGCGTGTGATCGCTGCGCCATGCAGACTCAGATAGATTGCATCCCATGACCGATCCGCCAGATCGGCCAACACTTCGGCCATGTACGCATCGAAGAAGTCGTCGTCGATCGGGCCAGCCGGCAGGGCCGACGTGCAACGCGACACCTGCACATCGTCATCAGGATGGGCGTCAACGAAATCGGCAACGGCTGCCAGCTCGGTGCTGGTGCCCCGCGCGGCCTGCAAGGCAGCCGTGCCCTTGTGCCATTCGCGGCGCTCGAAATCGGGCCGGCCGGCACCCAGCAGACAGAACGCATTTCCTTCGTACCAGAATCTCGCAACCGCCAGATTCATATCAGCGGACCCGCGGCGGTATTGGGCAGTTGCAGGTCGCCCAGTGCCGCAGAGACGGCATCTGCCAGGCGTTCGACGATGGCGTCGAGTTCTTCGACGCCCACCGTGAATGGCGGCGCCAGCAGCACATGGTCTCCATGCACGCCGTCGACCGTGCCACCCATCGCGTAAACCATCAGGCCGCGCGCCATGGCTTCGTCGCGGATCCTCGCATGCAGGCCCAACGCAGGGTCGAACGGTTCCTTGCTGGCCCGGTCCTCCACCAGTTCGATCGCCAGAAACAGGCCCCGACCCCGAATATCACCGACATGCGGATGCGGCCCGAACACCACTTCGAGCCGTTGTCGCAGGGCCAGCCCCTGGGAGTGTGCGGTCGCCACCAGGCCATCTCGGTGCACGATCTGCTGCACCGCAAGCGCCGCGGCACAGGCCACCGGATGTCCGACATAGGTGTGGCCATGCTTGAACTGCCCGCTGCCCTGCGCAAACACCTCGTAGATGTGCCGCTGCACCAGCACCGCCCCGATCGCCTGGTAACCCCCACCCAGGCCCTTGGCCATGGTCATCAGGTCGGCCACCACGCCCTCGGCGTCCAGCGCATGCAGGCGGCCGGTGCGTCCGAGCCCGCACATGACCTCATCGGCGATCAGCAGCACGCCGTATTTGTCGCACAAGGACCGGATGCCCTGAAAGTAGCCCGGCACCGGAGGTACGGCGCCCAGCGTCGCGCCAACCACGGGTTCGGCGCAGATGCCGATCACCGTATCGGGACCCAGCCGCAACAACTCGGCCTCGATCTCGCGCACCAGCCGGTCACCATATTGCAGCGGCGTTTCGTCCACGCGCCGGTCGCGGTATTCGTAACACGGCGCCACATGGCTGATGCCGATCAGCAAGGGTTCGAACTGTGCGCGCCGCGCCGCATTGCCGCCCATGGCCAGCGCGCCCAGCGTATTGCCGTGGTAACTCTGGTGGCGCGCGATGAAGTTGCGGCGCTGCGGCTGGCCGATCTCGACAAAGTACTGCCGTGCCATTTTCATGGCCGCTTCCATCGCCTCCGAGCCACTGCCCACAAGGTAGACATGTGACATTCCATGTGGCGCATGTTGTACCAGCACGTCGGCCAGTTCCTCGGCCACCCGGGTGGTGAAGAAGCTGGTATGGGCGTAGTCGACGCGCAGCATCTGGCGCGCCATCGCATCGAGCACTTCCGGATGGTTGTGGCCCAGGCAGGAGACTGCGGCGCCGCCGCAGGCATCGAGATACACCTTGCCCGTGTTGTCGGTGATGGTCAGGCCATTTGCTGCAACAGCCTCCGGCAGCGGCGATCGCAGCTGGCGATGGAATACACGGGACATCATTGATTCCTTCAGGCGCGGTAAGGGCGCCCGGTAGCCATTTTGCCGTCCGGACCGAAGAGCCAGGCGCAGTTCAGCACAGTTGCGACCGGACGCACCGGTCAACTGCGGTATCGTCGCCACTGCACGGCAGTCAGCGATTGTGCCTCTTGTGGCACATCAACACGAGAATCGAATGCTGTGATTGAATCACGCAAACCATGGCAGAACCCTTGAAGAACCAGTTCGGCACCGAGGTGCCGGCCACCATTGCGGCCATGATCGGGGCCGTGCATCCGGCGTTTCCGGCCAAACGCTTCGAGACCGACTGCCTGATCGGATACGACAAACGCGAACTGATGCCGCGCGGACGGCATATTGCGGACATGATGTACCGGCATCTGCCGCCAAAGTTTCCGCAGGCACTCGGCATTCTGCTCGCGTCAGCCGAACAACCGGTCACGCGGCAGGTTGCGCCGGGCATGGCCGGATTTCTTTTCATGCCGCACCTTTTCTTCGTGTCGCAGTATGGTCTGGCCCATTTCGAGCCGTCGATGCAGGCACAACACGCACTGACGCAGCGTTTCACCGCCGAGTTCTCCATCCGACCCTTTTTGCAGCACCACCCACAACAGACATTGCGGCGTCTGTCGCAGTGGACGCAGGACCCGAGTGAGCAGGTGCGCCGGCTGGTATCCGAAGGTTCCCGTCCACGCCTGCCATGGGCGCCCAGGCTGGCAGCTTTCCAGACTGATCCACGCCCGGTTCTGCAATTGCTGGAGCAGCTGCGCGATGACACTTCGCTGTATGTGCGGCGCTCGGTGGCCAACAACCTGAACGACATCGGCAAGGACAACCCGGACATGCTGATGGACACCGCGCGCCGCTGGCTGCTGGGCGCGTCGACCGAACGCGAATGGATCGTGCGCCACGCGTTGCGCTGGGCGGTCAAGCAGGGGAATTCAGAAGCGCTGCACGCCTTGGGTTATGGCGCAAAGCCACTGGTGGTGATCGAATCGGTGCAGATTCTGCCGCCGCGCGCGGGCATTGGCGGCGCTGTCAACGTGGCGTTCATCGTGCGCAACAAGGACGAAAGCGCGCAGGACCTGCTGATCGATCTGCAGGTGCATTACGTCAAGGCCAATGGGTCGCGCAGCGCCAAGGTCTTCAAGTTGCGTCGCCTGCAGCTCGAGGGCCACGATGCCGTGCGCCTGCGCAAGACCGTGGCACTGAGCGATCTGACGACCCGCAAGCACTACCCGGGCCTGCACCGGGTCGACGCGCTGGTCAATGGCATCGCCATGCCGCTGGGGCAATTCGAACTGCACTGACGAACAAGCGCCGCCCGCGTGGCCCTGGACCATCGCTCGCGCTGCAGCGCGAGCGCGCAGCCCGTCAGATCTTGAATGCCTCCAATGCTTCGGGCGCGAACAGTTCCCGCGGTTGGAGTTGTCGCGTCGAGAGTCCCTGCTCGAAGTGGTATCGCAGGAAGGTGCGCAGGTTGGCTTCGTTCTTCTCGAATCCGTAAGGCCAGAAGTCCTCACCCATCTCGCGCTTGACCTGCTCCACATGCGAGGTGAGCCAGGGCAACATGGTCTTGAGCGCTGCGGTTTCGTACAGATCCGCATAACAGCGGCGCTGGGCTTCGTTGAAGGCCTTCATCAGCGACTGTGCGATCCAGCGGTTGGCCTCGTACACGTCGCGGCGCATGGCCACGGTGTGCATGATCGGGAACAGGCCGGTTTCCTTGAAGTAATTGCGCTCCACCTGTTCGTAGTCCTCGAACAGGCGCTTGACGCGCCCACCACCCTTGAGAAAGCTCGACGGCATGCGCGCCGTGTACAAGGCGTCGATCTCGCCGTCGAGCAACATCTGCGACAAGGTCTGCTCGGGACCGATCGGCTGCACCTTGATGTTCGCCGGCAGGTCGAGCTTGATCTTCTCGGAGCGGCCAGGTTCTTCCTCGCCGCCTGTGAAGTAGGTCACACTGTCGACCGGCACACCGTAGTGGTCAGACAGGATGCCCCGGATCCACACCGGTGCAGTCATCTGGTACTCTGGATTGCCAACACGTTTGCCGATCAGGTCCCTGGCCTCGCGGATACCGGAGTTCGCGTTGACATAGATACACGAATGGCGGAAAAAGCGCGAGGGGAATACCGGAATCGCGACGAAGGGCCGCTGCGGCTTGGACACCGATACGCAATAAGACGACAGCGACAACTCGGCGACGTCGAACTCCTGGTGCCGCAGCATCCGGAAGAAGGTCTCCTCGACCGGCATGTTCAGGTAGTTCAGGTCGATGCCGTCGGGCACGACGCTGCCATCCATCAGGGCGCGGGTGCGGTCGTAATTCCAGCAGCCGAAAGTGAGCTTGAGTCTGGACATCGGGCGTCAGTCCTGCTTGATGCCGGCCGCCTTGATGGCTTTGGCCAGCCGCTCGTTCTCGTCCAGGATGGTCTTGCCGTATTCGGCCGGACCTGCGCCAACCGCGTCGACACCGGCATTGGACAGCACCTGGATGGTGTCGGGCATCTTCGCGACTTTCTCCATCTCGGCGGCCATGCGGTCGATGGCTGCCTGCGGCGTTCCGGCGGCAGCGAGCATGCCAACCACCACGGCGAAATCGAAGCCCGGAACCATCTCGGCAATGGCCGGCACATCAGGCTCATGGATCGAGCGCTTGGCACCATTGGTGGCCAGCAGCTTGACCTTGCCGCCTTTGACAAATCCCGACAACGACGGCAACGCCGAAAACGCGACGTCCACCTGCCCACCGATCAGCGCTGGCACCGACTGGCTGGACCCCTTGAACGGTACATGCGTCACGTCGATGCCCAGTGCCGCTTTCATCGCCTCCATGGTCAGGTGGTGCGAACTTCCGATGCCCGACGAACCGTAGTTCAGCGTGCCCGGTTTGGCCCGGGCCAGGGCGACAAATTCCTGCAGCGTATTGACGCCCGTCTTGGGGTGCACCGCCAGGTACAGCGGTGCCCGCGCCGCCAGCGACACTGGAACGAAATCGCGCTTGTAGTCGTAGCTCAGGTTCTTGTAGATCGCCGGATTGATCGAGAACATGGAACCATCGGTCACCAGGAAGGTGTACCCGTCGGCAGGCGAGGAAGCCAGCGTGCTGGCGGCGACAACGCCGTTGGCGCCCGGCTTGTTGTCAACCACGACCGACTGGCCCAGCCGGTCCTGCAACCGCTGGGCAAAGATCCGTGCCACGGTGTCGGGCAGACCGCCGGCCGAATACGGCACGACCAGCTTGATCGCACGATTGGGATAAGTGGCCTGCGACTGCGCCATCATCGGCAGGCAAAGGCCTGCGAAGAATGCTGCGGTGGCGAAAATGGCGCGACGACGAGTGTGCATGAATGACTCCTCTGGTTATGGTTGGCTGTGACGGGGACACCGAAAGCCGGCCCGCCGATCCGGCATCGAACCTTCAGCTATTGGCCGTGCCTGTCGAATACGAGGGCTCGAGGGCCGGCTGCTCGCTGTCCCAGACGTACCGGGCGTCGAACGCCCGCCAGTCGGTGGTCTTGGGAACGATCGCCTGGAACGAACACACGGATGCGGGAATGGCCGTATCTCCGGTGCCGATCGCAGCTGCGCCGGCTTCAAATGCGCGCACGGCCTCCAGCATCTGCTTGCGGAACTCGACGATGGCCAGGTCGCTGGCACCCAGGCGCTCATGGGTACGGTCAGCGATTGGTCCCATCGTCACCCACATCGCGATGTCCTGGTTCGGAAAGCCGGTGATGCCGGTGAAGTTGCCGGCCTTCATGGCCACCCGGTCCTGCCAGAAATGGTTGTCCCGATTGCGCAGCGGCCGGTAGGTCTCATCCAGATCGATGCCGATCTGCTGGCCGAGAAACTTGCGCCAGCTGTCGGTGTCGGGCACCTGGGACGGATGGCCCCAGGCCATGAAATAGAACGCCGTATGCGTGTCGTCCATCGGCACGTTGATGTTGGCGACGTTGTACAGGTTGTTCGGCGGTATCAGCGCGGTCGCGGGTGCCACGAAAACCGTGCTGCGTACATAGTCGTTCTGGGCCGCGTTCTGGATCGGCCGGCGCAATGCGGCATAACGAAAACCATAAGCTGCGCGTTCAACCTGCAGCCGTGGCGCCTTGTCGGTAGAGGGACGCAGCCACAACGATCCGGTGGCCTTGGCACTGTCACCGCGTGCCGGCACCATATCCGAGGAGTGCAGGCTCGAACTGTGCGCCGAATCGATCGCCCCCTCGAGAATCTGCGCCCAGTTGCAGGCAATGATGGCCTTGGCAATCGTGACCCGGGCATCGGCCGTCGGCGCCCATGGTGGCGGCTGGAACTCCGGCACGTTGTCGGCAGGGCCCATGTAGGCCCAGACAAAACCGCCCCACTCGCGGGTCGGATACGCCAGGTGCTTGACCTTCTGCGCCATGCCGCTGGCCGCGGGTTCGGACACCATCTCGAGCACATTGCCGTGCACATCCATTTTCCAGCCGTGGTACAGGCAGCGCAGGCCGCAGTTCTCGTTGCGCCCGAACACCAGCGAGGCCCGGCGGTGTGGACAGTATTCGTCCATCACGCCGACCCGGCCCTCGGTGTCACGGAACACCACCAGGTCTTCGCCGAACAGCCGCGCCTTGACCGGCTTGCCATCGGGCTCGCTGACTTCCTCGATCAGGCAAACCGGCGTCCAGTGCCGGCGCATCAGCTGCCCCATCGGAGCCTTGCCCTCGACGCGGCACAACAATTCGTTCTCTTGAGCTGTCAACATAAAAAGTCTTTCTGGACTGCGATAAATCAAATGACTTGCATATTTTTCTTAGGAAGCTAAGATTATGGTGGCAACGCAACGTTGTCAAGCGCTTTGTTGTCTTTCGAAGTTGACTGCAGGAGACCGATTCTTGAGCACCCCACATGTACCAGCCACAGCTGCCGTCGAACCACCCTTCATGGAATTGCAGGTTGCGCGCAAGTCCCGGGTCGCGCAGGACATCTGGTGCTTCACGTTGCGGCACCCGCAAAACGAAGCGCTGCCGCCGTTCACTGCCGGCGCCCACCTGACCGTGCTGCTGCCCAACGGCGTGCGGCGCAACTATTCCTTGTGCTCCGATCCGGCAGACGCCGCAATCTACCAGATCGCCGTCAAGCGCGATGCGCACGGACGGGGCGGATCGATCTGCATGGTCGACGACGTGGTGCAGGGCAGCATCCTGCCGGTCAGCGTGCCACGCAACAACTTCGAACTGTACCCGCGCGCGAGTGCATTCCTGTTCATCGCGGGGGGTATCGGCATCACACCGATCCTGTCGATGATGCGCCAGCTGCGGCGCACCGGATCGGCGCCGTTCAGCTTGATCTATTGCACCCGGGACGCCGAGGCAACCGCTTTCGAGCGTACGCTGGAAACCGAATTTCCAGGGCTGGTCACACTGCACCACGACCACGGCGACATCGAACAGGCCTACGACTTCTGGCCGGTATTCGAGACCCCCGGCAAAACACACGTCTACTGCTGCGGGCCGCGCGGACTGATGGACGCCGTTGCCGACATGTCCGGGCACTGGCCATCCGGAACCATCCACTTCGAGAGTTTCGGTGTGGACGCCAGCGCCTGGGCGGCCAATGAAGCGTTTTCGGTCCACCTGCAACGCTCGGGCAACACCATCGCGGTGGCGGCCGAGCAAAGCATCCTGGAGGCCTTGCGCGGTTGTGGCCACCATGTGACCAGTTCCTGCGAGAGCGGTACCTGCGGTTCCTGCCGCACCGGCCTGGTCAGGGGAGATGTCGAACACCGCGACATGGTGCTGCGTGACGACGAAAAGAGCACGAACATCATGGTCTGCGTGTCGCGCGCGCGCGGCGGCGAACTGGTGCTGGACCTGTGAGTCGATCCAGCCACCGATATCCAGGCTGCTCTGACCGGCATTGGGGAGATCCCTCATGAACAGCATCCCCTTGCGCATAGGTGTCGCCGGACTCGGCCGTGCATTCACACTGATGCTGCCCACGTTCGCCAGCGATGCGCGGGTGCGGCTGGTCGCCGCCGCTGATCCCCTGCCGGCAGCCCGGCGCCAATTCGAAGGCGATTTTGGCGCCACCAGCTACGACAACATCGAAGCCTTGTGCGCAGACCCCGCCGTCGATCTGGTCTACATCGCCACGCCGCACCAGTTCCACGCAGAACATGTCGCCATGGCAGCGGCCCATGGCAAACACGTGCTGGTCGAAAAGCCGATGGCCATCACACTGGCGCAATGCAGCGCGATGATCGAGGCCACGCGCAGCGCCGGCGTGCACATGGTGGTGGGGCACAGTCACAGCTTCAACACACCGATCCTGCGCACCCGCGCACTCGTCGCCAGCGGACGTTATGGCGCGTTGCGCATGCTCACAGCGATGAACTTCACCGACTTCCTGTACCGGCCGCGGCGGCCGGAAGAACTCGATACCGCCGCCGGTGGCGGTGTGATTCACAGCCAGGCCACGCACCAGATCGACATTCTTCGACTGCTCGGTGGCGGCCGGGTGCGCAGCGTTTTTGCCCACACCCGAGCCTGGGATCCGGCGCGGCCCACCGAAGGTGCGTACCAGGCCTTGCTCGAATTCGAGGATGGCGTGTGTGCCAGCGCCAGCTACAGTGGTTACGCACACTATGACAGCGATGCGCAGTTCGGCGACATCGGCGAGATGGGCCAGCGCAAGAACCCGGCAGACTATGGTGCCGCGCGCAAGCGCCTGATCGACACCGCACACGCCATGCAGGAGAGTCGACTCAAGGCCGAGCGCAACTACGGCGGCAGTCTGTACAAGGCTGCGGCTGCGGTGGATGCCGCGCACCAGCACTTCGGACCGGTACTGGTGAGCTGTGACGGCGCCGACCTGCGCCCGACCCCGACCGGCATAGAAATCTTCGAGAACACGGAGCGCCGGTACGAACCCCTGCCACCACCCACGATCCCGCGCAGCGAGGTCATCGACGAACTGATCGATACCGTGGTGCTGGGCCATCCCCCGCTGCACGACGGCGCCTGGGCCCGGGCCACCACCGAAGTCTGCCTGGCCATCCTCGCATCGGCGCGCGACAGGACCGTGCAGCACATGCATTGGCAAACCCGACCTGGCGCAAACTAGTGCCATGACCCAACCCACCCACGATATTCTTCGCCACTGGCGCGAGGCGGTGCCCAATGACCGCATGGCGCATCTGATCCGCGACACGGAGCGGGCATTCCGGCGTGCGCTGCAGATCCGCCTGGCACCTTATGGCGTGCCGTTCGGGCACTGGAGCTTTTTGCGCATCCTGTGGGAGACAGACGGCCTGACCCAGAAGGAACTGAGCGAACGCGCCGGTGTCATGGAGCCCACGACCTTCGCCGCGATGAAGGCGATGGAGGCTCTGGGCTACATCAGCCGCCAGCAGTTGCCGACCAACAAGAAGAACGTCTATGTCTACCTGACACCCAAAGGCCGCGCCCTCAAGGACCTGCTGGTCCCGCTGGCCGAAGAGACCAACCGGATCAGCTGCATCGATGTGGCACAGCCCGACATGGCGGTGGCGCGCAAGGTGTTGCTGGCCATGATCGGCAATCTGGCCAAGGAGGAAGCCGCAACGACGCCGCCGACGGCACCGCAGCTGCGCAGACGCGGCCGCAACGGCGTACCGTCAATCCCGCCCACCGGAAAACGTCGAACAATGCCGTCAAGCGGCGGCGCAGGCAGCTAAATCCTGTGCGCCCACCGCCTGCCTCAATCGAGTAGCTGACGTTCACGCATCCAGTCAATGCAAGTCTGCGCAGCCTGCGCCAGCAACTCTGGTTGGCCGACGAAGTAATGCGTCGCGCCGTCGAGGCAGACCATGGTCTTGTCGGCGCTCGCGCTGGCCGCGTGGATGCGGCCGGTATGGGGCTGCGGTACGGCGTCGTCGGCGCCATGCTCTATCGCCAGCATCGGCACCGTGATCTGGGCGGCGCATTTCTCGCCATGCGCATGGGTGTCGTCCGGCGACCACTGCGAGAGCCAGGAACGCAGTGTCGAGAAACGCGCTGAGCCCACCGGGCCGGTGTTGACGGTTTCCGGATTGCCCATGAAGCAGGTGCCGATCGGCCGGCCGTTCGGGTCGATGGTGGCATCCAGAAAGCGGGGTTCGGCCATTGTGCGATGGGTGACGAAGCCGCGCTCCATCTCCAGGCCGCCCTGCTTGCGCAGACGCGCGAGTACCTCGCGCACCCAGGCCGTGCGCCGGCGGATGCGCGCCATCTGCGCTGCGCGGTAGCGCTGCAGGAATTGCGCCGAATATGGCGGCTTGTTGTCCGGATGGTAAAGATCGAGTTCGGGGTCGCGCCGGTCCGGGTCGTCCTCGTCGAGCACCGACGGATCGATCCAGTCCGACAGCACCACCGCGCGCGACACATGGGCGGCCTGAAAGATGAAACCGTCGGCCGGAATCAGCCCGGCCGTCATGATGTTGCAGGGATCGCCGGCAGGGGTGTGCGTGACCGTGGGCTGCTCCGCCTGCGACTGGTAGAACAGGGCCAGCGAGCCGCCGCCAGACCAGCCCGCAATGACGATCTTCCTGTAGCCCCAGACCTCACGTGCATGGCGCACATAGGCTCCCAGATCGACGACCACGTTCTCCATGATCAGCGCCGTGTCATTGCGCGCGTAGCGACTCGCAGCACACAACACATGCACGCCGCGCTCGGCCATGGCGCGCGGCATCGGCAACAGTTGCAACGTGGATGCCGGATGCATGTAGATCAGCAGCGTCTGCGAGGCCCGGTCGCGCGGCAGATACCGAATGCCTTCGAGATTGACCACGCCCTGGTTACCGGCAAAGCCATACACTTCCTTGAACCTGGAAGTCTCGGCGTACTTCACATGCACCCATTCGGCTTGTACCTCGCAACGCTGCGTCTGATTGCTCATGCACCTTCTCCTTTCATGGCTGGCGCGCCAGCGTTGACCATCATGGCGCTGCGGCCAGGCGACGGCGCTTTTCCTGGGTCCAGTCGGCACACGCGGCATGGGCCTCGTCACGAAAGGCCCTGAGTTCCTGATCGCTCGACACCGTCAAGGTCAGCTCCAGCCGGATGCCATTCGGATCGAAGAAGTAGATCGAATGCACGAATCCGTCGTGCGACACCGGGCCGAGCACTTCGACACCGGCCTGCTCCAGCCGCAACTTGGCCCGGTCAACCTCGACCTGGGAGCCTACCCGCAAGGCCAGATGGTTGACCCAGCGCGGCGTATTGGGCGAGGGCTCGGCGGCGACGTTGTCACCCAGATCGAAAAAGGCCACGCAACTGCCGTCGGTCATCTCGAAGAAGAGATGCACGAACGGGCAAGCCTCGCCGGTACTTTGGACCGTGTCGGCGCGAACCACATGCACCAGCGGCAGACCGAGCAGATCCTCGTAGAAGTGGCGCGTCTCCTCGGCGTCGCGGCAACGGTAGGCGATATGGTGCAATCCATGCACCGGTACAGTGTCAGCCATGGCAATCTCCCTGGGAAATGGGCTTCATCATGTCGGCGCCACGTCGGCCGG
This sequence comes from Rhodoferax sp., assembly GCA_018063505.1. GTDB lineage: Bacteria > Pseudomonadota > Gammaproteobacteria > Burkholderiales > Burkholderiaceae_C > CAISIP01. The sequence continues at coordinate 13,563 of JAGPBF010000045.1, forward strand.
CCCGGCTGGCAAGTGCGCGGTGACATGCTCCAGCCAGCGCGTGTCATCGGACAAGGAACGCAATTCGGCCAGTGCCTGGTCGCGGGTCTGCGTCCAGCGCGCGACGACACGCACATCGGCGCCGTCGCCCTGCTGGTAAGAAAATTCCAGCCGAATGCCATTGGGGTCGAAAAAATACACCGACCAGGTCCCCGCACCCACCGGTATCGGCCCGGTCAGCGGCACACCGGCATTCTTGAGCCGGCCGCACAGCTGATGAAAGCGCTCCTCGGTCACGGCAAACGCGCAATGCTGCATCGCTGCCAACGCGTCACGGTCTCCCTTGCCCTTGGCCCCTCGGGGCATCTCGAAAAATGCCAGCAGGCTGTCGCCGCCCATGTCGAAGAAATAATGGCGCAGATTCTCGAACGGCGGATTGCCCCGGTTGCCGGGGCCGGTGCCCAGGCCCGGCGGCACCTTGAGGGCATGCACCAGCGGCATGCCCAGCACTCCGGCGTAAAAATCGATCGTCATTTTCATGTCGTCGGTGTTCAGTGCCAGATGATGCAATCCACGCGCCAGCACCGCAGCGCCATGGGGCCGAAGGTGAACCGACGGTGCAGTGTCCTGGGTCATGATGACGGCTCCTTCGCCAGATCAAAATACAGTTGCGACAGATGGGCTCGCGCGGCCATCTGCGCGCTCGGCTCGGTCAACGCGACACGGCCCTTGACCAGCACATAGGCCCGGTGCGTGAACGGCAGCGCGATGTCGAGCTTCTGCTCCACCAGCACCATCGTCAGCCCGGCAGTGCGCAATGCGTCCAGCGCCCGACGGATCTCCTCGACCACCAGCGGGGCCAGTCCCAGAAAGGGTTCGTCGAGCAGCAAGACGCGCGGACGGGACATCAGCGCACGGCCGATCGCCACCATCTGCTGCTCGCCACCGGACAAGGTGCCGGTCAGTTGGGTGCGGCGCTCGGCCAGGCGCGGAAACAGCGCGTACACGAAATCGAAACGTTCGCGTTCGGCTTTGGCGCTGCGCCCCGCAAGCCGGACGGCACCCAGGCGCAGGTTGTCGCGTACCGACAGCGGCCCGAACATGCGCCGCCCCTCTGGCACCTGCGTCATGCCGTGCCCGACGATCGCATGGCTGGGTTGGTCGATCAGCTCCCGGCCATCCATCCGCACACTGCCGCTGCGCATCGGCAAGGTACCCGACAAGGCGGCCAGCAAGGTCGACTTGCCGGCACCATTTGGACCGAGCAAGGCTATCGTCTCGCCCCGCGCCACCTGAAGGTCGACGCCCTGGACCACCGGGCCATGGCCGTATCCGCCCGACAACTGCTGGATCTCAAGCATCGGTCATGGCCCCCAGATCCCCCAGATACGCCGCGACCACCGCCGCATCGACACGGATCTGCGCCGGCGTGCCCTGTGCAATCTTGCGGCCGAAATTGAGCACGGCGATCCGGTCGGCCAAGGCCATCAGGAATCGCATGTCATGCTCGATCAGCAACACCGCAATACCCTGGCGCGCAATCTGCCGGATGATCTCCGACAGGCGTTCGCACTCGGCAGGTGTCAGGCCCGCCGCCGGTTCGTCGAACAGGATCAACCGGGGCTCGGCTGCCAGCGCCCGTGCGATCTCGAGCAATCGACCCTGGCCGAACGACAGCGTCGCCACGTCGGCGTCGCGCCATTCGCCCAGACCGACAAATTCGACCAGTTCCTGGGCACGCCTGGCCGCCGCGCGTTCGGCCCGCACCGTTGAAGCGCTGCCCGCCAGCAGACGCCACAACGGGCCTTGCAGGCGCCGGTGCATGCCCACCATGACGTTCTCGCTCACCGACATGCTGGCGAAAGGCTTGTTGTGCTGGAAGGTGCGCATGATGCCGCGTGCAGCCATCGCATGGGTCGGAAGTCCGGTCAGCGCTTGGCCATCGAACACCAGCGAGCCGCCCGATGGCGCCAATGCGCCGGCAATCATGCTGAACGTGGTACTTTTGCCGGCGCCATTGGGGCCGATGACACCGAGGATCTCGCCGACCCGCACATCCAGGTCCAGATCGGCCACCGCCTGCAGGCCGCCAAACTTCTTGCTCAGTCCTTTGACGACCAGCAATTCGCACGCGTGCACCGATCCGGCGCCATGGGTCGCGGCGCCATCAGCGCCTGCTGCAGCAAGCGGCGTTGTCATGGTATCGACCGCCTCTTCCCCATCCAGCCATCCCAGATGCCGATCAAGCCCTTGGGCTGGAACAGCACCACCGCCACCATGAACACGCCGAACACCAGGGCGTGGTGATGCCCGATCAGTGGCGACAACACGAATGGCAACAGGTACAGCAACGCGGCGCCGACGATCGCACCCGCATGCCGGCCGCTGCCACCGACAATCACCATGAACAGCAGCAGGAAGGAATTCTCCAGTCCGAAGATCGGCGGATTGACGGTGTTGTCGACGAACGCGTAGACCATGCCAGCGACACCCGCCATGGCACTGGTCAGGGTGTAGGCCGCAATGCGGGTGGCGGTGACGTTGATACCCATGGCTTGCGCCGCCTGCGGGTCGTCCCGCACGGCGCGGCAGGCCCGCCCAAACCACGACCGGTCAAGCCGCCACAGCGTTGCCAGCGTGCCGAGCAGCAGCACGACGATGACGACCGTATACCAGGGACCGGCCACGCGCACGCCGAACACCTCCGGCAGACGGTAGTTGGCCAGGCCACCGGCCGCACCTGTCACCGCGCCGCCTTCGTTCAACACCACGATGAACAGCTGCGCAAACGCCAAGGTGGCCAAGGCCAGATAAAAGCCTTCGAGCCGGGTCGCCGGAATCGCCACCACCAGCGCCAGCAGAACACACAAGGCGATACCCACCAGCACAGCCAGCGGCAGCGGCAGACCGACCTGGAAAAGCAGGATCACCATCGCATAGGCACCGATGCCGTAGAACGTGAAATGCGAGAACGCGATCTGCCCGGCAATGCCGAACAGGAAGTTGTAGCTCAGCGCCAGCGTGACCCACAACAGCAGCTTGCGGTAGACATCGGTCTGGTAGGAACCCAGCATGAAGGCCAGCGCTGACAACACCAGCGCAGTGAGTGCAAATCCGGCGAATGTCTTCATGCGCGGGACTCCCGGGCGCGCAGCAGCCCGGTCGGGCGCAACAAAAGGAACACGATCAGCAGCACCAGCGGAACACCTTGCGCCAGGCCCGGCGGGATCGGCGCATACCGCACCGTGAACTGTTCCGCCACCGCCAGGATCAGGCCACCGAGCAAGGCACCTTCCACCCGGCCGACCCCACCGATGACCAGTGCGGTAAAACCCTGGATCGCCAGCGGCAACCCCATCATGTAGTGCGCCGACACATTGGGCGCCACCAGCAAGCCGGCCAATCCGGCCACGGCAGCGCTGGCGGCAAATGCCAGCGCGGTGACACGGCGCAGGTTGATACCCATCAGCGCAGCCGCGCGCCGGTCGATCGCCACCGCCTCGAACGAGCGGCCGGCCAGCGTACGTTCGAAAAAGAACCAGGCGCCACCAAACACCAGCGCCGTCACGGCGATGATCGTGAAGCTCTGGTACGAGCCGGCGAGCAGCCCCAGCTCGAGCCGGCCATAACCGAATACCGGTGGCACCGGTTGCGGATCAGGCCCCATGCCCAGCGAGACCACCTCGCGAAACACCACCAGCATGCCGAGCAAGGCAAGGATTGGCGCCAGCGCAGGTGCGCCACGCTCGACCAGCGGCCGCACGGCAATCCGTTCCGTCAGCCAGCCCACGACCAGCATCGCGCCGATCACGATCGCCATGCCCACCGGGTACGGCAATTCGTACCGGGACAAGGCCAGGAATCCACCGAACGCGGCCACCATCGACCACTCGCCGACCGCAAAATTGATCACCCCTGTCGGGCGGGTGATCAGCAGATAAGACAAGGCCACCAGCGCATAGACGCTCCCGCTGGCCATTGCCCCGACAATCAGTTCGACAAAATCCCTCATAGGAAAACGCCGGGCCGCCCCAGGTTTTCGGCGGACCGCCCCGGGTCTTTCTGCGCTCCCTCGGGTGGCCTGGCCGAGCCAGGGTTGGGCGCCGTCATTTCATGCCGACGTGCACGACCTTTCCTTGCTGGTCGCCTTCGTATACACGCACGACCATGCCATTGGGGTCGAAGCCGGTGCGTTTGCCATCTGCAAATCCGTACGACGATCCCACGCCGCCCATCACACCGACATACCCCTTGGTCGCCTGCATCGCAGCGCGAACCTTTTCCTTGTCGGTGCCTCCAGCGCGCTTGATGGCGTCGGCCACCAGCATCACGCCGTCATAACCGTAACCGTTGAGGTTGTACGGATCGTTGCCGCTGTCCTTCTTGAAATTCTCGATGAACTGGCGTGTCTGCGGCTTGGCCGGATCGAACGCATCGACAAACGCCAGACCGTCGAGCAGGCCCTTGGCCACCGAACCATAGACCGGGATCGAAAAGTTGTAGTTGCCCAGCAGCGGCATCTTCAAACCCAGTTGCCGGTATGAACGCAGGATCAATGCATTCTCCGGCGTCAACACGCCGGCCAGAAAGACCGCGTCCGGATTGGCTGCGCGTACCTTCTGCATCTGCGGGTCGGCCGTGGTAGAGCCGCGTGGAACCACCTCCTCACTGACGATCTCGATCTTGGCGCTCTCCAGCGCACCCTTGAAGAAGCGGTTCGTCAACTGCCCGAGGTCCGAGTTGTCGGTGAGCAAGGCCACCTTCTTGAAGTTCTTGTTGCGCGCGTAGGACAACAGGGTCGATATCTGCGTCGAACCCAACGGCCCGGTCTGCCAGAAGTTGGGGTTGTTGATCTGGGTCGTCAACGTGTCGCCACTGTTGGACGGCGTCATGTGCGGCGTCTTGGTCTCCAGCGTGACTGATTGGGCCTGCTGCGTGGCCGGCGTCAGCGACACCGACAGGATGAAAGCGACTCCGGCATCGACCAGCTTGCGTGCGGCGGTGGCCGACACATCGGGCTTGCCCTGGTCATCCTCGACCAGCAGTTCGACCTGCTTGCCGAGCAGTCCACCCTTGGCATTGAGTTCCTTGACCGCGTAGACGGCGCCAGCGGCCACCGGTTCGGCATACCCCTTGGCAGGACCGACGCGGTCGGTGATCATGCCGATCTTGATCGTGTTCTGACCGAACGCCAGCGGTGCCGCCAGCACCATCGCGGCAACGCCAAGCGCGCGTGCCGTGCAGAGAAATTTGCGATTCATGTGACTTGTCTCCTTGATAAGTTATGCCCCAACCCGCACTCTTGCTTGCTCACCCCGCCAGCATGCGTTCGGTCCAGCGACCGAACGCCTGCATCTGGTCCGCGACCGCCTTGCGGGCAGCCGCATCCACCAACCGTCCGTCCGCATCGAACTTGGGCTGGCACAGATTGATGAACACCTCCGGGCGCGGCATCACCAGCGCCTCCAGGCAGCCAAGAATCTTGCGCACCTCATACTGGTGCCTGGCGCCACCGACCGGACCGAGTGTGGCCGACATCAGGGCCACCGGCTTGTTCTTGAAGGGCTGCTCCTGCTGGCGGGACAACCAGTCGATCGCGTTCTTGAGTACGCCGGAGATCGAGAAGTTGTATTCCGGACTGGCAATCAGCAGAGCGTCGGCAGACCGGATCTCCTGTGCCAGTTGCAGCACTGCGTCCGGCACACCCCGGCTTTCCAGATCCTGGTCGAACAGCGGAATGCTGCGGTAGTCGGCGATGTGCATCGTCATGCCCTGCGGCAATTCTTCGGCTGCAGCATGCAGCGCGCTCAGGTTGTAGGACTTGCTGCGCAGGCTGCCGCAGATACCGAGAATTTTCCGATCCGCCATTGTTTGTCTCCTTGATGCATGCCACAGTGTCAGGCGCCTGCTGCCGCACCGGCATACGCATCTGCCACGCGGATTTCGAACGCCCCGACGCCTTGCACACCTGCCTCGATGCGATCACCCGGCAATACCGGGCCGACACCTTGCGGGGTACCGGTCATGATCACGTCGCCCGGGGCCAGCGTGTAGAAACTCGATGCGTACGCGATCAGCCGCGCGATGTTGTACACCAGATGCCGGGTATTCGATTGCTGGCGCGGCTGGCCGTTGACCCGCAGCCACAGATCGAGCTGGTTGGGGTCGGCGATCTCGTCGGCCGTCACCAGCCAGGGGCCAAGTACCGCATAGGTGTCGATCGACTTGCGAAACGACTGGAATTCGGTGCCACGCACCGTCATGTCCAGTGCCACGGCATAGCCTGCCACATGGGCCATGGCGTCGGCCTGGCTGACCTGGCGGCAGGTCGAGCCGATGACGACACCGAGCTCCACCTCATGGTCGTTTCGACGGTCGTCGAACCGCAGGACGATCTCCTGGCCGCATCCGATCAGTGAACTGCCGGCCTTCAGGAACAGACCCCAGTCGCCGATCGAGGTGATCTTCCTGCCATGGGCGATTCCGGCGTCGGCCTTGGACTCGGCCAGATGGTCCTGGTAGTTGATCGGCGCGCCGATGATCTTGCCCGGATTGGCCACCGGGGAATCGAATACCACCGCACCCACCGCATGGGTTTGCGCGCCGTGCATGGCCTGGCGCATCGGCTCACGCAGTTGCGGCAAGGCTTCAACCAGCAGGTCCTTCTGCGGCAGCGGATAACGCTGCGCCGGCAGGCGGTCCAGAACGCTGCTCACGTCATGCACCAGACCGTCCTCGACAACGCCGAGCCGGCCACCGTTGAATCGGCAAATTTTCATGGCCGTCGTCCACCTTTATTCGTGTGCTGCTGTGTCAAGTCTGCTCCTCTTCTTCTTCGCGCAGATAACCGAGACCGGCCAGCAACTCCCGATCGGTCATCGAGAAGATGATGGCGTCACTGCTGGACGCAGTATGGCTGAACCAGTTCCAGTGCGGCAGCGTGAACACATCGTTGCGCTGCCATTCAATGCTCTGTTTCCCGACTTGGCTGCGGCCATGCCCCTGCACCACGACGCAGATCGTATTGCTGGTGCTGCGCCGACGCCGGGTTGGTCGACCAGGCGCACAGGCCATCAGATAACAGTCGAGCGTGGGCAATACCGCCCCTTGCGACACCCCGTCCACGTAGCGCAGGCATCGGCTGCCGTCTGCATCAGCCGGCGCAGCAGCCAGTGCCCGTGAGGCCTGCTCCCATGAAAACCGGTAACGGTCTGCCGCCGCCCCTGGCGCCGTGCCATCCGGGGCGAGAGTCGACCCGGCCCATGGCGCCGCCGCGGCCCGGGTCGGCGCCGGATCTGCGTGGCCAGCGCCCGGCGCAGCCAGTTCGAAAAACATGCTGTCCAGATGGTGCAGCAGCGGCAGGTCGAGACCATCGAACCATACCAGCGGCTCCGAGCCCGGATGCACATGTTCATGCCAGGTCCACGCCGGCGTCAGCACGAGGTCACCCTGGTTCATGGCACAACGCTGCGCGTTGACCGTCGTCACGGCGCCGCTGCCCGACATCACGAAGCGGATCGCCTGCAGGCTGTGCCGGTGCGCCCGCGCAGTTTCGCCTGGCAGCAAGGTCTGCAAACCGGCACTCAGATTGGTGGTGGTAGCGACGGCGCCGCCAAACGCAGGGTGGGTCAACAGCAGCACGCGCCGCTCTGCATCGTGCATGGCCACCTCACGCGTAGCGCGCGCGATCAGCGGCTGCATATCGGTCCAGGGCCAGAGCATGGGTTGGTCGCGCGCAGCCGGCTCGCGTGTGGTGACGCGCTGGTAGCGGTCCCACAAGGGTTGCGCGTGGCGAACAGCCAGGTCGGCAATCAGGCCGCTGTATCCGTCAGCCGCAGTTGATGGCTCCATGTCGTCTCCGTGCCGGCTGGAACCTTGCCAGCCTGTCATTTTGTCGATTGCAGTCTAGTGGGATCTCATATAAATTGCTACCAAACGCATTTATCTGCAGTATCAATTTCATGAATATCACAGCCACCCGCCTTCGACCCCGGCAACCGCACTGGCGCTGCCCATGGCACTAGGCCTGCTCGACCTGAATCTGCTCAGGACCTTCGACGCGATCTACCGCCACCACAGCCTGTCGGCAGCCGCCATCGAACTGGGGCTGACACAGCCTGCGATCAGCGCAGCGCTCAAGCGCCTGCGCAGCCATTTCGACAATCCCCTGTTCGTGCGCACATCGCATGGCATGCGGCCGACGCCGCATGCCGATGCCATGTCGGCAGCCATCGCCCGCGCGCTGGACACGCTGCGCGGCATCGGGCAGGCGCAGGCTTTCTCGCGTGCGACGTCCACGGTGCATTACCGGGTCTACATCAACGACGTTGGCATGCTGGTGGTGATGCCACAGGTGGTTCGCAATGTCAGCGAACTGGCGCCCCACGCCAAGATCAGCGTCATCGACCTGCGGCCCGATGAGGTGGTCGATGCGTTGGACCGGGGCCATATCGACCTGGCCATCGGGTACTTTCTGGGAATGCCGAACTGGGCGCGCCAGCAGACGCTGCGCAAGACGCGTTACGTGTGCGCGGTGCGCTCGGACCATCCCCAAATCACCGACAGCCTGTCGTTGGAACAGTTCCTGAACGCCAAACACGGGATGTATGCCACCAGCGGTTCGCCCCACAGTGTGGTCGACGAGACCCTGGCCCGCCTGAACCTCAGCCGCGACATCTCGTTGCGGGTACCCCGCTTCGCGGCGCTGCCTTTCCTGATCGCCACGTCCGATCTGATCGCGACCATCCCCGAAGACCTGGGCCAGACCTTCAGCAGGCTGCTCGACATCAAGCTGTTTGCGCCGCCGTTCGCGCTCGCGCCGTTCGAGATCAAGCAGTACTGGCACGAACGACACCATGCAGAGCCGGCGTTCCATTGGTTGCGCAGCGTGGTGCGCAAGGAGACAGGCGCTATCGTGCGCCAACTGGCACGCAAGTCAGCACAATGAAGCCAAGCCTTGCCGCACTGCCTCCACACACGAGTGGCAGGCGCCGCCCCGGTCAGACCAGCGTGACGCCGGTGCGTTCCTGGACCTGCGCGCGGGTGACATCGGGTGCCAGTTCCACCAGCTTGAGGCCTTCGGGCGTGACGTCCATCACCGCCATGTCGGTGATGATGCGGTTGACGACACCAACGCCGGTCAGCGGCAAGCTGCACTCGGGCAGGATCTTCAGGTCGAAGCCGCCATCCTTCCTGCGCGCCACGTGTTCCATCAGGATGATGACGCGCTTGACGCCGGCCACCAGGTCCATCGCGCCGCCCATGCCCTTGACCATCTTGCCCGGAATCATCCAGTTGGCCAGGTCACCCTTCTCGCTGACCTGCATGGCACCGAGGATCGACAGGTTGATCTTGCCGCCACGAATCATCGCAAAGCTGTCGTGGCTGCCAAAGATCGACGATCCGGCCATCGTCGTCACCGTTTGCTTGCCGGCGTTGATCAGGTCGGCATCCACCTCGTCCTCGGTCGGGAACGGGCCGATGCCCAGCATGCCGTTTTCCGACTGCAACCAGACCTCCATGTCGGCCGGTACATAGTTGGCCACCAGGGTCGGGATGCCGATACCCAGGTTTACGTAAAAACCGTCTTGCAGTTCCTTGGCAGCACGCGCCGCCATCTGATCTTGTGTCCAGCCCATCATCATTCTCCTGTTGGTGTCGTTCGGCGCGTTCAGGCAGCTGCCTTTTCGCGGATCGTGCGTTTCTCGATGCGCTTTTCGGGGTTGGCATTGCGCACGATGCGGTGGACATAGATGCCCGGCAGATGCACTTGATCGGGCTCTATGGCACCGGTCTCGACGATCTCCTCGACTTCGACAATGGTGATCTTGCCGGCCATCGCTGCTGCCGGGTTGAAGTTGCGCGCGGTGTAGCGGAACTGCAGATTGCCGGATTTGTCGGCCCGATGCGCCTTGACCAGGGCCACGTCGGGCAGCAGCGCGCGCTCCATCACGTAGGTCTCGCCGTCGAATTCGCGCAATTCCTTGCCTTCGGCCACCAAGGTGCCGACACCGGTCTTGGTGAAGAAAGCCGGAATGCCGGCGCCACCGGCACGCAGCTTTTCGGCCAGCGTGCCCTGGGGTGTGAACTCGAGCTCGAGTTCGCCGGCCAGGTACTGGCGCTCGAACTCCTTGTTCTCGCCCACGTAGCTGGAGATCATGCGCTTGATCTGGCGCGTCTCGAGCAGCTTGCCCAGGCCGAAACCGTCGACACCGGCGTTGTTGGAGATGACGGTCAGGTTCTTGACACCGCTGTCGCGCAACGCATCGATCAGGGCTTCCGGAATGCCGCACAGGCCGAATCCGCCGACAGCCAGCAACTGGCCATCCTTGACGATGCCTTCGAGCGCCTTGGCGGCGGAGGGATAGATCTTGTTCACTTACGTCTCCTGGTGATGAGGCTTGAACGATACTACGTAATGCCATACGTAGTATTTCGTATCCATCGCCGTACCCATGTTCCGCACGGACCCACCCTCCACCCTGGCCAGTGACATCGACTACCGACTCGCCTTCGAGCTCGCGCCGATTGGGCTGGTGTTGTCGCGCCATCGCAGCATCGTCGACTGCAACACCCGCTTGAGCGACATGTTCGGCATCGCGCGCGAGTTGCTGATCGGCCAGACCTTCGAGCTCCTCTATCCAAGCCAGCAGGAATACGAACGCACCGGTGCGCGCATCGTGCCTATTCTCAATGCCAGCGGCCACTATGCCGATGACCGGGTCATGAAACGTGGCAATGGCGAGACTTTCTGGTGCCATGTCACTGGCCGCGCGCTGAACCGTGCCAGCCCGCACGAGGCCGGCATCTGGACCTTCATGGACTTGTCCTCACGTCGGCCGGTCAAGGCCGAGTTGACGGCGCGAGAGCGCGAGGTGGCTGCCAGCCTGATGGACGGGCTGACCAGCAAGCAGATCGGCCGCCTGCTGGCCATCAGCCACCGCACGGTCGAGATCTACCGCGCACGG
>JAGPBF010000214.1 GCA_018063505.1 Rhodoferax sp.
GGCCGCCAGCGCCGCATTGTTCAGAAAGCAGTAACCGCCGAAGAAATCCGTACCCGCATGGTGGCCGGGCGGGCGACTCAGCGAAAACGCTGCATGCGCACCATCACAGACCGCATGTGCAGCACTCAGGGCACAATACGCACCCTCGACCGCGGCGGCCCAGGTGCCGGAGGTCAACGGCGATCCGGTATCAAAGGCGTATCGACCCATGCGGGCGGCGAAATTGTCGGGCAATACATCGCTGCGCAGTCCGTGGTTGGGCCACACCGACGGCAACGCGTCATGGTCCTTGTTGGCCGGGTCCATGGCCACCCAATCATCCCAGGCATGCTGCAGGAATTTCAGATAACCGGCATCGTGGATGCCGGCCAGCACAGACGGCGCGAAGTGCTTGGGCGCCGCGATGGTCCCAAGCTTGCGCGCCACCAACTCCGACAGTACATGGTCGGCCCGGGCCGGCACTTCAAAACACGGCACCATCTGGCCGCGGAACATTTCCATTTTGCCCTGGTGCAAGGTGTGCGAATGGTTGTAGAAGGTGATCATCGCTGCCTCTGTGGTTCAACGCGCCAATACCGAAGCCAATGCCCTGCCGGTATGCGTCTGGCGCAGCACCACAGTCTCCGGCGTATCCGCGGCCACCACCGTTCCGCCGCCGTCGCCGCCCTCGGGGCCCAGATCGATCACCCAGTCCGCCTCGGCAATCACATCGAGATCATGCTCGATAACGACCACACTGTGACCACCATCGACCAGCCGGTGCAATACGCGGATCAGCTTTTCAACGTCCGCCATGTGCAAGCCCACCGTCGGCTCATCGAGCACATACAAGGTATGCGGCGCCTTCTGCCCGCGGCGTGTGATGTCGTCGCGCACCTTGGAGAGTTCGGTCACCAACTTGATGCGTTGCGCCTCGCCGCCGCTGAGCGTCGGCGACGGCTGTCCCAGCGTGAGGTAACCCAGACCGACGTCCTTGAGCAGCTGCAGCGGATGGCCAATACTGGGCATGGCAGCGAAGAAGTCAACCGCCTCGTCCACCTCCATCTGCAGCACATCACCAATATTCTTGCCACGCCAGGTGACGGCCAGCGTCTCCGGATTGAAACGGGTGCCGCGGCAGGTTTCGCACAACACCTTCACGTCGGGCAGGAAACTCATCGCCACCGTGCGAATGCCCTGTCCCTCGCATCCCGGGCAGCGACCCTCGCCGGTGTTGAAGCTGAAGCGGTTGGCCGCATACCCGCGCGCCCGAGCCTCCAGCGTGTCGGCAAACAACTTGCGGATCGTGTCCCAGAATCCGATATAGGTCGCCGGGCAACTGCGCGGGGTCTTGCCGATCGGCGTCTGATCGACTTCCAGCACCCGGTCCACCCCCTCGTATCCGGTGACACCATCACAACCCGACCAGGCCAGACGCTCACCGGCCGCCAATGCATCACGACCCGCCTTGGTGCTGCGCCGCGCCACCGCCAGCTGCACGTTGGCCAGCAAAACATCACGCGCCAGCGTCGATTTCCCGGAGCCGCTGACACCGGTGATCGCCACCAGGCGCGCCAGCGGAACCGCCATCGCGACACCCCTCAGATTATGCAAACGGGCGTTTTCCACCCGCAGCCAGGGGTCGGACGATGTTTGCTGCCGCAGGTCGGCGCCGGACACCGGACGCCGCACCTGCAGCGGATGTTTCATCGCATGCAGCAGGTAACGCCCCGTCTGCGAGTCAGCAGACGCCATCACCGTCGCAACCGTTCCTTCGGCCACCAGCCGGCCACCACGCTTGCCAGCCCCGGGGCCAATATCGATTACGTGGTCTGCATGGCGAATCGTGTCTTCGTCGTGCTCGACCACGACCAGCGTATTGCCCTTGTCGCTCAGGCTTTTCAGCGCCTTGAGCAGAATCTGGTTGTCGCGCGCATGCAGGCCGATCGTCGGCTCGTCAAGCACATAACACACGCCTTGCAGATTGCTGCCCAGTTGCGCTGCCAGCCGGATGCGTTGTGCTTCGCCGCCGCTGAGCGTTGGTGCGCCCCGGTCCAGCGTCAGGTAACCGAGTCCGACCTCCTCCAGGAACAGCAGCCGGCTGCGGATCTCGGGGATCAGGTCGCGCGCAATCTCCTGTTCACGGGTACTCAGGCGCCCGGCCAGTTGCAACGCCTCTACCCAGCGCCGGATCTCGGCAATGCCCATGCGGGCAAGTGTCGTGATCGCGATGCCCTCATGTGGCTCAGATTGCGGCGCGACGGCGCCCGCCTGCGCACCAAAACGCACGGCGCGGGCAATCGCATTGAGCCGGGTGCCCTGGCATGACGGACAGGCATCGCTGGCCACATCGTCCACATCAACCTCGGCAAAGGTCTGCTCACGCCCCTTGTTATCGTCGTCCCGTACGGAATCATCGAGCGCCTTGCGTTGCTCCTTGGTCAGGCGCACGCCGGTTCCCACACAGTCCGGGCACCAGCCATGCTTGCTGTTGTACGAAAAAAGCCGAGGGTCGAGCTCGGTGTAACTGGTGCTGCAGACCGGACAGGCGCGCCGGGTCGAGAAGACCTGCAGGTTTCCGATCGTGTGTGTCGGCGTGCCCGCCAGCATTGCCGCACGCAAACCGCCCAGTTCGCCGAGCACATGCACCACGCCCTTGCCATGCTCGAGCGCACGCGCGAGCATCTCGCGCAGCAGCGCCTCGTTCTCGGGAACGATATCCAGGCTGACCACCGGCAACTCGATGGTGTGTTCCTTGAAGCGGTCGATTCGCGGGAAGCCGGTTGTTGGCAGAAAGTTTCCGTCAACCCGCAAATGGGTGAATCCACGCGGCCGCGCCCAATCGGCAAGCTCGGTATAGACGCCCTTGCGATTGACGACCAGAGGCGCCAGCAGGCCGATATGCTGGCCTCGAAAGTTCGTCATCAGCTGCGCGGCGATGCTATCGGGCGTTTGCGGTGCCACAGCAGCGCCATCGTATACACAATGCTGCACGCCCAGCTTCACATACAACAGCCGCAGAAAATGCCAGACCTCGGTAGCCGTTCCGACGGTGGATTTTCGCCCGCCACGCGACAGGCGCTGCTCGATGGCCACCGTCGGTGGAATGCCGTAGACCGCATCCACCTCCGGACGGCCGGCCGGCTGCACGATGCTGCGGGCATAAGCGTTGAGCGACTCCAGGTAACGCCGCTGCCCCTCGTTGAACAGGATGTCGAAAGCCAGCGTCGATTTGCCCGAACCGCTGACACCGGTGATCACATTGAACTTGTCGCGCGGAATGTCCACCGACAAGGACTTCAGGTTGTGTTCCTTGGCATTGACGATACGGATCGCGTTGTCGGCTGCGGCTGCGCCAGCCCCAAAAGCCGGCCTCCCCGCCGCCGGCAACAAGACCGCACGGGCCTCCTGCGCGGCGTGTGCACCCAGACCGACACTGGCATCGTAATCGCGCAGCGCCCGCCCGGTGTGCGAGCTTGGATGGCGGCGCAGATCGTCCGGCGTTCCAACCGCCACCACCTGGCCACCGGCATCGCCGCCTTCGGGGCCCAGGTCGAGCAGCCAGTCGCTGGCGCGGATCACATCCAGGTTGTGTTCGATCACCAGCAGCGAGTGGCCGGCATCGAGCAATTTGCGCAATGCCCGCATCAGCTTGGCGATATCGTCGAAGTGCAGGCCGGTGGTCGGTTCGTCGAACATGAACAGGCTGCCGTTGCGCGCCACCGGCTGACGGCTGCTGCTTCCGTCACGCGCAGCCTGGGCCAGGAAACCGGCCAGCTTCAGCCGCTGCGCCTCGCCACCCGACAACGTGGGCACCGGTTGGCCGAGTTTCACGTATTCCAGCCCGACATCGACGATCGGCTGCAAGGCGCGAATCACATCGCGGTCCTCGGAAAACAGCTGTGCGGCTTCGCTGACCGTCAGGTCAAGCACCTCGGCCACATTCATGCTGACAAGACGGCTCGCCAGCGGCGCCGGCCGCCGGATCAGCGTAGGATTCGCGATCAATTGCGGGCCGGCATCCGCACCAGCGGCAGCGGGCGGTTTCGCCAAACCCAGCGGCGCGACGGCGGCAGGCACCGATGCGGATACCGACGCAACAAGCGCCGGACGCTTGCGCTCGATCCGCACCTCCAGTACCTCCGGCCGATAGCGCTTTCCGTCGCAGTCCGGGCACCGCAGGTAGACGTCGCTGAGGAACTGCATCTCCACATGTTCGAAACCGGAGCCACCACAGGTGGCACAACGCCCGTCGCCGCTGTTGAAGCTGAACTTGGACGCGGTATAGCCGCGCTGGCGCGACAGCGCCGCATTGGCAAACAGTTCGCGGATCGCATCCCAGGCACCGACATAACTCACCGGGTTGGAACGTGCCGTCTTGCCGATCGGCGACTGGTCGACAAACACCACGTCGGCCAACAGTTCTGCCCCCAGCATACGGTCGTACTGGCCCGGCGACTCGGTCGACCGGCCGAAGTGGCGCATCAACGCCGGCGCCAGCACGTCCTGCACCAGCGTGGACTTGCCCGAGCCACTGACACCCGTGACGCAAACCAGGCGCTGCAGCGGAATCTCCACCGACACATTCTTCAGGTTGTGCTCACGCACGCCCTCTAGCACCAGCCGCGGCGTTCCCGGCGCTACGAGCTTCTGGAACCCCATGCCGACCTGTTTGCGTCCGCCCAGATAGGCACCGGTCAAGGTGTCTGCGCCACGCAGGTCCTGCGTGCTGCCGTCGAACACGATCTGTCCGCCGCGCTCGCCCGGGCCCGGTCCCATGTCGATCATGCGGTCGGCGGCCAGCATCACCGCCGGATCGTGCTCCACCACGACCAGCGTATTGCCGGCATCGCGCAAGCGCTGCATGGCTTCAATGATGCGGTGCATGTCACGCGGATGAAGTCCGATGCTGGGCTCGTCGAGCACGAACAGCGTATTGACCAGCGAAGTACCCAGGGCGGTGGTCAGATTGATGCGCTGCACCTCGCCACCCGACAAGGTACGGCTTTGCCGGTCCAGGCTCAGGTAACCGATGCCGACGTCCACCAGGTACCGCAAGCGGGTGGTGATCTCCTGGAACAGCAGCGCCAGGGCCTTGTGGTCGCCCAGCGAGGTCGGCACCGAACCCGGCGCCGAACTTTGCAGCCCGATCCGGTCGAAGAACAGGCGCAGCCGGTCGATCGGCAGCAACATCAGATCGTGCAGACAAAGGCCCGGCATGGCCTCGAGTTGCGCGCGGGACCAGGCCACTGCCTGGGGCATGAAACGCTGCGCCGGCGCCATCACCGCATCGGCATCGGCTGCGCCGCCAATGCGCCACAGCAGGCTCTCGGTCTTGAGCCGGGCACCAGCGCAAGTGGGGCACGGCGTATAACTCCGGTACTTGGACAGCAATACCCGGATATGCATCTTGTAAGCCTTGGTCTCCAGGTACTCGAAAAACCGCTTGACGCCGAACCAGTGCTGGTTCCACTTGCCATTCCAGTTGGGCGAGCCGTCGATGACCCAGCGCCGGTGTTCTGCGCTGAGCTTGTTCCACGGCGTGTCGCGCGGAATTCCCGCATCTTCTGCATGGCGCATCAGGTCATCCTGGCATTCCTGCCAGGCGGGCGTCTGCATCGGCTTGATCGCGCCGGCACGCAGGGTCAGCTTCTCATTGGGAATGACCAGGCCGTAATCGACACCGATGACACGACCGAAGCCGCGGCAGGACTCGCAGGCGCCGACAGCCGAATTGAACGAGAACGCCGATGCGATCGGGTCGGTATAACGCAAGTCGCTTTCCGGGCAATGCAATCCGGTGGAAAACTTCCAGATCCGGTCCGGCGCGCCACCATCGCCCAGCGCATAGACGTTGATCCGCCCGCCGCCGCGTTTGAGCGCCGCCTCGATCGCATCGACCACACGCGCCTGTTCGGCACCGCCCAGGCGGAATCGGTCGGCGACCACATCCAGCACCTTGCGCCGGACCGGGCCGGCTGGCGTGCCGCCAGCCTTGCCCTTGCCAGTCTTGGTGCCGGAGTTGACCTTGCCGTCAGTCGGCAGATTGCCGACGGGTACGTCAACCTCGCGCTCGGCCTGCACCCGGGTGTAACCACTGACCGACAGCCACTGCGTGATCTCATCGGGCGTGGTATCGGCCGGCAATTCAACCGGAAAGGTCACGACCAGCCGCGGATCCCCATCCTGTGCCAGTTGCTGCATCTGCCCGAAGATGGTTTCCGGCGTGTCATGGCGCACCGGCATGCCGGTTTGCCGGTCGAACAACTGGCCGGCGCGCGCAAACAACAGCTTCAAGTGGTCGTTGAGTTCGGTCATCGTGCCCACCGTCGAGCGCGACGAACGCACCGGATTGGTCTGGTCGATTGCGATCGCCGGCGGCACCCCCTCGACCTTGTCCACCGCCGGCTTGTCCATGCGTTCCAGGAACTGGCGCGCATAGGCCGAGAAGGTCTCGACATACCGCCGCTGGCCCTCGGCATACAGCGTGTCGAATACCAGGCTGGATTTGCCGGACCCACTGGGCCCGGTGACGACGGTCAACTCGCCGGTGCGGATGTCCAGGTCGAGGTTCTTGAGGTTGTGCTGGCGCGCTCCGCGGATGCGGATGATTCCCTGGGACATGGTGAGCTGCTTTCTGGAGGAGGCCAAACATTCTAGGCATTGCATGTCCTGGCGGCGCTGCTGAGGTCATTGGCGCGAAAGGTCGGCATAACTCGGGCCAACGCAGCCCGGCCCATTTAGTGGCGCAAAATGGCAGGATTGCCCAATGGGTGTCCTGCTATTTGTTTCACCTGTCCATTCGAGGATTTCAAAATGCGTTATCGATTGCTCGGCCGAACCGGCCTGTATGTTTCAGAGTTGTGCATGGGCACGATGACGTTTGGCGGAACCTCGGGCTTGTGGAAAGTGGTCGGCGGACTGGCGCAGGAAGCCTCCACCGCGCTGGTCAAGCAGGCTTTCGACGCCGGCGTCAACTTCTTCGACACAGCCAATGTCTATGGCCTGGGTGAGTCGGAAACCATCACCGGCCAGGCGATCAGGAAGCTGGGGCTCGCGCGCGATGAACTGGTGATCGCCACCAAGGCCTATGGCGTGATGAAAGACAAGGTTGTCAATGCCGGCGGTCAAT
>JAGPBF010000215.1 GCA_018063505.1 Rhodoferax sp.
TAGCTGTTGCCAGCGGCGTAATACGGGCTGCTCGGGCTTGTGGTGGAGGTGCTTTGGGCCAGCGCTGCACTGCCGGCACCCAGTGCTGCGGCGGCGACACAAAGGGTGCTGAGAACGCGTTTCGAAGAGGTCATGGTGAGTCCTTGGGAATGGAGAGAAATGTGATTGCGGTTCGGCGGGGCACATCGATGCCGATGGGCTTGGTTCGACTGTATGTTTGGCGGCATGTCCCGGCTGTAGTCCGTGGCTACCGTGCGATGTAAGACAAGGCGCATGTCGCATGAGCGTCGCGCCGGGCCGCTCCCAAGCAAGCTCGCACCGCAGCCCGAAGGGCGTAGGTTGCCTGATGAGCCGCAATGGTTGCCCGCATGGGTGACACGGCCCTGTACTTGGGCGGACGCACTTGCCGTGGTGGTGGAGCCGGGCGGTGTGGCGCAGGAGGCGCAGCACGCCGATGAACAGGGGCTGGTGGACTGGTGCGCCCGGGTACCATGCGTGGTCTGTTCATCCACTCTGCAGGAGTTTCTCGATGGGTATTGTTTCCACCATCCTCATCGGCTTGATCGTCGGCCTCGTGGCGCGCATGCTCAAACCCGGTGACGACAATTTGGGCTGGATCATGACGATACTGCTCGGCATAGGTGGCGCGATGGTCGCGACCTATGGCGGGCAGGCGCTGGGCCTTTACACCGCCGGGCAAGGTGCCGGTTTCATCGGATCGACGGTTGGCGCGATCGTGTTGCTGATTGTTGTCGGGATGATCCGCAAGAAGTAGGTACGGCGCAATGCGGGTCGCACAACTCCAGGCGGCAGATGCTGCCCGATACCGTACGCTGATGCTGCAGGCGTATGAGCTGGCGGCAGACGCCTTCACGTCGACAGCTGCTGAGAGGGCAGCAGAACCCGAGTCGTTCTGGGCAAGGCGCATCGCAAACCCCACAGGCCTGGGCGCCGTGTTCGGCGCTTTCGAGGGCGAAGAACTGGTCGGAACGGTGGCGCTCGAGTTCTCGGCAAGGCCGAAGACGAAGCACAAGGGCCATGTCATCGGCATGTATGTCGCACCGCAAGCCAGAGGCACGGGCGCCGGTCGGGCACTGGCAGCTGCTGTCATCGCGCACGCCAGCGCCCGGGAGGGGCTGTTGTTGCTCAATCTCACCGTCACAGAAGGCAACGCCCCGGCAGGTCATCTGTATCGAAGCGTGGGCTTTCAGGAATTTGGCGTGGAGCCGATGGCCATCCTGACGCCGACCGGCTTCAAGGCCAAGATTCATATGTGGCTGCCGCTTCAGCAAGGGTTCCGGTGCTCAAGCAGTGCTCGCGTCACCGACCTGTGAAAACACAGCCAGGCCGAGCAGGACGGCGACAAAAAGCAACACACCCAGTCGGTGCCCCGCGTAAATGGGTCTCGCATGCCCACCTGGATGCAGATCCACTTGGACGCGCATCTGATCAGTCTGTTGTGTCGATTATTCGACCGAAAACCAGTGATAAAGTCGAGCAATTTTCAGGAGCATCCTCATGGCGCAATCCATTGGCCGCAGGTCTTTCACTGCGGGCCTCGCACTCACCACTCTGTCGCCGTTGGCTGTGCATGCACAGCAACGCAAACTGCCCAAGATCGAATTCCTGTATTCGCCCTTTGCCGACTACGCGCCTTTTTTCCTGGCCAAGGAGCTCGGTTATTTCGAAGCCTTTGGTGTTGACGTCAAGCTGAGTCCCAAAGGCGGAACCTCCGAAACCATCCAGATGCTCGCTTCGGGCAATGTGGAGGCGGGCGCTGCGACCTGGGGCGCCGGGCTTTTCAACTCCATCAGCCGCGGCGCGACCGTGGCCATCGTCGCCACGTCGGCGCGTATGCCCAACACGGTACCGTCGCCGTCGCCTTTCATGGTGTCCACCGCTGCATGGAACAGCGGCATCCGTACCGTGCAGGCGCTCAAGGGCAAACGCGTGGGTGTGCCCGGCCCCGGCGGCTTCGGCCTTTACTCCGTGGCGAAGGCGCTCGAAAAAGGCGGCCTGACGTTGAAGGACGTGCAACTGGTCAACCTGCCTCCACCTGCCACTGCAGCGGCATTCGCCAACGGCGGCCTGGAGGCCGGCTGGAGCATTGAACCTTTTGCGATGCAGATGGAGCGCAAAGGGCTTGCGAAGCGCCTGGTCGAGGACCACACCTTCGGCACCGAGCTGGGTTTCATCGCGTTCAATGAACAGTTCCTGTCGAAAAATGAAGATGCCGTAGCCAAGTTCCTGGCGGGGTACCTCAAGGCTGCGCGGCAACTGGAGCAGGGTGGCTGGAAGGACCAGCGCGTGCTGGACATCGTGGCGCGTTATACCGGCGGCGAGATGGCCGTATTGCGCGACATCCCGTATACGATCCGCCCGGCTGATGGCGCCATCGACATGGCCTCGGTGCGTGAGCAGGAGCAGTTCTTCCGCGCCCAGGGTGCGCTGGATTACAAAGGCAACGCGAACATAGACTCGGTCTACCGCCGCGACATCCTGCAGCGCGCCAACCGGCTGCTGCAAAGCAAATCGTGAGCGTGACGCAAGACGCGGCGCGACAACACCCGGACCCGACCCCGCCGCGTCCAGACGCGGCCGCCATCGAGGTACGCGACCTCGGCAAGGCGTTTTACGACGCGCGCTCCGGCCGGGTCACGGTGGCAGCGCAGGATGTTTCGTTCAGCGTTGCCAGTGGGGAGTTCGTATCCATTGTCGGCCCCAGCGGTTGCGGCAAGACCACGGTGTTGCGCATTCTCGCGGGCCTGGAAGAAGCTCTGTCGGGCAGCGTCAAGCTGTTCAGCGACCGCCCGCCGGCGATGGTGTTTCAGGAGGCGTCGGTCCTGCCCTGGCTCAGCGTGCGCGACAACGTGGGTTTTCCGCTGAATATTTCGGGCCGGTCCAGGCAGGACCGGCAATCGCGTGAGGACGAGCTGCTCACGCTGACCGGCCTGACGGATTTTGCCGACGCCAAACCACACCAGCTTTCCGGCGGCATGAAGCAGCGTGTTGCGGTCGCCCGCGCACTGGTCGATGAGCGCGACATCCTGCTCATGGACGAACCGTTTGGTGCGCTCGACGAGCAGACCCGCATGACGCTGCAGCAGGAGTTGCTGCGTATCTGGGAGGCCAGCCGCAAGACCGTGGTCTTCATCACGCACAGCGTCGATGAGGCCCTGGTGCTGTCTGACCGGGTTCTGGTCATGTCGCCGCGTCCCGGAAAAATCGTCGCCGATCTGCCGGTGCCGTTTCAGCGGCCGCGAGATGTGGTGGCATTGCGGCGCGACCCGCGCTTCTGGGAACTCACACATACCATCTGGACGCTGCTGGCGCAGACAGCTCCGGGCCAGGAACCGACATGACGCAACGCAACCACCTGCCACCGGATCAGATGGCGCGGCTCACCGCGCCATCGCGCCGTGAACGACTGCAGCTGCGCCTGTCGTATTTCAGTCCGCTTTTGTTGCTCGTCATCTGGGAGCTTTGCTCGCGCGCCGGCGTGATCGACCAGCGCTTCTTTCCGCCACCCAGTGCCATCACCAACACCGCGTGGGAGATGATCGTCAGCCTGGAGATGTTCGAACACATCGGGGCGACCTTGCAGCGTGTTCTGATCGGTTATGCGCTGGGTGCCATTCCGGGCATTCTGCTGGGCCTGGTGCTGGGGCTCACACCATCGGTGCGCCGCATTCTGGCGCCACTGCTGGCAGCGCTTTACCCGATACCCAAGATCGCCATCCTGCCGCTGATATTGCTGATCTTCGGCACCGGCGAAGCGTCCAAATACGTGGTCATCGGCATCGGGGTCTTTTTTCTCACGTTCTACAACACGCTCGGTGGTGTCATGCAGACGCCACAGATCTATCTGGACGTGGCGCGCAACGCCGGCGCGTCGCGTTTCCAGACCTTTCTGCGGATTGCCTTGCCGTCGGCCTTGCCCAATATCTTCACCGGGCTGCGGCTGGCTGCAGGATCGTCCTACATCATCATCGCGGCCGCCGAGTTCCTGGGCGCGAGCAGTGGAGTGGGTTTCTTCATCTGGGCCTCCTGGCAGACCTTTGCGGTGCCCCGCATGTTTGTCGGCATCGTCGTCATCTCGGCGATGGGTTACCTGACGATTCTGGGGCTGGAGATGCTCGAGCGCCGCCTCGTTCCATGGGCCAAACACTGAGCTGGGCTTTGACCGACATTCGCACACATGACTTGACCGATTTGATCGAGGAAGTGCTCGCGCGTTTCCTGGTCTCATCGGATTCGCCCGGGGCGGGTCAGCCCGACAAGTCGGACATCCGGAGGGCTGCGTTCTGGTTCGTACAGGCGGAGCTGCTGAAACTGCCGGCATTTGGCATTCAGATGCTTTTGAGAGACCTCGGTCGCCTGGATGCATTGGACGCCGCCCCGGCAAGCGATCCCGCTGCGATGCCGCTGGCCATCGACGCTGCGCGAATTCCCGGCCACCTGGCGCTGGCGCTGGCTGTGCGGCGGGCGGGCCAGGCAGTCAAGTCGCAGGGGGCCGCCATTGTCGGCATTCGCAATGTCGGGGCGCTCGGAGTGCTGGGTTGCGCCGTCCGCAGTCTGGCGGCCGATGGCGCGGTGGCCGTTGTTTCAGCAAATTCCATGGCTTTCGTGGCGCCCTGGGGCGGAACGGCAGCAGCCATTGGCACCAATCCGATGGCAGTGGCGGCGCCGCGTGCGAATGCGGTGCCACTGGTCATCGACTACTCCACGTCTCCGATGACGCTGGCTGCCCTGCGCCAGGCACAGAACAGCGGCGGCGCGCTGCCGGCATCCGGGGCGGTGGATCGCGCCGGCCAGCGCACCAGCGATCCGACCAAGGTCGCCGCGTTGCTGCCCGAGGGGCGCATCGGGTCGCTCACCGGCCTGGCCATGGAGCTCATCACCGGTGTCGGCGTGGGTGGGCGTATGCCTGCCGGCGCCGCGGCGCAGGAGCGCTCGGCGCTTGTGATCGCATACGCACCCGAGGCCATGGGCAATCACGACGCGACCGAACTCTGTGAACAGCTGACCCGGGACTGGCAAGGCGCAGGCGGTCACGTGCCGAGCCGGTTCGATGTTTTGCCGGTGAATCGTGCGCAGTTGCCTGCCACGATATCGATCAACAGTGAAACACTTGCGGCGCTTCATGCGCGGCGGTGAAGGTACCCCCCGACATGATTTCAAGGATCCCATTCGAAATTTCCGTCACCCCGCGTGTCGGGCCGCTCTGGCAACGCCGGCGCATCCAGGTCAGCGGCGCCGTACCGGGTTCGGTCGTGACGGTGCGGGCGCGGACCGACAGGAACGGCGACGAATGGACAGCGCAGGCCAGCTTCCTGGCCGATGCAAACGGAAGCATCGATCTTGGTTCACAGGCGCCGGTTTCCGGTGACTACCGATGTGCTGACGCGATGGGATTGTTCTGGTCGCAGTGCCTCGCCAGTGGCGGCGCGGGAAAGTCGGAGCCTGCCGACGTGCGCATACCCATCAAGACAGAACTCGTCGCATGGGAGGAGACCGGCACCGGTTACCTTGACATGGAAGGTCCGGCCGCGCGTGGGCAGGAGCACCGGCTCACGGTGGAGCAATGGCTGCTGGCAGAAGACACCCAGCGCATCGAGGTGCGCAGCAACGATCTCGTCGGCACATTGTTCCGGCCAGCGGGGGAGGGCGTTTTTCCGACCGTCATCGTGATGAATGGATCGGGTGGCGGCATCAACGAAACCCGGGCCGCGCAATACGCATCGCGCGGCATCCAGGCGTTTGCGCTGGGTTATTTCCGGGCACCGGGGCTTTCCAACTACATCTCGCGCACACCACTCGAATATTTTGAACGCGCGCTGGACTACGTGGCTGCCGAGCTTTCGCCGCGCGGTGGCAAGCCGGTGGTGAGCGGGCAATCCCGCGGCGGCGAACTGACCTTGCTGCTGGCCAGCAGGTTCCCCGAGAAAATCGCCGGAATTGCCGCATTTGTTCCTGGCGCGTTCGTCTTCGGTGCGCAAGGCGCGGCGGACCCCGCCGACGGCTGGAACGGCCCGACCTGGACGTGGCAAGGCCAGGCCCTGCCCCACTTCTGGGACAACAATACCGGCGTCACATGGCAGCCCTGGAGTGCGGACGCGGCACCTTCGCGCCACGCGGATGTCTACATCGACGGTCTGCATGACCGCAATCTGGCAATGCAATCGCGCATTCCGATCGAGCAGTTCAAAGGTCCCGTGGCCTGTGTTTCCGGCCTGGACGATCGGGCCTGGCCCTCGAGCATGGCCTCGCGCATGGTCATGAACACGCTGGAGCGCCACGGGCACGCTGCCGAGCGACTGCACCTCGATTTCGACAGCGCCGGCCATGGCATTGGAATGCCGTTTCTGCCCAGCACCAGCATTCAGGTGCTGCATCCGGTGTCGCAGGTGGCGTATTCGAACGGGGGCACGCCGCCAGGCAATGCCAGGGCCAGCGAAACTTCATTCGAGGAGATCTGCGCCTTCATCGAAAGAAGCACCAAGGCCTGACCTTGGTGCGCAAGCAGTTCTCCAATCAGCAACCTCAGAGGAAATTTGTCATGCCCACGAAAGAACACCTGGAAGGCCAGTGGCGCGAATGGCGCTACGCGCATGTCGCCACCATGTTCCGCCCCTACGGCTGGACCTCGCTGGTGGCGCAATACTGGCTCGAAACCGACGACCGCGATGTCAAGTTCGAGCTGCTTCCCGGCAGCTGGTCGGTCGAGGATGGCCGTGTCATGTACACGCCGCCGAGCGCTGGCCCGAACCTGTCGGTCAATGGCGAGTACCCGGCCGGTCCGGTGGAGATCATCCCGGGACGCAACCAGACCTATGGACACGGCAAAAGTCTGCCGGTGTATTTTGGGGTGTGCGAGGTCGAGGCCCTCGGGCGCACCAAGAGTGATGGCAGCAAGCTCTTTGGCGTGCGTGTGCGCGACCCGCGCGTCACCACACGCATTGAAGATGCCGGCGTCACGGCGTTCGACTACGACCCCAAATGGCGTATCC
>JAGPBF010000216.1 GCA_018063505.1 Rhodoferax sp.
ACCGACACGCGCCACCTCCAGGCCGCCGATGCGCTCGTAACGACCCATCCTGTCGTAGAAGTCGATGCTGTACTTGGTGGTGAAGATCGTCATCTGGTCGTGCATCGTGTTGAAGCAAAAATCAGACGCGTGCGCGGTGGAGCCCACATCGGTGGGGATGGCCGACTTGTCGATGCCGACGATGTCGTCCCAGCCGCGTTCGATCAGGTGATGCGCCACCGAGGCACCCACGATGCCACCCTGGCCAATGATGACGACCTTGGCGCGTTCAGGGAATGAGGCCATTTGCGCTAGCTCCTAAGAAAATTGGATGGCACTTGGAAAGCTTGCCAGACATGCGCGCACCCACCCCGCCACCCATGACGACGACCCGTAAATGCGAATTCATGCGCTCCCGATTCCCGAAAGTTTCACTGGCAGTTGCGCGTTGCGGCAACCGCACAAAGTGTATTCAGGCGCAAGTGCGGGATAGCTCCAATTGCGACAATGGCTGGCACCGGCGCGGCACAGGCAGGGCGCATCCCCGTCTGGATTGCCGCTCCTTGCGCGCCCAGAGCGCGCGATTCAGTCAGGGCCGGCGCGGCCGCCGTGGCCGGAACATCTCCATTTGCAGGAATGTCGCATAACCCCGCAACCGGGCGTCTTTGCTGGCGAGTGCCAAGGCAATGATCTCTTTGGCGTATTCGGCGTTGTAGAGAAAGTGTGTAACGTCCAGCGCACGGCCGAACTCACGCCGCAACGGCGTAACCATCCGTATCGCGTAGGCCATCAGGTCGCCGCGCGCAAAGTCCGACGCAGTCAGTGCAACTTCGCTGCGCGACAAGGGCCGGGTGCCGAACCCGCTTTCATTGGCACTGGTCTGGGCTGCCGATACACTGGCAGCGGTCGGCAAAGCGGCGGTTGCAATGGCAACCGCCACTGCCGGCTCAAGCGTTTTTGCCGCCAATGGAAGCCGGATCAAGTCCTGGTCACCTATGCACGCTCAGCCAGGAAAATCTCAACCCGGCGGTTGAGCGCCCGGCCTTCAGGTGTTGCGTTGGTGGCAACCGGTTCGCGCTCCCCACGCCCGTCGGTCACGATGCGGCTGGCGTTCACCCCGCGCGAGGCAAGATAATCACGCGCGGACTGCGCACGCTGGCGCGAAAGCGGATCGTTGACAGCATCGGAGCCGACATTGTCGGTATGCCCGACAATTCGGACTTCGGTATTGGGCTGGTTGGCCAGGCCAGAGGCGAACTGGTCCAGGATCGGGCGCAGGTTGGACTTGATGTCGGCGCGGCCGGTGTCGAACGAGATGTCACTGGGGATTTCCAGCTTGAGCTGGTTGTCCGCGGTCTGCGTCACGGCCACACCGGTGCCCTGCGTGGCCTTCTCCATGGCCGCCTTCTTGTCGGCCATATGCTTGGACCAGACGTAGCCACCGGCTCCACCCAAAGCGCCGCCGATGACGGCACCCTTGGCGCCTCCACCAATCACGGCACCGGCAACGGCACCCACACCAGCGCCGATCGCGGAGTCGCGTTGCGTCTTGCTCAAATTCATATCGGCGCATCCGCCCAATAGCAGTGCGGCAGCACTAAGCGACAGTACCAGTTTGCGGGCGGGGTGTTGAATCTGGGCCATGAAAAACTCCTTGTTGTATCTGAAGGGAAATCTGTGCCTCATTCTGGGCGGCAAGCGCGCTTTGTCCTACCGGAGCAATCCCCGATCAAATGTAAGAAATCACGCCATTGCAAAAGGGCCGCCCATCGTCAAAGTTTGCGGGATGCCCATGCCGGTGTGGGTAACTGTTAGCAAGATCGAATTGACGGTGATCAAAGGGACGCTGAGAACTGCCATTGCCAAGGCCACGCACCAAAACCGGACAAGCAGAACCCACCCCCCATTCAGGTGCATACACAAGCTGCAGCTGCGCCCTGATATCGTGCGCAGAAGTGCTGCGACATCAACCGATTTAGTCACCCCCGTGTCAGCCGACCCAGCACCCGGTAGCGGTGGGATTCTGACTACCCGGGCACGCTAATTGCTGCAACGCATCATCCGGGCAGGGGCCCGATACCAACACCATGCATTTAACCAAGGAAGCAGTCATGAAAAAATCGTTGATAACGTTGGCCATTCTGGGGGCAATGGTCGGTGGCGCCCAGGCGCAATCCTCCGTCACCTTATACGGAAAGATCGATGTATCGCTGATGCGCAACAAGGCATTTGGCGGCGTCAGCCAGGTCACCATTGACTCCGGCACCGTCTCCGGCAGCCGCTGGGGATTGATGGGGTCCGAAGACATCGGCGGCGGCCTGAAGGTCAATTTCGACCTTGAGCAGGGGTTTTCGGCGGACACCGGCGCGCAAGCCGTCGCGGGCAATGCGTTCAGCCGCCAGTCCTGGGTCGGCCTGTCAGGCGATTTCGGCGAGTTCCGCGTCGGCAAGCCCTGGACCGCTTATGACGACGTCAGCGGCGCCATCAACGCGATGTTCGATTCCGGCTTCTCGGTCGAGAACAATTTCTTCAGAAGCACCGGCTACAACGCCAATCCCGGCAACACCTTGCGCTACTCCACGCCGTCGTTCGGCGGTTTTTCCGGCGCGTTCAGCCATTCGTTGGACGAAGTCCGCAACATCAACACCGACGTGAACTCGGTCAGCCTTGCATATGCCGGCGGCCCATTGATGGCCGGCTTCGGTTATCAGACCGAAGGCCTGGCCGCCGGTGGCAAGACGAAATACACGCGCCTGAGTGCGTCATATGACATTGGCGCCGCTGTCATCAAGGGGCTTTACGGCAACGTCAAAAGCCCCGGCAGCCTGAAGACGAACGAGTACTCGTTGGGTGTGGATGTGCCACTGAGCGGTGCCCTGACGCTCTCTGGCAGTTACGGCTACTCCAAGGACAATGCCGCCAGCGGCGATGAAAAGCGCAAAGGTTTCACTTTGGGCGCCATGTACATGCTCTCCAAACGCACGGACCTCTATGCCGGCCTGACCGACTGGGACGGCAAGATCGGCGGTACAAAGACCAGCGGCAACACCAGGTACGGCTTGGGCATGCGCCACGCGTTCTGATCGTCTGCGGCGCATATGCGCCGCCGGACGGGCGGGAAACGGAAGCACCCGCCTGGCCGAGCGAGTTTCGTCAAAGCACCTTGACGGCCCGACCGATGAACTGGATCGGGCCGGTAGGCCGATCCAGCGGCGAACCGTTGGGGGGTTCGAGTGTGAGCTCGAACAACTGGTTGGACTCCAGCGGCGGCAGGCGGTCCATGGTCACCTGCAGCGGCCGCCCTGGCGTGACGAGCCCCAACGATACCGGCCCGTTCCAGCCATCGCCCTTGGTCCAGAACTGCAAGGACTTGCCTGGCGGGATCGCCATGGTGCCAAGCGGGATGAGGCTGATCCGGGATTGCGGCCCTGTGGCCTGCACCATCCAGCCCGGCGACTTGTCCTGGGGCGCCACCAGCACCACCACGTATTGGGGAGGAACAAGTTCCTGCTGCATGCGCCAGGCCAGCACCGTGGCCATCAATGCGGCTGTCGCAAAACCCACTCCAGCAAGGCCGCGCCACAACCTCAGGTTGTCCCACCAGCGTGCCGCGCCCGAGCGGCGAGAAGCTGCCTGCGCCGGAGAAATGCTGTGTTCGATGCGGGTCCACAATTGCTGCGAAGGCTCGATCGGCGCGACCGTTTCGACCAGTGGATGCAGCTGCGTTTCCCAGGACGCAATGGCCTGGCGCAAGGCCGGCTCGCTGCCCAGGCGTTGTTCAACCGCTTGCCGCGCCGACGCGGACAAGGTGCCCAGCACGTATTCACCGGCCAGGTCCATCATGGCCTCATCACCCATCGGGCCGTCAGGTGCGCGGGTTGTCGTCATGCCATGCACTCCCGCAGTGTGCGCATCCCGCGCTGGATCCATGCCTTCACGGTCCCCAGCGGTTTTTGCGTGCGCCGGGCAATTTCGCCGTGTGAGCAACCATCGACATAGGCAAGAACAATACACGCACGGCGTTCGGCCTCCAACTGGCCCAGGCAGTGTGAAAGGCGGCCCAGCTCGACCCGGGTCTCGCCCGCTTGCATATCCTCGGCGTACCGGGCCAGCGCAGCGTCATCCTGCAGCGCTGCTTCCTGCTCCTCCTGTAGCGGAACATGCCGCGCATTGTTGCGCACCCAGTTCAGCGCCGCATGGCGCACCACACTGAATATCCAGCCGCGTGCAGCACCCCGGCTGCCGTCGAAGCTGCCGGCCCGTTGCCATATGCTGAGAAACGCATCGTGCAGGACGTCTTCCGCATGTTGACGCTGGCGCACGATACGCATCGCCACGCCAAGCAGAAAGCGGCCTTCGCGCTGGTAGATCCGCGCCAATGCCTGGCGCTCGCCGCGTGCGCAGGCGGCGAGGGCGGCTTCACAATCGAATGCTTCGTCGGTGGGCAAATGCGGTGCAATCGGCAAACGTTGTGCGGCGCGCACGGGACGGGGCGCCCATCGTACCGCAGCTGGACGGGGCTAGCGCTTCAGCTGGCTTTCCAGAAAATGTAGTCGGCCTGGTATTGCACCGTCTGGCGTTGACCCTTTGTCATCATTGAACATCCGGATGCCGGCGCAACGCCGCCGGTGAGGGCCACACGCTGGATGTAGGTCACACCGGTCATGGCGCCGCTACCCATGGCCGGGTTGGCTTTGACCAGCTGGTAGGGCAGGTTGCCGGCGCCGGCGGGCGCAACCGCCAGCTGTGTGCCGGTCACTTTCGAGCCGTCCAAGGCCTCCCAGGTGGCCGGTGGCCCGTAGTACTTGCCCACGGCCTTGCCGTCGCGTGCGCTGAGCACGGCATCGGGTCCGGCAAACACCCATTCGGTCTGGCCGGCCATTCCAGCCTTGTCGCGGCATTCGTAGGTGACGCTGCCCTTGCCCACGGTCTCCCAGGCCACCTTGTTGCCGGTCGGCACCTGTACCGTGGGTGGCAATCCATGCTGCGAATAGGCACTGGCCTGCGAGTGCGTGCCCGTGGAGCCGCAGGCAGACAACAGGCTTGCGCCCACGATGAAGGTGGGAACAGTCAGCAATTGAAACAGGGGGCGCATGGCAATCTCCAGGTAGGTTGGTCAATACAGCAGGGGCTGTACTGACTACTACCCGCACCATCCCGATCTGGATGCAGTGCCGGCGAAAAAATTATTCTAGCCAGTCGAAAAATCTGACAGCGAGGTGCCTGGATTCGCCCTTGGCCGTGAATTCACGAATACAAGCACTTGATTTTCAAGGAGTTCTTCGAAGCAGACAGGCACGGCACGTACATTGCTTTGAAAGCAGCAATCATCTTTGATAAAAGGGACATCCCATGAAATTGGGCATCTTGGCCGCTGGTATCGTTGCGATGGCCAGCGCTTTCTCCGCGGGCGCAGCCACGACGGTGGTCGATCTGGGCAGCTACACCCTGAGCTATGACGATGCCACCGTTCTGGGCGGCATGTCATCGAACTTTTCCAGCAGTGACGGTTCAGCGGGATTCAGTTGGACGCTTCCGTCAAGCATCAACCTGGTCTCTGCGGGAGGTGCGGCTACATCGGCCAACTTCTCGTTGCCCGACTTCACCATCACGGCCAATGCGGGATACAGCCTGGGCGGTCCGCTAACCGGGTTTCTGGGCAATCTGGTTTACACCGAATATGGCACCGACGCCACAACCTCCGCCGCGGCTACAGGTCAGGCCTCCATCAATGGTGGCAGCTTCGTGGCAGTGGGTGGCAACCTGGAGCGATTCGAGACGGTCAGCTTTGCGAATGGAAGCTCCGGCTACTTCGCAAGCTCCGCAACTGTTCCCACCGGGTCATTCACCTCGTTCTCGGTCAAGGACCTGGTGCTGACCCTGAATGCATCGGGTGGCAGCTTCGCGAGCATCATTGCGCAGCCTCAGAATGAACTGAAGATCAGCTTCCTGGCCGCGCCGGTTCCGGAACCCGAAACCTACGCGATGATGCTGGCGGGCATCGGCTTGATCCTCACCATTGCGCAGCGCCGCAAAAAGCGCGAGGCATGAGCAGAGCCGGTATCTGCATCCATCCATCAAGGGAGCGCAGGCTCCCTTTTTTGCGGCGTCTGCGGGGTGACGGAATCGCCATGGCGCGTCGCAAAGGCGGCCATATGAAATGCAGCGTGGGGCTGGGCATATGCGTAGCCGACGCCGACCGGGCAGGCACGCCGCGCCTGGCAGCCTGACACCACGCAATCCGAGCCGGCCGGACCATGCAAATGCCCGGCACACCGGTCAACCGCATAACCAGAAGTCGTGAACGCGTCCACCGGGCACGCCGACAGACAGGGCTGGCTGACGCAGGAAAGGCACACGTCGGTCTGCGGCTGTTGCTGCTGCGCGGCAATGGTGCCAGCGTCATCGGCGTCGAGCTGCGGCAGCGCCAGCGCAAACCGGTAGGCATGCCACAAGCCGAACTGCGGATGGATCTGCAGCAGCAGCGGGCTGGTCTGCAGGGGCTCGGCGCGCCGCGCCCACTGCTGGAACGGCGCAAATGGCGGGCCGTCCGAAGGATAGATCGCCCGGCCTGCGCATTGCCGGGCAAGCGCATCACCAATGCTCTTGCTCCAGCGGTCCAGCGGGTCGGGCAGACCATCGTGCAAGAATGCCGAGCCCGAAAACGCCGGCCAGCATTCAGAACCCACCTGTCCGACCATCCAGACCACCGCAACGGCAGCTGCAGCCAGCGGTGGCAAGGTGGCGTCGCCGGGCCCTGGCACCCAGCCGCCGCGCAGGCGCAGGCCGTGCTGCGCCAGCGCCGTTTCAAGCCACTTGCGCGAGCCCGTCATGCGTGCCCCCATCCCCGGCTTCGCCAGGCTCCCCGAGGGGGTGCAAGAAAACTTGGGGCGGCCCGGCGTTTTC
>JAGPBF010000217.1 GCA_018063505.1 Rhodoferax sp.
GCTTGGTCTTGATGTTGTGCACATGGGCATGTTGACCGACGCTGATGGCGGCAACCACCTTGCCCATGTCGATGCCGTACTTCACGACCGTGTCACCGACGGCCATGTCCTTGAGTGCCACCTTGTGTCCGATCGGAATGTCCTGCTTGGCCGACACATCGATCATGCGGTCCTCGTCCATGATCCAGCCGGTCATCTTCGTGCCGGCTGTCACGCCTTCCACCACGACGACGG
Source organism: Rhodoferax sp. (assembly GCA_018063505.1). Lineage (GTDB taxonomy): Bacteria > Pseudomonadota > Gammaproteobacteria > Burkholderiales > Burkholderiaceae_C > CAISIP01. The sequence continues at coordinate 235 of JAGPBF010000217.1, forward strand.
CCACAGTGTCCTTGGCGTCGTGCAAAACAAAATGAATCATGAGTGCTCCAGTTCTTTTGGGGTCGCGAAAGTGGGGGAGTTTAGGCAGTCAAACCCGACTGTCAACCAAGTCATTCAGATGACATGGATGAATTTCCGCGGCGCACTACACTGGCATGCATCATGAAAGTCGAAGCCCTGGAACTCACGCCGCTGACCGGCACGGGAGCCGCGCCGCTGTACCGCCAGGTCAAGCAGCAACTGCAGCGCGCCATCGAGTCCGGTCGCTGCCGGCCCGGCCATGCCTTGCCCAACGAAACCGTCATCGCCGCTGTACTGCGGGTGAGCATCGGCACCTTGCGCCGCGCCGTCGACGAACTGGTGCACGAACATGCGCTGGTGCGCCGCCAGGGCAAGGGCACGTTCGTGGCGCAACACGGCAATGACCGGTTCCTGTTCCAGTTCTTCCACATCGAACCGCGGCCCGACGCGCGGTTCGGCGACCTGCCCAAGGCCGCCGAGTATCCCCATGTCGAGAGCCTGGGTTTCGAGCGCGAACGTGCGTCGGAATCCGACGCCGGGGCGCTGCGCATCAAGCCAGGTGATCCGGTCATCCGCTTCGACAACCGGCTGTCGCTGGGCGGGCGGGCGGTGGTGCATGACCGCATCGTGATTCCCGCGCTGATGTTCAAGGGCTTGACCGAAAGGCGCCTGCGCGATCGGCAGAGCACGATCTACAGCCTGTACCAGACCGAATTCGGCATCACCGTATTGCATGCGCAGGAGCGTAGCCGGGCGGCGGCGGCGGACCGCAATACGGCGCGTTTTCTCGGCGTTGCACTCGGACAGCCGGTGCTGGAGGTGCACCGCACCGCGCTGACCTTTGGCGACAAGCCGGTCGAGTACCGCATCTCGACCGTGAACACCCAGTTGCACGACTACGTCAGCATGTTGTCCAAGCGCCTGTGATGCTTTGACCGGCTGTCAGGAAAACGCGCGCCAACCCCACCAGACGCGGGTGGCGGTGGTGATGGCGCACATCGCCGCATAGACGCTGGCCAGTATCGGGAAGTGCTGCGGCCAGATGCACATCGCGACAAAACACGCCAGAGTCTCGGTGGCCTCGGTCAGGCCACCCAGGAAGTAGAAGGACTTCTCTGGCCACGAGAGGTTGTCCATCTGGCGCTTTGCCGCGATCACCGCAAACGCCAGGAAACTCGACATGGTGCCGCAGAAAGCGGCCAGCAGCAACGCCGCTGGCAGCGCATTACGCGCCGGATCGGCCAGGGCGAACGCCAGCGGAATCGCAGCGTAGAAGATGAAGTCCAGCGCGATGTCGAGAAAACCCCCGGCGTCGGTGGTGTGGGTTCGCCGGGCAATCGCGCCATCGAGGCCGTCACACAGGCGCGACAGCAAGATGGTGGCCGCCGCGGCCATGAAGTGGCCGGTGGCGATGAGCGCTGCAGCGCCGATACCGATGCCGAATCCGATGACGGTCATCTGATTGGCACCCAGCCCCCAGTCGGCAAGGATTCTGGCGAGCCTGTCGATGGCGGGCTTGATCAGGGTGGAGGCGGCGCGGTCAAGCACAGGTCAGGTCAGCTCAGCAGGGTCAGGTGCATGGGATCGGCGATATCGGCGTCGTCGTGTGTGACCATTAGTGCAGGAATCCCGCGTTTTCTTACAAGCGCAAACACGAAGTCCCGTACCCGCTCGCGCAATGCGGCGTCCAGCCGCGAGAATGGTTCGTCGAGCAGCAAGGCCTTCGGTTCGGCAAGCAGGGCGCGCATCAGGGCCACGCGGGCGCGTTGTCCTCCCGAAAGTGTGGCCGGATTCGCATCGGCCAGCGCCGTCAGCTCCAGGTCGGCCAGGCCTGCCGCCACTTGCGCGCGGCGTTGCGCCCCCGGCCCGGCCGGTACGGCAAACAACAGGTTTTCGGCCACCGTCATGTGCGCAAACAGCAGATCGTCCTGGAACAGGATGCCGACCTTGCGCCTTTCCGTCGGCAGGTTGTCGATGCGGCGGCCGTCCAGCAGCACCGTACCCTCGAAGTGCAGGCCTGGTGGCAGTGTGCCGCAGATGGCCGACAGCAGGCTGGACTTCCCGGAGCCGCTGGCACCCATCACGGTATGGATGTCGCCTGCAGCGACCTGCAAGTCAAGCTGCCGGATCAGCACGGTGTCGTGGGTGGCAAGGCGCTCGACGTGAACCAGCAGGGGCATGGTGTAGGTAGGGGTTGGGGCTGACATCGCGTGAAGGCTGGACCATGCACGCGGGCTCTGGCCAGGGGTTCACGCGTGAAGGTGATAATACGTGCGCAAATCACCGGGTGCCGTTTGTGCACGGGATGTGCAACCAGGCAAGAAGGAAACCGCATGAAGAAACTGATTGTTGTCGCATTGTTTGTCGCCGCAGGTGCCGCATTCGCGCAGTCGACACCGGCCAAGAAGGAACTCGTGGCCAAAGTGCTGGAATTGCAGCAACCCGCCATCGAACTGGTTGCCCGCGCCATGGCCGAGCAACCCGCCCAGGTCCTCATGCAACGCGCCGGTCCGCTGCTGCAGCAGCGGATTCCACCGGACAAGCGCCAGGCGGTGGCGAAGGATATCCAGGCCGACGTCAAGAAATACGTCGATGAAACCGTGCCGATCGTGCGTGAGCGCGCGGTGGCGCTGGCCCCGTCGACGATCGGCGTGTTGCTCGACGAGCGCTTCACCGAGGATGAACTCAAGCAACTGATCGCCATCATCGAGTCGCCGGTCAACCGCAAGTTCCAGTCGCTCGGCGGCGAGATGCAGAAAGGCCTGACCGAGAAACTCGTGGCCGAAACCAAACCCGTCATCGAACCCAAGATCCGTGCGCTGGACCGGGTGGTCGCAGGGCGACTGGGCATCCAGCCGCCGGCAGCGGCGGCCAGCAAATAGGTTCGATGCGGGAAAGACTCGGAGCTTTCCGGTGACGCTGGCCGAACTTCTGGGGGTGCGCTGGCCGCTGGTGCAGGCGCCGATGGCCGGTGTGCAGGGGGTCGATCTGGCGCTTGCGGTGTCCGGTGCCGGCGGGCTCGGTTCCTTGCCCTGTGCGATGCTCTCGCCGCAGGCGCTGCACGACGCGCTGTTGCAAATCCAGGGGCAATGCCTGCCCGTCAACCTCAATTTTTTCTGCCATGTCCCGGCGCCGGCCGATCCGGCGCGCGAGGCGGCCTGGCGCTCGGCCCTGGTACCGTATTACCGTGAACTGGGACTGGAGGCCGATGCGTCCGTGCCGTTCGCGGCGCGCGAACCCTTTACCGATGCCACGGCGGATCTGCTCGAGCCGTTCCGGCCGACCGTGATCAGCTTTCATTTCGGCCTGCCGTCGGACGCGCTGCTGGCGCGCCTGCGCAGCTGGGGCACGCGGATTTTGTCCAGCGCGACGACGGTTGACGAAGCGATTTGGCTGGAACGCCACGGCGTCGATGCCATCATTGCCCAGGGACTGGAGGCAGGTGGCCACCGTGGCATGTTTCTGACGCAGGACACGACCACCCAGCTCGGGACGCTGGCGCTGGTGCCGCAGATCGTGCGCCATACAGGTCTGCCGGTGATTGCCGCCGGCGGTATTGCAGACGCCAGTTCGGTCGCTGCGGCGCTGGCGCTGGGGGCCTGCGGCGTGCAGGTCGGCACCGCTTATCTGTTGTGCCCACAAGCGAACACCAGCGCGGTGCACCGGGCAGCGTTGCAGAGCGATGCCGCCCGCCATACCGCCTTGACACGGGTCTTTTCGGGTCGACCAGCCCGCAGCATCGTCAACCGCGTGATGCGCGAACTCGGTCCGCACGAGACGGTCGTGCCGGCGTTCCCGCTGGCCAGCGCGGCGCTCGCGCCCTTGCGCCAGGCCGCCGAAAGCCGCGCATTGGGCGACTTCAGCCCTTTGTGGTCGGGTCAGAACGCCAGCGGCTGCAAGGCGATCTCGGCGGTGGACCTGACGCAGGAACTCGCGCGCGGCCTGACGGGGGCTTGACCCTTCTCACCTGCTGGCACGAAATCGCCGCGCTTGGCCAGCCCATGCCGCCAGGCCGAAAGCCAGTACCGGCAACAACCATTGCAGCCAGGCGTAGGCCGAGGTGAGCGAGCGTTGCGCGCCCGAGGCCAGCGTGACGGCTTCGGTGGTGACGGTGGCGAAGCGGCCGCCGCCAATGAACAGCGTCGGCAGGTATTGTGCGACGCTGACGGCAAAACCCACCGCCAGCGCCGACCACAACGCGGCGCGCAGCAAAGGCCATTTGACCGACAGCAGGAACCGCGCCCGGCCGTGGCCCAGTGATGCGCTTACCTGCCGGTAACGCGGATCAAAGCCGGTATAGGCTGGCCCCAGCGTGATCAGCACATACGGCACGCAGGCCAGCGCGTGCGCCAGCCACAGTCCGCTCCAGCGGGTGTCCATGCCCCAGCGCACCGTGGCGGCGTGGATGCCGACCACCCACAGTACCGATGGCAACACCAGCGGCAGGTAGACGATCCGGCGCAACCAGCTGTCCCATTGCCTTGGTGCCGTCTCCAGCCATGCCACCGACCATGCCAGCGCTGCCAGTGCGGCTGCCAGCGCAAGCATGAGCGTGGTGCCGACCGTCCCTGAACTCTCCCATACCGAGCGCCACGCACCCCAGCTCAGGGTCTGCGGCAGCAGATGCGGGAACTGCCAGATACCCGCCACACTGCCCACTGCCAATGCCAGCATGACCGCCAGGTAAAGCGCCAGCAGCACCCGCAGACCGGCCGTGGCGGCCATACCAGCGCGGGGCGAAGGCATTGCGCCGCGGTCACCCGATGTGCGCCGCGTGCGCCACCAGCGCCATCGCGGCAGACTCCGCAGCACCAGGGCCACGGCAGCCAGTGCCAGCGCCAGCAGCCAGGCCGCTGCGGCGCCTTGCCGGTTGGTGGCCGGGTCGGCATCGCGCAACCATGACCAGGCCTGGACGGCCAGCGTGGGCGGGGTCGCCGGGCCAGCCACCAGCGCGACATCGACCACCGTCATCGAATAGGCCAGTACCGCCAGCATCGGCCAGGTCAGGCGCGGCCACAGTTGTGGCCAGACCACGCGCCACCAGGCCTGGTTGGGCGCATAACCCAGGGTGCGCGCCAGATCGCGCTCACGCGTCAGGCGCAGCGCCACGTCGGCGCGTTGCAGTTGCGCCGCGGCAGCCCACAACAGGAACGGAATCTCCTTGGCGACCAGCACGATGATCAGGCCCAGACCCCAGGGGTCCTGCGTCGTGATCCACGGCGGCGGATCGGTGAATCCGCTGGCCCAGGGCGACACGGCGCGCAGCAACCAGCCACTGGGGCTGAGCAGGAATACCAGGCCAATGCCAAATGCGGCGTGCGGGACCGCCAGCATCGGCCCGAGCAGGCGTACCAGCGCGGGCCAACGCGCCGGAAAATGATGCGACATGATCCAGGCGCTGATGGCGACAGCCAGCAGGCTGGACGTGATGCCGGTCCACAGGCTGAGCCTCAAGGCGCGCAAGCTCTGTGGCGCCGCCAGCATGCCCTGCCATGCCGCCATGTCGATCCCGGCTGCGATGGCCGAACCGGTGGCATGCAGAACCGGCAAACCCAGCAAGGCCGCCAGGCCCGCAGACCACACCAGGTCCACGCGTGGCGGTGTCTTCATCGCCCGTTCACCGGGGTCGATGGGGCGTGTGGACCATCCATCTGCGCGCGCGCCGGGTCATTGCGTCGCATCAGGCGCAGGGCGGGTTCAGTGTGCGTCTTTGCCCAGCACCGATTGCAGGAACGCACCGATGTCCTGCAGCTCGCGCGGATGCACGCTGTGCTGCATCGGATAGGCATGCCACTGCACCGGATACCCCATGGTCTGGAGCAGATCGCGTGAGGCTTGGCCGCGCGCCACCGGCACGACCGGGTCGGCGTTGCCGTGCGCCATGAAGATGGGCGTCCGGCGATTGGCCGCACTGGCATGTGCCGCCAGGTCGGCTGCCAGCGGCAGATAGCCCGACAAGGCCATGATGCCTGCCAGCGGCGCCGCATGCCGCAGGCCGGTGTGCAGCGCGATGGCGCATCCCTGGGAAAATCCCGCCAGCACGATGCGTTGCGTTTGCACGCCACGCGCCACCTCGTTGGCGATCAAGGCTTCGATGGCCAGCGCCGAGCGGTGGATTCCCGCTGCGTCTTCGCGTTTGTGCAGGTCGGTGCCCATGATGTCGTACCAGGCCGGCATCACATATCCGCCGTTGACCGTGACCGGTATGCTGGGCGCATGCGGAAACAGAAAACGGATCGACCGGCAACCGGCGAGATCGAGCTCGGGCACAATCGCAGCGAAATCGTTACCGTCAGCGCCCAGGCCGTGCAACCAGATCACGGTGGCGTCAGGGTTGGGCCCGCAGGCCAGTTCGATATGGGGAAGCAGGGTGGTCATGGTGCAGGCGCCAGGCGCTGGGTTGGCCCGAAATGGGCAGTGATCAAACTATAACAATGGCCGCGCCGCATGCTGGCGACGCGACCGGTGCAGGCCGGGCCTGCGGGAAATTCTTATCGTGATGCGTGGGTATTGGGCCATCGGGCACATGAATCGCAAGCGTTGGCTTGCGCTGCTGTTGGTCATGGCCTCGGGGCTGGTTCATGCCCAATGGACCAGCAA
>JAGPBF010000001.1 GCA_018063505.1 Rhodoferax sp.
ACAGACGGGGGGCGTCTTTCATGCTAGTTCCTGCGCGCGTCCGTGAACCAGAAGGTGTCGGGCCGGTAGATGCCCAGAAATGCGCCCGGGTCCCAGTTGTAGACCGCCTTCTCCGGCACATTCTTGAGCGTGTTGGTCACGACGACCGGTTGCATGACGTTGTTGATGACACCGATCGTCAACTGCTGGTCCGCATGAATGGCCAGCATGCGGTGCCAGATCTTGGCGCGCTCGTCACGGCTCACGTTATGCCAGGCATGCCACAGCGTCATCAGTTCGATCGCCGCCGGGAAGTCGGGCGCCTCCCCCAACTTTCCGGCCGTCTCGTAGTACTGGCCGAATTTGGGCCATTGAAGCTGGGCCTGGTCCTTGGGCGCCAGTTCATCAGGCGCTGTATCGGCCGTTGGCATGCCGTTGTCCAGGCCATAAAACACCGACATCATGGCCTCACCCGAGAAGACGCGGTTGCGCAGCAGATCGCGCTGCGAGGGCTTGCTGAACAGCTTGATGCCGGCTTCGCGCCAGGTTTCACGAATCAGTTCCAGCACGTCAGTCTGCTCGGTGCTCTCGCCAGCGGTCTCGACAATGATCTCCAACGGCCTGCCGTCGGACAGTCGCCGTATGCCGTCAGGCCCGCGCTTGAGACCGATCTCGTCGAGCAATTTGTTGGCGGCCTTGCGGTCGTACTTCGCCCATTGCGTCTGGTATTCCTTGCGATAAAGCGGACTGTCCGCCACCACCGTGTTGTTGCTCTCCGTCGCCAGGCCGAAATACAGCACCTGGTTGATCTGGGTCCGGTCGATCGACATCGACAAGGCGCGGCGAAAACGCACATCCCGGAACAGCTGGCGCCAGACCGGATCGACCACATTGAGATTCGGGTACAGCGCCAGATGGGAGCCTTTGGCGGTGCGCCACAGATAGGTCTTGTAATTGTTGAGCTGCTCGCCCTTTTTCAGGAAAGTGTAGTTGCTGAAGGCGATATCACGCGCCTGCAGATCGGACTCTCCGGCCCCAGCCTTGGCCGGAATCAGCTTGGAGTCGACGATGGGAAGAAGCACCCGGTCGATATACGGCAGCTGGCGGCCATTGGTATCGACCCGGTGGAAATACGGGTTGCGCACGACCACGAACCGGTCGGTCGGCGGCTTGGAGGTGTTGACCCAGGGCTCGAGCGTCGGCAACCGGGGGTTGTCGAACTGGTACATGTTGTCTTCGCGGTTGTGGATCGCCGCCCAGCTGCGTTTGCCCGGCTCCGCCTTCTCCGCCTCGACCACCTTGGGGTTGTACTTCTTGTGGAACTGCTTGAGGTAGTGCGCGGGACGATAGATCAGCAAGGGCGACGGACCCGCCAACAGCGCCAGGAACTCCGGGTTCGGCTTGGCCCAGGTGTAACGCACCGTGGTCTTGTCCGGATACTCGACCTTGGGCGGCTGGCCGTCAACCAGCAATGCCGCCGGCGGGCCCGACGGGCTGAGCTCCTTGTCGTTGGCCACATCCTCCCAGAAATAACGGAAATCGTCGCTGGTGAACGGTGCGCCGTCCGACCACTTGTGGCCGGCGCGCAGTTTCATCGTGAACACGCGGTCGTCCTTGGCGTCGATGCTCTGCAGCAGATCCGGCACAAGCACATAGTTGCGGTCATAACCCACCAGCCTGGCATAACCGTAGACCACCATCATGCGGATGTCCCGCGAACGGGCCAGCAACATGTTCAAGGTTCCCCCGTGTTGCCCCAGCTCCTGCTGCTTGCCGTCCATCACCACCACCAGCGGGTTCTCCGGCAGCCGCTGCTTGACCGGCGGCAATTTCTTGGCTGCGACATCGTCGCGCAACATCGGCGTCTCGATCAGGTTGGCCGGAGGCGCCGCCTGCGCCACGGTAACGAGCAATCCCAGCAGGGCCGGCACCACCAGTGTGATGGACAGGCGTTGCCACGGTCGAAAATGCCCCCAGCCCTGGCTTGGCCAGGCCCCCCGCGGGGGTGCAAGAAAACTTGGGGGCGGCCCGGCGTATTCTTGTGAGGCTTGGATCGAGGAATTCATCTTTTCAGCTCCGAAATGTCCACATCTGCGTGCGCGCGCACGAAATGCTGGTTGCCGACATCAATCATGCCAACGCGATGCGATCCGTCAAGGCGAAACGGCAGTTTCCAGGCGGTGGGATCAGAGGCCTTGCCTTCCATCAACGCGCGGAAATCGAGTTTGCGATCCAGGTCCGGGTCCGGCACCGCGGCCAGCAATGCCTGGGTGTACGGATGCATCGGATTGGCAAACAACTCGTCGAACGCTGCGATCTCCACCAGCCGGCCGGCACACATCACCGCAATGCGATCGGCGATGTAGTGCACCACCGCCAGGTTGTGCGAAATGAACAGGTAGGTCAGGTTCCTGGCCTCGCGCAGGTCCAGCAGCAGGTTGAGCACCTGCGCCTGAACCGAAACATCGAGCGCCGACACCGGCTCATCACAGATCAGCAGATCGGGATTGAGCGCCAATGCACGCGCGATGCCGATGCGCTGGCGCTGGCCGCCTGAAAAGCTGTGCGGATAACGACGCAGATGGCGCACGTCCAGGCCCACCAGTCCGATCAGTTCCTTGACCCGCTCAAAGCGCTCGTCTTCATCGCCGATGCCGTGGATGACCAGCGGCTCGCTGACGATGTCATGCACCGTCATGCGCGGATTGAGCGAACCGAACGGGTCCTGGAACACGAACTGGACCCTGCGCCGGTAGGCGAACAACTCTTCGCCCTCCATTTTGAGCACATCGCGCGGCCTTCCCCGGTCGTTGAAGATGATGTCGCCGCTGTCCGGCTGGCCGGCACGCAGAATCATCTTGGCAGTTGTGGTCTTGCCACAGCCGGACTCGCCCACCAGACCCAGGCACTCGCCATGGGCCACATCGAAACTGACATCGTCGACGGCAAGGGTTCCGCCGGTGGTCTTGTCACCGAACAACGAAGTCTTGCGCGTCTTGAAGCTCTTGCTCAGATGGCGCACCGACAACATCGGCAGGCTGGCCTGCGCCCGATCCGCAGCATGGTCATGGGGCTTGCTCGCCTGGACGGAGGCGACCGCGATCTCACGGATCGGTGTCAGTCGCTCGCCCGGCTCCATGTTGAACCGGGGTACGGCGCGCAACAAGGCCTTGAGGTAAGGATGCTGCGGATCGCGGAACACGTCCTGCAAGGTGCCGGCCTCCATGACCTTGCCGTGGTACAGCACCACCACCTCGTCGGCCATGTTGGCAACCACACCCAGGTCATGGGTGATCATCATCATGGCCATTTGCAGATCGCCCTGCAACTGCTTGATCAATTGCAGGATCTGCGCCTGAATCGTCACGTCCAGCGCCGTCGTCGGCTCGTCCGCAATCAGCAATGCCGGCCGGCACACCAGTGCCATCGCGATCATTGCGCGCTGGCGCAGGCCACCGGACAACTCGAACGGATAGGCGTGTTCGGCCTTGGCCGGATCGGGAAAACCGACCAGCCGCAGCATCTCGACCACCGCCGCGCTGCGCTCGGACTTGCCCAGACTGGTGCGGTGCAGCGCCAGCGCCTCGCCGATCTGGTTGCCAATTGTGTGCAACGGAGACAAGGCCGTCATCGGTTCCTGGAAGATGATCGAGATACGGCCGCCGCGGATCGACCGCATCTGCTCGCCAAGCATGTCCAGCCTGGCGATGTCGACCACCACTTCGGGCCGGCGTGGATCGCGGAACTCGATCGAACCATGCTCGATACGGGCGACACGGGGCAGGATTCCCATGATCGCCTGCGCAACGATGGACTTGCCCGATCCGGATTCGCCCACCAGGGCCATGGTTCTGCCGGCAGGGACGCGGAACGAAATACCATCGACAGCCTTGACCAGGCCAGCATCGACGTCGAGGTATACCTTCAGATCCCTGACCGTTAATACGTTAGACATGTCCTGCTGTTCGTGACGCCCGTCGCCTATGTTGCACCAGTGGCTTGATCACCGGCTCTCGATTCCGAATGCCGTCTCGTCAAGTCCCTGAGGGCGCCCGCACCTGTCGACAGTCCGCTCGGAGTATAGAAGAAGGGTCCGCTCCGGCAGCCCGGTATTAACGCTTGGTTCGCATCGAAAACAACACTCGCCACCGGACAGACTCAGTCGGCGGCAAACAGGTCGGCAGCCCGATGCCATTGCGCCGCACCGTCGCGGCGACTGTGCTCGAACAGCTGGTCCAGGAACGCCCAGCAGGCCTGGTCATGAACCGCGTGGTGGCTGAGCACGCCGATGGCCTCGGCCCGGTCGCCTGGCCCCTCGCGCCGCGCACGCAGATGTGCCACGGTGGCCGCCAGCGCAGCGTCCAGTCCGACAAAACCCCGCGTGCCATGCCAGTCGATGATGTCCACGTGGGTATTGACCTGGACCAGCCCCGGCGCCTTGGCAGCATCGCCGCGCGCTTCGAACCGACTCAGACCCTTGTAACCGGCCTGCGCGAGTTGCAGCAAGAGCCCCGGCGAAGACACCCGGTTCCATGGCGGCACCAGCACCGCCAGCGTTTGCGGGCCGGCAATCTGCGCCCGGCCCCGCGCCAGCCGCTGCAGAGCGTCGGCCACCGGTTCGGCAGCGGGAAACTCGGTCTTCTTCTCGCCTGCGCCGGCACGGCTGCGATGATCGCAACCGTGTTGCAGGATGGAGACCAGCGGACCCGGTGCCTGCACCAGCGCGCTGGCAGCATCGTGCGGGATCACGGCCAGCGCCAGAGGCACCTGCGCGTCGCGTGCCAGGCAGGTCAGGCGTGTCAGTGCCGGCACCGGCTGGCCGGCATCGTCGTCGCGCCACCAGAAGTCGGCCACGCGTCCAGCGTCGCGCCAGCGGGCGAGTTCGTCACGCAACAGGTGCCAGGCACGGCTCATGGAGGACCCCCGTCGGTCCATTCGGCGATCAGCCGGGCGCTGGCATCTGCACCATCGAGCGCCACGGCGCCGGGGCGCAACCTGGCGCGTCTGGATGCGCGGTTGATGGCTTGCGCCAGGCTATGTGGTGTCAAGTCGGGTTCCTCCACGATATCGATCCATGCATGTTCTGCCAGCACGCGTGCCCGCAAGCGCTGTTCGGTTTCCGAGCCACCGGCAAACGGCACCATCACCGCACGGACTCCGGCCTGCAGGGTTTCGATTACCGTGTTGTATCCCGCCTGGCTGATGGACAAGCGGCAGCGGCGCAGCAGCGCGGAAAAGTCGGTCCGGTTGGGCTCGACGATGATGCCTTCGCCCTGAGCATCATATTGCCGGGCCAGCGTCTGCAGTTCCGCGCAAGCATCGGTGCCCATTGCGGCGCCGACCAGGACGCGCCAGCGCAGCCCGGCAAATACCGACAGGGCCCTGGCGCGGATGGCCGCCTCCAGCAAGCCGCGGCCCACCGCGCCGCCGCCGGCCGATACGATGACCTCGTCCTGGCCGCACAGTTCCACACCTGGATCCGGTGACACGGCGAACGACCGATCAACCACGTAACCGGTGTAATGCAGACGCCGGCCAAGTCCCTGCACATGGGCAAAGGTCTGGTCCAGGCGGACCAGCGCCGGGTCGCCGTGCACCAGCAGATGGTCAAAGTACTGGTCGAAGTAGGCCAGCATGCGCAGCTGACGCTCGGCGTCCCGACTGCCGCCGAGCACGTCGCGCACCGAGGATACGATCACCGGCGCCGGCCGGCTCGCGCGCGCGGCGTCGAGCAGTGGCAACAGTTCAAAACGCATCTGGCGCCGGCCAAACGGGAACAACTCGATGACCACTGCGTGGGGCCGGAGCTCGTGCAGCAGCGCCAGCAACCGGTCGCGCCGCGCCTGCTTGTGCGCATCGTCGACCGCACGGCCATGCTCGTCCACCAGCGATTTGAATCCAAGGTCGGCCGCTGCCACTGGCGGCAATTGCACAAAGCGGGCCACGTTGGCCACCAGACCCGGCACCGGCATGCCGCCACTGACCAGCGTCACCTGCATGCCGGCGCGGGTCATCGCGTCGCTGAGCAACGCAGCGCGCCTGAGATGCCCGGAGCCCAGCAGATGCTGCACATACACCAGCACGCGCCTGGCGCTCACGGCAGCGCACCCCCATCCGATGGCGTACCGCTGTCCAGTGCCATGTTGAGTTGGAGCACCGAAGGCATGCCGTCGGCAGCCAGCGAAAACGCATGCAGTGCGCTCCAGTCGAGTTTGGCTGGAGGACGGCCCAGCATGTCCCACCCGGTGGCCAGCGCAAAAATCACCCGGATCACGCCCCGGTGGGAGATCGCGACGGTCGCAGATCCGGCCGTGGCCTGCTGGCGCAGCCACGGCCGGATCCGCGCCAGAACCATGCGCGGGCTTTCGCCGCCAGCTGGCTGGAAATCGAAACCACGCGCTTCGTTGTCCGCCATCTGCGAGCCGAGTTCGGCCCGCAGATCGGCCAGCCTACGGCCCTCCCACTGGCCCCAGTCCATCTCGACCAGCCTGGGTTCAACGGCGGCCTTGGTCAATCCCAACGCAGTCGCAGTCTGCCGGCAACGTGCCAGCGGACTGGTCAGCACCTGCTGCACGGCCGCCCAGGGCGGCGGCAAACGGCACGCCGACAGCGCACGGTATCCGCTCTCGCTCAGCGGCACATCGGTGCGTCCTTGCACCCGCTTGTCGCGCGTCCAGATGGTTTCGCCATGGCGCAACAGGGCCAGCGTTGCCGTCATCGGGTCGACACCGATGCAGCCGGCGCCTGCCTTTGCAGGCGCAACAGTGGCGCGAGCGCCGACGCCAGCGTGCGGGCCGCCTGCGACAGGCTGCGCGATTGCGCGACGAATTGCGCGGCAGCCACGCCCATGGCCCTGCGACGGGGCGGGTCCGTCAGCAGTTCACGGACGCAGGCCGCCAGCGCCCGGGCATCGATCTCACTGGCCAGCAGACCGGTCTGGCCGTGTTGCACCACGTCGGGCACACCCCGCGTCGCGCACGAAACCACGGGCAGCCCTGCGGCCTGCGCCTCCAGCATTGCCATGCCATAGGCCTCGTTGACCGCCGGCCACAGGCAGATATCGCCAGCCGCATAGACAGCAGCCATGGCTCGCGCGTCGCAAGCGCCCAGAAAGTGCACACGACCCGCTGCCACCGGTCCCAGCAAGGCTTCGACCTCGCCGCGCGCGTCACCGTCGCCACAGACCAGCAGTTGCCAGGGCAGGTCCTGCAACAGAGGCAAGGTATCGGCCAATACGCGGTACGACGCCAGCTTGTCGCCATGGCGCATCATGGCGGCGACCACCAGCCAGGGCTCGGACATCGGCAGCCCAAGCAGCCGGCCCAGGCGCAATCGCCACAAGCCACGCTTGCGCGCGGCCCGCTGGTAAGGCACGGGATCGACAAACGGCGGCAGCCGCCGGATGCGTTCGGGATCGGTCACAAGCTGCTGCAAGCCGGCCACGTCAAAACCGGTCGGACTCAGCAACAGGTCGGCCGAACGCAGCGCCTGCTCGGCTGCCGCATGACCGATCGCCCATGGGCCGCTGGCGCGTTTGGCGGCGTGCGACGCCTCGGCAACCACATAGGGAAGGTCCAGCGCGCGGCACACGGCCGGGCCCAGCCAGTCGGGCGCCTTGTAATACAGGTGGTAGGTGAACCAGAGATCGGGGCGCCCTGGCGCATCGACGTCGTGCCATTGCTCAATCAGTGCCTGCGCAATCGAGCGCCCCTGCCCGGCCAACGCCCGCTGGTGCTGCGCGTCGCCCTCCCGGTCGAAACTGCGGAACTCCGATGCCAGATCCACCGTATGGCCGGCCAGGTGCAAGGCGTCCATCAACAGACGCGCCACGCGGCGGTCGCCGGACGGGGTTGGATGGTTGGGCGCCTTCAAAGGCGCATAAAACGCAATGCGCATGGTTCATTGTAGAAGTGGGCCAGCGCCGGTTTGCGCGGGTCCGGACCCGTACAATCCGCCGCTCCGGGCCGAGGCAGGCCCTTGCCTGCGATCCCTTCCAATCCCAGCCAGCAGGGCCGACGGCCCTGCACAACCGGCCTGAACCTGATGTGCGGACTCTTTCTCATCGTTGAACGCAGCAGTCCGGTGGCGCTGGAGCGTGCCCGCAAGGCGACAGAGGCGTTGCGGCACCGCGGACCCGATGGCATCGGTCAGTCGGAGTTCAGCTGGACCTTGCCCGGCAGCTCAGGCCCGGTGACGGTATCGGGCTACCTCGGCCATACCCGGCTGGCGATTCTCGATCCGCGCGCGCGGTCGGACCAGCCATTGCGCCGCGGCCGCCACACACTGGTCTACAACGGCGAGGTGTACAACTTCCGGGCACTGCGCGCAGAGCTCGCCCGCAAGGGCGCGGATTTCGACACTGACGGCGACACCGAGGTATTGCTGAGCCTGCTGGCCCACGACGGCATTGCGGGCCTGAACCGTGCCAACGGCATGTGGGGCCTGTGCCTGCTCGACCAGTCCAGCGGCACGATCACGGCGACGCGCGACCGATATGGCAAGAAGCCGCTGTTCTGGTTCCAGGATTCCGAGCGGCTGTGCCTGTCCTCCGAGATCGGCCCGATCCTGTCCTATCTGCAGCAAAGCCCCAGCTTCGTATCGACCGACCTGGACAACTACCTGCAAGGCGGATGGTGTTACCCGCACGCCGATGGCAGCACCCACCTGCAGCATATCCGCCAGGTGGTTGCCGGCAGCGCGCTGGTGTTCGACCTTGCCCACTGGAGCCGCAGCGTCCAGACCTGGTTTGACCTGCCCAGTCATGTCGCGCACGGAGACAGGGAGCCCGCGCAACTGGGCGCGCTGGTCCAGGACGCTGTCAGTGCCCGGCTGGTTGCCGACCGGCCGGTCGGCCTGTTGTTGTCCGGTGGCGTGGACAGCTCCTTGATCCTCTCGGTGCTGGCCCACCAGGGCCTGACCGAACAGGTCACCTGCTTCACCGGGGATGCCGGCAAGAGCGATGACGCGCGGTACGCCAAAGCCTGCATCGCGCAGTTGGGCATTCGCGCCGTCAATCTGCCGCTGGACTACGGCAGCGCCGGCATGGACAGCTTTCTGCAGGTGTGCCGGCACCAGGAAAAGCCGTTTCCATTCATCGGCAATGCGCTGGCAATGCCGCAGTTGTACGCGCATATCGCCGCGCACAATGTTCCGGTGGTGCTGGACGGCACCGGTGGCGACGAGATCTTCGCCGGTTACTGGGACCGGTATTTCCGCTTTGCCGCAGCACAGGCCATGGCCCGCGACGATACGATTTGGCGCGATCAGGTATTGCAGGCCAACGCAGACGATCCGCGCACGCTGGCCATCGTCGAGCAGGCATTTGACTGGTGCACGCGCGCCGGGTCGACGAACACCACGGCGCCGGCGCTGCGCCGCGAATCCGACGATCCACCCGACATGGACCAATTCGTGCACCCGGGCGTGCTTGCAGCAAAGGGTTGCGACCCGCTGCGCGATTTCCGTGGCGACCTGACGCAGGCGCTGGTTCTCGATGCTGGCGCCGGCAGGTTGCATGAGTGGTTGTGGCAGAACGACCGCAACGCGATGATGTCGGGCATCGAAAACCGCAGCCCGCTGCTCGACTACCGGCTGGCGCCATACATGGCCAGTGGTTACGCGAACAAGTTCGTCGGCCCGTGGAACAAGCATGAACTGCGTTCGGTATTTCCGCTGGGTTTGCCGACGCAGTGGCGCCGCGACAAGCAGGGATTTCGCTGGCTTTACCACCGCTTTCTGCGCCACAACCGCGACCAGGTTTTGCAACTGGTGGCGGCATCAAGAATCCTGCCCGAACGCGTCGACGTCGGGCGGTTTCTGGATGCCGCACGCCGTGACGACCACTACCTCGGTAGCAGCCTGCTGCACCGCATGTTGTGTATTGCCGGGCTGGAGCAGACCTGCGGCTTCAAGGGCATCGCCAGTCCGTCGCACGCGCCGGACTGAGCACAGACCGCCGCTGCCGTCACCAGCCGTCAGGCAGCCTGGTCGTCGGGTGTCGGACGCAGGCCGAATTTGCGCGCCAGCCGCGCGATGTTGGACGACAGGCCGAACGCGGCGTTCACCCGCATGCGCCCGGCCGTTCCCAGCGCCAGGCGCCGCTGCGGATCACGGATCAGCGACTCCAGCGCCAGGGCCAGCGCCTGCGCGTCCTGCGGCGGCACCAGCAGGCCGCTCTGTCCGTCGACAATGAGCTCGTGGATCGCGGAAACGTCGGTTGCGACACAGGCGACGCCCTGGCTCTGGGCTTCCATCAACACGTTTGGAAGCCCGTCGCGGTCACCGTCGCCGGCGATCCGGCTAGCCAGTGCAAACAGATCCGCATTGCGATACAACGCAATGACCTGTTGCTGGGCCAGCGCGCCTCGCCATTGGATGCGCTCGCTCAGCCCGAGCGAGCGGGCCTGGGCTTGCAGTGTCTTGCGCAGCGGCCCGCCGCCGACATGGTCCAGCCGCCAATGCAGGTCGGGCGGCAACAGGGCCAGCGCCTGCAGCAGGATGTCGGTACCCTTTTTCTCGACCAGTCGGCCGACCGACATCAGCACCACCGGATCGTCGAGCGCAGTGCCGTCACGCGCGGCGCGTTCTCCGGGGTCGGGCGCAAACCGCTGCAGGTCCAGCCCGTGGTAGACCAACTCGACGCGACCGGCAGGCGCCAGCGTTGCAAGGTAGTCGCGGTTGGTGGCCGTGCAGGTCACCTGCCAGTCGCACGACGCCAGCTTCTCGCGCAACTCCCATTGCGGCGAGGTCCAGATGTCCTTGGCGTGGGCCGAGCCAGACCACGGCAGGCCGCGCACCATCGCCGCATACCGCGTCACCGAGGCCGGCGTGTGCAGGAAATGCGCATGCAGGCGCACCACATCGGCCGGCAGCTCGGCCGCCAGCACCAGCGCCTGGCCGAAGCGCCGGCCGCGATTGGCGCTGCGGTCTCGCCACCAGTCACGCAACCACTGGCCACGTGCGGCGCCATAACCTGGCAGACGGCGCACACGCCACCAGGCACGCAGCACCCGCAACGGGTCGTTGTAAAGGTATTCCGGCAGGTATACGACCGGCGCCTTGATCTCGGCATGGATGGGGTGGACCTGGCTGTCGGTCGGATGGCGCAACGACACGATCAGGATCGGCAGGCCAAGACGCTCAAGCGCTGCGATCTCCTGCGCGATGAAGGTCTCGGACAGGCGGGGATAACCCTTGAGGACAAAGGCCACACGGCCCACGCCCGATACCACTGGCCGTTCAGCCAATACGCGTCACCACGTTGTCGACCTCGTCCTCGGGGCGCTGTATCCAGGGCGCGACCAGCTTGGCCACGTTGGGCAGGCCTTCGAGCAGGCCCGGCACGACAACACTGGACGGCAATGCCTGGCGCGGCAATGCGCGCAGGGCTTCGGCCATGACCTCGGGATCACGCGCACCGTCCTCGAGCAACATGCTCACCAACCCCAGGCTGGCAGCACTCGAGGCGCGGATGAACTGTTCCAGCCGCGGCTTGGTGCGTGGAATGATCAGCGCGCGCTTGTCGAGCGACAACACCTCGCAGAAGGTGTTGTAGCCGCCCATGGCTACCACGCCGCTGGCACCGGCAACCAGCGCCTCGAGATTGCTGTGGAAGGTGATCGCATCGACGCGCTTGAGTTTGGCGGCGCGGTTCATGAACTCGGTCTGCCTCTCCGGCTGCATGAAAGGGCCCAGCACCATCAATGCCGGGTACGGCAACAGTGGGTCGTGTTCGTATGCGCGCAGCACCCAGTCGATCAGTTCCTCGCCATCGCCACCGCCACCGGTCGTGACCAGGATGTAAGGCTTCTTGGTGATGTCGGGCATACGCGGCGGTGCGCCGGCCGTCGACACCTCGCGGGCAAGATAACCGGTATAGGTGATCTTCTTGCGTACGCTGGCCGGCAAGGTGATGCCCGCCAGCGGCTCGCAGATCTGGGGCAGGCCATAGATCCAGATTTCGTCGTAAAGGTCGCGCAAGGCCGGCAACACCTTCTTGCGTTGCCATTCAGGAACCAGCAGCTTGGGTTCGTCCATGACATCGCGCAAGCCCATGACCAGCCGGGTGCCGCGCTGCTTGAGCATCTTCAGGGTCTCGAGAACCTCGCCGCGCAGGCCCAGCGGCTCCTTGTCGACGATGAAGATGTCCGGATCGAACATCTCGGCCGTGTGCTTGATGATCGAGGCGCGCATCTCCAGCATCTGGTCGACGTCGATATGCAGGTTCAGCGGCGTGTATTCGCCATTGCGCAGCTTGACCACGCCGGGCACCCGGACGAAATCGACCCGCGAGCGAAAATCGAAACTCCCGATGATGGGCGAACCCGACAAGATCAGCACCGACAGGTGTTTGAACCGATCGACCAGCGCATGTGCAATGGTGCGACAGCGTCGCAGATGCCCCAGGCCAAAGGTATCGTGGCTGTAGATCAGGATCCGGGTATCTTTGCGGTCTCGCTCCATCATGCTCTCCAATCGAATCGTCTCGCCAGGCTGAATGGTTGTTGTCGTGCCCGCGGATGGAGCGAAGCGGGATTATAAGACTGCACTTTTTGCACCGGACTGGGCCAGTGGGCGTGCAGCCGGGTGCCCGGCGGGGCCATCAGGCGTTAGCATTGCACGATGCCCGCCTACAGCCCTTGCCCCTGCCACTGCAACCCGCTGCGGCAGGTGCTGTCGGACGCGTTGCGTTGACTGGATCGTCCCCTGTGCCATTGGCCATCGCGTCCCGTCTGCGTGAGTGGAGCAACCCGGCCGGCATTCGCCGGATCCGCCTGTACTCGGGCTTGATCCTTTTCACCTTTGTCAGCAGCCATCTTCTGAACCATGCACTGGGACTGATTTCGCTGCAATCCATGGAGGCGGGTCGATGGCTGTTCATCGCCATCTGGCGCAATCCGGTCGGCAGCGCTCTTTTGCTCGGCGCAGTATTGGTGCATCTGGCGCTCGCCTTCTGGGCAATCTATCTGCGCCGCCATTTGCGCATGCCGCTGTGGCAGGCGGTGCAGCTGGGCCTGGGCCTGTTCATTCCATTGGTACTGGTACACCACGCGATATTCACCCGCGCCGCTGCGATGGCGCACGACTACCAGGACTCCTACACGATGCTGGTGTTGCTGTTCTGGCAATTGCGGCCCGATCTGGGCCTGTGGCAAAGCGTGCTGCTGCTGGCGGCATGGACCCACGGTTGCATCGGCATCCACTACGCACTGCGCATGCGCCCCGGTTACCACCGTTGGGCGATGGTGCTGTACACGCTGGCGATCCTGGTTCCGGTGCTGGCATTGCTGGGTTTTGCACAGGCCGGCAGATATGTATCGACACTGGCCAACGACCCCAGCTGGTTGCGCCAGACGATTGCCGATGCCCAGGTACCGGATGCGCTTGCATTGGCGGCGCTCTATGAGACCCGCGACGCGATACTGGTTGCGTTGGCAATCCTGCTGGGCATGACGCTGCTGGCACGCGGCCTGCGGTATTGGCACGAGGCCGGGCGCTCGGTACGGATTCGTTACCCGAACCAGCAAGTGGTCACGGTGCCCAAGGGGTTCACGGTGCTCGAAGCCAGCCGCCAGGCCGGCATCGCCCATGCGTCGGTGTGTGGTGGGCGCGGCCGATGCTCCACCTGCCGGGTCCGTGTCGACGCGCCGGACGGTGGCCTGCCCGAGCCCCGTGCAGCTGAAGCGCGGGTGTTGGCGCGGGTGGGCGCGCCAGCCAATGTCCGGCTGGCTTGCCAGTTGCGCCCGCAACTCGACATCCGCGTCACGCCGCTGATTCCGCCCAGTATCCCGCCGGCGCTGGCATTGACGCAAGGACAGGTGATTGCCGGCGAGGAACGCGACGTCTGCATCCTGTTCGCCGACCTGCGTGGCTTTACCAGCCTGTCCGAACGCCGGCTGCCGTACGACGTGGTGTTTCTGCTCAATCGCTATTTCGACGCAGTCGGGCAAGCCATCGAAACAGCCGGTGGCGTGGCCAACCAGTTCACGGGTGATGGCGTGATGGCGCTGTTCGGCCTGCAAGGCGGGCTCAAGGCAGGCGCCCGTGCTGCCTTGCAGGCCGCGGCGGGCATGCACAAGGCGATCGAAGAGCTGAGCGCCGACCTGCACGAGGAGCTCGCAGAGCCGCTGCGGCTGGGCATCGGCATCCACTGCGGGTCAACCGTCGTCGGCCACATGGGCCGCGGCGTGGCAACCTACCTGACCGCTGTCGGGGACGTCGTGAACACCGCCAGCCGGCTGCAGGACATGACCAAGAAATTCCAGTGCCAGCTGATCGTATCGGCGCCAGTCGCGGAGCATGCGGCACTGGACGCTGCAGGGCTGCAGCGCGAGCAGATCACGGTGCGCAACCGCGAACAGCCGATCACGATCATCATCGTTCCGACGGTTCAGGACATTCGCCTGCTGTCGATTCCGGCTTGATGCCGATCGACCCGACGCCGACGCCAAGCGTCACCACACTGCGCCAGATCTACTGCTCCAATCGGGCCAGTTGCGCCCGCAATGCCGGCAAGGCGGCCAGCATTGCCACCCGCCCGGCCTCGATGGACCGTCTGCGGGCGGTGAAGTCGGCACTGCCGATATCCTTGAGTACCGGCCGCACAACGACATCGGCACCGTGCAGCTCCAGTGCGTTGATGCTCTTGCTCATGATCGAGAACGTCTGCATCAACACTTGCAGCATCCCGTCAACGCCACCGGTCTGCGGTGCGCTGGAAATGTCGACAGCGATAACCAGATCGGCCCCCATGTCACGGGCAAAACGCACCGGCACCGGTGCGACGAGGCCACCATCCACATATTCGCGTCCACCGATACGCACCGGCTGGAAAAGCGCCGGAATGGCGCTGGATGCGCGCACCGCCAGACCGGTATCGCCGCGCCGGAACAGCATGCTGTCGCCGTTGCCCAGATCGGTGGCGACGATGCCCAAGGCCATCGGCATCGCCTCGATCGGTTTGCGGTTGACCTGGCTATTGACATAGCGGGCGATGGCGTCGCCGCGCAACACACCGCGACGAAACAGCGGCAGAGTCCAGTCGGTCAGGCTGGCCTCCTCCATGTCTTCGGCGATCTGCTGAAGCTGCGCGCCGCTACGCCCACTGGCATAGATCGCGGCCACCAGGCTGCCGGCGGAGGTTCCCACAACCAGCGAAGGCCGGATGCCGGCCTCCTCCAGCACCTGGATCACGCCGACATGGGCAAAGCCCCGAGCGGCGCCTCCACCCAGTGCCAGCCCGATGCGAGGTGCTGGTTTGGGCGGTGGAACCACAACAACAGGGGGCGGAGCTGGTGGGTCCTGCCGTGGCGGTGATGCGCAGCTGGCCACCAGCAGGGCCAGGCCAATCATCCACAGGCCGCGACTGCGTACGGTGCGGACACGGCGAACCGGCGGGCAAACTGAAGGTGCTTCAGCCATGGCAAACCGGGTCAGCCAGAACTGACATTGACAACAACATCACATCCAACAAGGGAGTGTTATTAGGAATGATTCGCGTTTGCTTTATGATACTGACTGAAGCCTGTCTTTTCCTGTTCACTGTTTCAACCCATTTTCACAATGTTTATCAAACCCCTCATCGCTGCCAGCACCGTGTTGCTAGGCTTGTCCATCAGCCACGCCCAGACCTCGGAACTCAATATTTATTCGGCCCGGCACTATCCGACCGATGAAGCGCTGTACACCGACTTCACCAAGTCCACCGGCATCAAGATCAACCGGGTCGATTCCGACGATGCCGGTATTCTCGCCCGCCTCAAGGCCGAGGGCACGGCATCTGCGGCCGATGTCATCCTGCTGGTCGATGCAGCCCGGCTGTGGCGTGGCGAGTCCGACGGCCTGTTCCAGGGCATTCGCTCGACCACGCTGGAAAACGCGATTCCGGCGAACCTTCACAGCCAGCCAGACGAGAAAGGCAACATTGCCTGGTTCGGATTCTCGACCCGCGCCCGCGTCATCGTCTATGACAAGGTTCGCGTGAAGCCACAGGACGTCGACAGCTACGAAAAACTGGCAGATCCGCAGAACAAGGGAAAGATCTGCATCCGCTCCGGCTCACACCCGTACAACCTGTCGCTGTTCGGCGCCGTCACCGAACACATGGGTGAGCAGAAGGCCGAACAATGGCTGCGTGGCATCGTTGCCAACCTCGCCCGTTCACCCAAGGGCGGCGATACCGACCAGATCAAGGGTGTGGCGTCAGGCGAATGTGCCATTGCAGTGTCCAACTCCTACTATCTGGCCCGCATCATGCGTTCGGATGCGCCCGAGAACAAGGCCATCATGGACCGGGTCGGCGTCGTGTTTCCTAACCAGTCGAGCTGGGGCACCCACGTCAACATCGCCGGTGGAGCGGTTGCACGCAATGCCAAGAACCCGGCCAATGCCGTCAAGTTCCTGGAATACCTTGCCAGCCCCGCGGCCCAGAATCACTTTGCCAATGGCAACAATGAGTGGCCTGCAGCCAAGGGCATTGCGATCAACAACCCGGCCCTCAAGTCGATGACCGGTGGCGCATTCAAAAGTGACGACACGCCGATCAGCAAGATCGGCATGAACCAGGTCAAGGTCCAGCAAATGCTTGACCGGGTCGGCTTCAAATAAGCAAGCCGATCTGCATCGGGCAGTGCGTTGCACGGCGCCCGATGCCGCATCCTCCATCCTGATCCCTCCTTCGCCTGCTGCATGAAGAGCGTAACGCCGCGCGGGTGCCGCACAATCGGGGCATGAAGTTACTACCGTGGGTACTGATGGCAAGCGTCGCGCTGCCGCTTGCTGTGCTTGGCGCCGGACGGGCCGGATGGCTCGCCGGCTCGCCGCCGCCAAATCTCGGCGTCGTTAACGGCCGGCTGGCCCCGCCTGCCAAAACACCCAACAGCGTGTCCAGCCAGGCCGATCTCTATCCCGGACATCCGCAACTGGACTATGCACGTATCGCACCGCTGGCGTTTGCCGGTGACGGGCCAGCCGCGATGGCGCGGCTGGCAACCGTGATCCGACACATGGACGGTGCCCACATCGCGCGCGAGAAACCCGACTACCTCTACGCGCAGTTCCGCACGCCGTGGCTGGGATTCGTCGACGACGCAGAGTTCTGGCAGGACCCGGCTGCGGGCGTCATACAACTGCGCTCGGCCAGTCGGCTCGGCAATTCCGATCTGGGCTTGAATCGCCAGCGGATCGAAACCATCCGCCAGCTTTTCAAACCCTGACCGGCCCTCCCATCAGCCGACGGCAGCCTCTTCGGGCTTGGGCTTGCCCTCTTTCTTGGGCAGCGGCGCAATATCGAGGGTCACCTCGTCCTTGTCGTCGATATCCACGGTGAGGCGCCCGCCTTCGGTCAGGCGGCCAAACAGCAGTTCATCGGCCAGCGCGCGACGTATCGTGTCCTGGATCAGCCGCTGCATCGGACGCGCGCCCATCAGCGGATCGAAGCCCTTCTTGGCAAGGTGCTTGCGCAGCTTGTCAGTGAACGTCACATCGACCTTCTTCTCTGTCAACTGGGTTTCAAGCTGCAGCAGGAACTTGTCGACCACCCGCAGAATGACGTTTTCGTCCAGCGCCTTGAAGCTCACCGTGGCATCGAGCCGGTTGCGGAACTCGGGTGTGAACAGGCGCTTGATGTCCGCCATCTCGTCGCCGGCATCGTGCTTGTTGGTGAATCCCATGACTGTCTTGTTCAGGGCCTCGGCGCCCGCGTTCGTCGTCATGACAATGATGACATTGCGGAAATCGGCCTTGCGCCCGTTGTTGTCGGTCAGCGTTCCGTGGTCCATCACCTGCAGCAACACGTTGAAGATGTCCGGATGCGCCTTCTCGATCTCGTCGAGCAGCAGCACGCAATGGGGCTTCTTCGTCACAGCCTCGGTCAGCAGGCCGCCCTGGTCGAAACCGACGTAGCCCGGGGGCGCACCGATCAGCCGGCTCACCGCGTGGCGTTCCATGTATTCGCTCATGTCGAAGCGGATCAGGTCGATACCCATGATGTAAGCCAGTTGCTTGGCCGCTTCTGTCTTGCCGACGCCGGTCGGCCCACTGAACAGGAATGAGCCAATCGGCTTGTCGCCACGGCCCAGCCCGGAACGGGCCATCTTGACCGCGGATGCCAGCACATCGAGTGCCTTGTCCTGTCCGAACACCACGCTCTTGAGATCGCGTTCGAGGGTCTTGAGCTTGCCGCGGTCGTCGTTGGACACGTTGGCCGGCGGAATCCGTGCGATCTTGGCCACGATGTCCTCGACCTCGGCCTTGCTGATGGTCTTCTTGCGTTTGGACACTGGCAGGATGCGCTGCGCCGCGCCGGCCTCGTCGATCACGTCGATCGCCTTGTCCGGAAGATGCCGGTCATTGATGTACTTGGCGCTCAGCTCCGCAGCGGCCTGCAAGGCTGCGACCGCGTACTTGACGTTGTGGTGCTCCTCGAAGCGCGATTTCAGCCCCTTGAGGATCTCGACCGTCTGCTCCACCGTGGGCTCGACGACATCGACCTTCTGGAAACGCCGTGACAAGGCCGCATCCTTCTCGAAGATGCCGCGGTATTCGGTGAAGGTGGTGGCACCGATGCACTTGAGCGCACCCGAACTCAGGCCGGGTTTAAGCAGATTGGAAGCATCGAGGGTGCCACCGGAGGCGGCGCCGGCGCCGATCAGCGTATGGATTTCGTCGATGAACAGGATGCCGTTGGGCTTGTCCTTGAGCGACTTGAGCACACCCTTGAGACGCTGCTCGAAATCATCGCGGTACTTGGTACCGGCCAGCAGGGCGCCCATGTCTAGCGAATACACCACCGAGTCGGCCAGGATCTCGGGCACGTCTTTTTGCGTGATGCGCCATGCCAGGCCCTCGGCGATGGCCGTCTTGCCAACGCCGGCCTCGCCCACCAGCAACGGGTTGTTCTTGCGCCGGCGGCACAGGATCTGGATCACCCGCTCGACCTCGTACTCGCGGCCGATCAGTGGATCGATCTTGCCGTCCTTGGCCAGCTGATTCAGGTTCTGGGTGTATTGCTCCAGTGGCGATTGCTTCTCGGATTTCTCGCCACCCTCTTCCGCTTCGGCCTGGTTTTCGCTGGATTTGGTCGGCTCCGGCGGATCGGACTTCTTGATGCCATGCGCAATGAAATTGACCACGTCCAGACGCGTGACGCCTTGCTGGTGCAGATAGTAGACGGCGTGGGAGTCCTTCTCGCCGAATATGGCGACCAGCACATTGGCGCCGGTGACCTCTTTCTTGCCACTGCCGGTGGATTGCACGTGCATGATGGCGCGCTGGATCACGCGCTGGAAACCCAGTGTCGGCTGGGTGTCGACATCGTCGGATCCCGCAACCTGCGGCGTGTTGTCCTTGATGAATGTCGACAGCGACTTGCGCAGATCGTCGATATTCGCCGAGCAGGCCCGCAGGACCTCCGCAGCGCTGGGGTTGTCCAGCAACGCGAGCAAAAGATGCTCCACCGTGATGAACTCGTGGCGCTGCTGGCGCGCCTCGACAAACGCCATGTGCAGGCTAACTTCCAGTTCCTGGGCAATCATGTGTATTCCTTTTGCCTTGCGTTGATGCTTTACTTTAAACCGATTTGAATGTCGGACCGGATCACTGTCTAAAACTTACAAACTCGCCCTTCTTCAATCGATCGGCTCACTGACACATTGCAGCGGATGCCCCGCCTTGTGCGCCGCTTCGAGAACCTGATCGACCTTGGTTGCCGCCACATCCTTCGAATAGACCCCGCAAACCCCTCGACCCTCCAGGTGAATCTTGAGCATGATCTGGGTCGCCGTTTCCATGTCCTTGCTGAAGAACTCCTGGATCATGACGACGACGAATTCCATGGGTGTGTAGTCGTCGTTGAGCATGACGACCTGGTACATCTGGGGCGGCTTGACCTTTTGCGTCTGTCGCTCGACGACCACGGCGCCACCGTCATCGGTACGGGGCGACTGGACCGGCGGGGTGGGAGGTTTTACAGGTTGCTTGGTTGCCATCGGAACATTCTATCGACGCCCGGGTGGCAACGTCGCCTAGACAGGAAATGGAGACGGCGGCGGGCTATTCAAGGGGTCAAGGCAAAAACCGCCCGGACGGCTTGGCGCCGGGGCGGTCTGATACGGTGCCAGCGATCACCACGGCGCAGCTCTCGCCGTGAACAGCGCGGGTTCTACATATGGTCGATCATCACCTTGCCGAAACCCGAGCAGCTCACTTGCGTCGCACCGTCCATCAGGCGGGCAAAGTCATAGGTGACCTTCTTGCTGTCGATCGATTTCTCCATGGCGCTGATGATCAGGTCGGCGGCTGCCGTCCACCCCATGTGGCGCAGCATCATTTCGGCTGACAGGATCTCCGAGCCCGGATTCACGTAGTCCTTGCCAGCGTATTTGGGCGCGGTACCGTGCGTCGCCTCGAACATGGCGATGGTGTCGCTCAGATTCGCGCCCGGGGCAATGCCGATGCCGCCGACCTGCGCGGCCAGCGCGTCGGACACGTAGTCGCCGTTGAGGTTCAGGGTGGCAATCACGCTGTATTCAGCGGGACGCAACAGGATCTGCTGCAGAAAGGCATCGGCAATGCTGTCCTTGATGACGATCTCTTTGCCGGTTTTCGGATTCTTGAACTTGCACCATGGTCCGCCATCGATCAGTTCGGCACCGAACTCCTTCTGCGCCAGACCATAAGCCCAGTCGCGGAAGCCGCCTTCGGTGAATTTCATGATGTTGCCCTTGTGCACGATCGTCACACTGGGCTTGTTATTGTCGATCGCATACTGGATCGCCTTGCGTACCAGCCGCTCGGTTCCTTCGCGCGACACCGGCTTGATGCCGATACCCGAGGTATTCGGAAAGCGGATCTTCTTCACGCCCATCTCGTCCTGCAGGAACTTGATGAGCTTTTTGGCCTTCTCCGACTCGGCTTCGAACTCGATGCCGGCATAAATGTCTTCCGAGTTTTCGCGGAAGATCACCATGTTGGTCTTGTGCGGCTCCTTCACAGGCGAGGGCACACCCTTGAAGTACTGGATCGGGCGCAGGCAGACGTACAGATCGAGCTCCTGGCGCAAGGCCACGTTCAGCGAACGGATGCCACCACCCACCGGGGTCGTCAGCGGACCCTTGATGGAGACCACATAGTCCCTGACGGCCTCGAGGGTCTCCGCCGGCAGCCACACATCCGGGCCATAGATCCGGGTCGACTTCTCGCCGGCGTAGACCTCCATCCAGTGAATCTTCTTCTTGCCGCCATAGGCCTTGGCCACAGCCGCATCGACCACTTTGAGCATGACCGGTGTGATGTCCATGCCGGTACCGTCACCCTCGATGAACGGAATGATCGGTTCGTCCGGCACATTCAGCGACATGTCGGCATTGACGGTGATCTTCGAACCGGAGGCTGGAACCTTGATGTGCTGGTACATGGATCGGGGTCTCTGTGGGTGGGGGGAGGTGGCGGTCACCACGGCAGTGGCAACTTTGGTACATACGGCCACCGGTTGCGAAGCATGGACAGAATTTTAGCTTCAAATATTTTCACGAAGCTGTCAACCGCCAGCAACGAGGCGCCGTTACAGGAGGGCTTCCCGCAGGGGAAGAAAGCTAACCATCCCATATATCCAAGGAAGTTCCAAATGAACAAGATTCTCGCCACCCTGATCGCCAGCCTGATTGCCGCCGGCGCATTTGCCCAGACCCCGGCCAAGCCTGCTGCTGCCGCTTCTGCTGCTGCCGCTGCTCCCGCCAAGGCTGCCGCTCCTGCAGCTCCTGCCGCCGCCGCCGCTCCAGCAGTTGCAGCAGCTCCTGCCAAAATGGAAGAGAAAAAGGACGCCAAGGCTGATGCAGCCAAGATGAAAGAAGAGAAAGCAGCCGCCAAGAAGGCCAAGGCCGAAGAGATGAAAGCGGCCAAGAAAGCCAAGGCCGAAGAGAAGAAAGCCGCCAAGAAGCCGGCCAAGAAAGACGAAGCCGCTCCCAAGGCTTGATCGAAGCCCACGTGGGTCCGTCGGGCCCGCTGAAAGCCCAATGCCCGCGACGCGGGCATTGGGCTTTTTGTCCGCCACAATCCGATCATGAAAACATTGCGCGTCATCTCTTTGTGGCTCATCACTATGATTGGCGGCCTGGCTTTTGCCCAGGAACAGCCGCAACGTGACCTGCCCCGCGTCACGCTGGGCGCCGGCATGTACCGGATCGACGCACAGGTGGCCCTGACGCCAGATCAACGCCAGATCGGCTTGATGTACCGATCGGAAATGCCGCAGCACGAAGGCATGCTGTTCGTTTTTGAAGAGCCGGCCCAGCAGTGTTTCTGGATGAAGAACACCCTGCTCCCCCTGACTGCCGCATTTGTGGCTGACGATGGCAGCATCGTCAATCTGGTCGACATGAAGCCGCAGACCACAGACTCGCACTGCTCGACCAAGCCGGTACGGTTTGTGCTGGAAATGAACCAGGGCTGGTTTGCCAAGAAGTCGATCAAGGCCGGCTTCCGGTTGACCGGAAAACCCTTCGAAACCACGCGCTGAGACGATCTGGCCACGCGCAGCGCGCGTCAGAGCAGGACGGCGCGGTGACGCAGACCACGCAAATGGCGTGGCGAACAGCTCATGAAAAGGCCGGCATAAGCCGGCCCGTCGGACAGGTTGCGGTTACGTGGGATCAGCCGAAATTGGTCTGTGCGAATTCCCAGTTCACCAGCTTGTCGAGGAAGGTCTCGACAAACTTCGGACGTGCATTGCGGTAGTCGATGTAATACGCATGCTCCCACACGTCGACCGTCAACAGCGGCTTGTCGGCGGTCGTCAATGGCGTGCCTGCAGCACCCATGTTGACGATGTCGACCGATCCGTCCGGCTTCTTCACCAGCCAGGTCCAGCCGGAACCGAAGTTGCCGACAGCCGACTTGACGAATGCCTCCTTGAATGCGGCATAAGTGCCCCATTTTGCGTTGATCGCAGCAGCCAATGCGCCGGAGGGCTCACCACCGCCTGCCGGCTTCATGCAGTTCCAGAAGAAGGTGTGGTTCCAGATCTGGGCCGAGTTGTTGTACACGCCGCCGCTGGACTTCTTGATGATGTCCTCGAGCGCCATCGATTCGAACTCGGTGCCTTTTTGCAGGTTGTTGAGGTTCACCACATAGGCGTTGTGATGCTTGCCATGGTGGAACTCGAGCGTTTCACGCGAATAGTGTGGCGCCAGGGCGTCGATGGCGTAGGGCAATGCTGGCAGGGTATGTTCCATGGTGTCCTCTTCAGATGGTTGGCAAAGACGCGATTGTAGAAACTTTGCTCAACATGGTTTTTCCACGCGCAAATCCATGGCGCCATGGGCCAGTGTCGCACGGACCCGCTGGTCTACACCGACTTGCTCGGCGCGCGTGATGGTGCGGCCTTCGGCATCGGTGATCCAGGCATATCCCCGCTGCAGCACCAGCGCCGGATCGAGCAGTCCCAGACGCAACCGAGAGCGTTCGAGTCGCTCGTGCAGCCGTTCCATACCGCGTTGCCGACCGGATTGCAGGCGCATCTGCAACTGCCCCAGCGCCTGCTGCTGGCGTGCCAGCAACAAGCCCGTGGCCAGCCGCTGGCGCCGGGCCACCGAGACCAGCCCTACGCGCTGCGCAGTGGCCAGGCCTGATGGCCGGCCCAGCCGGGCTGCCGCCGCATCGACACGTTGCGCCTCCCGGTCGAGCCGGTCGGTCGCCGCCTCCTGCAGCCGGCTCTCGATCAGTTCGAGCGCGCCCAGCCAGACCTCGCGCGCAGCGGCCACCAGTTCGGCAGCCGCTGTGGGCGTTGGCGCGCGCACATCGGCAACAAAGTCGGCAATCGTGAAATCGGTTTCATGTCCGACACCACAGACGACCGGCACCGGACTTCGCGCAATCACGCGCGCCAGCGTCTCGTCGTTGAACGCACGCAGGTCCTCGATCGAACCGCCTCCGCGCACCAGCAAGATGGCCTCGGGCGCGAGTCGCCGCGACGGCGCTCCGACAACAGCCTGCGCGGCAACACCCTCCGGCGACTCGACCAGCGCATACAGGCTCTCCAGCGCCTGGACCAATTGCGCCGCCGCGCCCTGGCCTTGCACCGGTGCCGGCGCCAACAGCACCGGAATATGGGGAACCCGGCGCTGCAATGCAGTCACCACATCGTGCAAGGCGGCCGCCCCGCGGGACGTGACCAGGCCGATCGCCCGCGGCATCAGCGGCAATTCGCGCTTGCGCGCGGCATCGAACAGGCCTTCGCCCTGCAATTTGGCCTTGAGCCGGAGGAATTCCTCGAACAAGGCGCCGGCGCCGGCCTGACGCATGGATTCGACAATCAGTTGCAGGTCGCCGCGTTGCGCATACACGCCCAGACGGCCCCGAACTTCAACCAGGTCACCATCGCGCACGGCAAAGTCCAGCAGGCCAGCGGCACGCTTGAACATCGCGCAGCGGATCTGGCCGGAGGAATCCTTGAGCGTGAAATAGCAGTGGCCACTGGCGGCTCGCGCGAAACCGGAAATCTCGCCTTGCACCGACACCGGATTGAAGCGCGCGTCCAACGCATCTGCCACCGCCTGGCACAGGTCGGCAACAGCCCAGACGCGGGGCCCGGCCGGGCTCGCGCTCATCAGGTAACCTCCATGCTGCGCATTGCGGAATTCGCCCTTGGGAACGGCCCGGCGGTGCTCATCGGGCAACCTACGCCCTTCGGGCTGCGGTGCGAGCTTGCTTGGGAGCGGCCCGGCGCGACGCTCATGCTGCCAGCCCCGCGCCACGCGCGGCAGTGCGACGCATTTTCGCTGCCAACAAACAGGATTTCATGCGCATTGCCTGGCTGCGGCGGGCAAAACCGCCCGCGCGGACCACCCGACTACTCCACACTGCGCGACCCGGACGAGGCGCTGCCCGGGGACCCGGCCGATCGCCTGTATTCACGCCACAAGCTGTTGATTTAACTGAACTTTTCACTGCTCTATTTCTCATCATTCCAAGCCCGGGCCGCATGAATGCAGGCCTGAGCCGGTTTTCAGCCGGGTTTTGCACAAAGTTATCCACATGTTCTGTGGGTGATGCAGGCAGGCGGGCCAAATGCATTCGTTACATGCCGACGCAGCGCCGTGTTTCCCGTACGCCATAATCGACCGGCTTTCCTTCCGCATGGAGTTCATTCTTGTTTTCCATCATACAAGCCGCAGGCTGGCCGATCTGGCCTCTGGTCGCATGTTCCATTCTGGCGCTGGCCCTGATCATCGAGCGCTTCATCAGCCTGAAGACTGCCAAGGTGGCGCCGCCGCGCCTGCTCGACGAGGTGCTGACGGTATCGCGCAACGGCGTGCCGCCAGCCGACATGGTGGTGCAACTCGAGCGCAATTCAGCGCTCGGGGAGGTCCTTGCCAGCGGGTTCAAGGCCGTCAACGCGAACCCGCGTCTGACCGAGGCCGAACTTCGCGCCACGATGGAAGGATCGGGTCGGCTGGTCGCCCACCGGCTTGAGCGCTATCTGAGCGCCCTGGCCACGATCGCATCGGCCGCGCCGCTGATGGGGCTCTTCGGCACGGTTGTCGGCATGATCGAGATCTTCGGCTCACAGGGTCCTTCCACTGGCGCGCCCGGCGGAAACCCGGCCCAACTGGCGCATGGCATTTCGGTGGCCTTGTACAACACGGCCTTCGGACTGATCATTGCCATTCCCGCCCTGATTTTCTGGCGCTATTTCAGGGCCACTGTCGATGCGTATCTGCTGACGCTCGAATTGTCAGCCGACCGGCTGGCGCGGCACCTGAACAACCTGCGCAAGAATCCATGAATTTTCGCGCAGGCTCCCGTGATGAACCGGAAATCAACCTGATCCCGTTCATCGACATCCTGCTGGTGGTGCTGATTTTCCTGATGCTGACGACCACGTACAGCAAGTTCACCGAGATCCAGCTCCGGCTCCCGGTGGCCGACACCGAAACCCAGCGCGACTATCCCAAGGAACTGCTGGTCAGCGTCAGCAGTGACGGTGCTTATTCGGTGAACGCGGTCCCGCTGGTCGGCCAAAGCCCGGATATCCTGGCCAATGCCATGCTGGCGGCAGCCAAATCCGGCAAGGACTCCGTCGTCGTCATCCAAGCCGACGCCAGCGCCAAACACCAGGCGGTCATCACCGTCATGGAGGCCGCCCGGCGCGCCGGACTGGCCCAGATCACCTTCGCAACCCAGCCTTCGGGCAAAGCCGCAACGCGTTAGCGCCATGGCCGGCGCAGCGCTGCGGCAGACCCTGCTCGGTGCCTGGCGGCAACGCGGCCCGCTGGCCTGGTTGTTGTGGCCGCTGTCCCTGTTGTACGGCGGTATGTGGCACGTGCGGCGCTGGCTTTACCGCTGCGGCCTGCTCCCGATGCAACACCTGCCGGTGCCGGTGATCGTGGTTGGCAATGTCGTGGCCGGCGGCGGCGGCAAGACCCCGCTGGTCATCGCGTTGGTGCAGTATCTGCAGTCCATGGGCCTGCGTCCGGGCGTGATTGCCCGCGGATACGGCCGCAGCAATCAGGATTGCATGGCAGTAACTCTTCAGGCCACAGCCGACGATGTCGGTGACGAGCCACTGCTGGTACACCGGCGCACCGGTGCGCCGGTGCAGGTTGCAACGCAACGCGCAGCCGCCGCGCGCGCATTGCTGCAGCGCTATCCTGAACTCGATCTGCTCATCTGTGACGATGGTCTGCAGCATCTGGGCCTGCACCGTGACATAGAGATCTGCGTATTCGACGACAACGGTGTCGGTAACGGATTCCTGTTGCCGGCGGGGCCGCTGCGCGAGCCCTGGCCACGTGCCTGTGACCTGCTGGTTCGCAGTGGTGCACTGCCCGGCGGCGCAGCACACCAGATTCACCGGCAATTGGCTGCGCATGGACTGCGCGCCGACGGCCAGACGGTTGCGCTGGACAGCATCATGGCAGCAATTCCGCGGGCCTCGATCAAGGCTGTCGCAGGGATTGCACACCCGGACATATTCTTCGCCATGTTGCGCCAGCGCGGAATGAAGCTCGATGCCACGCGCGCCATGCCCGACCATGCACCATTGGACAAGTTGCCAGTTGCCTTCGATGGCACAGAGATCCTGCTTTGCACCGAGAAGGATGCGGTCAAGCTGTGGTCGCTGCGTCCGGATGCGCTGGCCGTGCCACTGGTGGTGTCACTCGATCCGGCCTTCTGGAAGGCGTTGACACAGTTGTTGCGACAACACGGGCCTGCGCACTGGGCCACAAAGTTATCATCGCCCCATGGACACACGCCTACTTGAACTGCTGGTTTGCCCCGTCACCAAGGGGCCACTGGAATATGACCGTGAGCGCCAGGAAATGCTGTCCCGCAGCGCGCGGCTGGCTTACCCGGTCCGCGACGGCATCCCGGTTCTGCTGGAAAACGAGGCGCGCACGCTGACCGACGATGAACTGGGCTTGTGAGCCGCCTGGTGGTTCCCAAGACGCATCGCACCGCAATGCGCAACTCGGAGGGTAGCGCGGTGCGTCACCTGTCCGTGCCACAGGCCTCTCGTGCTGCACAGTTATGCCGCCACACGATTGACGCCCGTTGCGGAGCCATTCGCAGGATGGCGCTGCCGGTCGCCATGCGATGACATTCACCGTCCTGATCCCTGCCCGGCTGGCCTCTACACGCCTGCCCAACAAGCCGTTGGCCGCCATTGCCGGCGTACCCATGGTGGTGCGCGTGGCACAACGCGTCACCCCTGCGCCCGGATCGGGTGCGATACGCGTGGTGGTGGCCGCCGACGACCACGCGATCATCGACGCCTGTGCCGCCTACGGAATCGAGTCGGTATTGACCCGTACCGACCATGCCTCGGGCAGCGACCGCCTGGCCGAGGCTTGCGACCTGCTGGGCCTCGATGACAGCCATGTGGTCGTCAACGTGCAGGGTGATGAGCCGATGATCGATCCCCTGCTGGTGCATGCCGTGGCCAATCTGCTGCACGAGCGGGCAGACACCCGCATGAGCACGGCAGCACATCCGATTGCGACGCTGGAGGAATTTCGCAATCCGAATATCGTCAAGGTGGTCATGGACCAGCAGCGCAACGCGCTGTATTTCAGCCGCGCGCCGATTCCATTGGCGCGCGACCATCCCGACGATGCCTGGTGGTCACTGGCCCCGACAGCGGCCAACGAACTGCTGCGCCAGGCCGCGCCGATGCGCCATATCGGCATCTACGGCTACCGGGCCGGCTTTCTGCGCCTGTTCCCGCAACTGGCGCCTGCGCCGCTGGAGCGCGCCGAAGCGCTCGAGCAATTGCGCGCGCTCTGGCATGGCCATCGGATCGCTGTACATGTGACCGACAGCGATCCGGGCGCGGGCGTAGACACCCCACAGGACCTGGAGCGCGTCAGGCTGCTTTTTCGCAAATAACCAGCCAAGCGCCCATGCTATTCTTGCGCCAGCAAATTTGTGGCAAGGTGAACGTCAGGTACCGCTGTCACAGTCCCACCATTCCATCACGCGAGACAACCCATGAGACTCATACTGCTGGGCGCGCCAGGCGCCGGTAAAGGCACACAGGCGACCTTCATCTGCGAGAAGTTCGGCATACCGCAGATCTCTACCGGCGACATGTTGCGCGCAGCCGTCAAGGCGGGTTCTCCAATGGGTCTTGCGGCCAGGAAGGTCATGGATGCAGGTGCGCTGGTCAGCGACGACATCATCATCGGTCTGGTCCAGGAACGCATCAGCCAGAGCGACTGCGCCAACGGCTTTCTTTTCGACGGCTTTCCGCGCACCATTCCGCAGGCCGATGCCCTCAAGGCCGCCGGCGTCAAGCTCGACTTCGTGCTGGAATTCGACGTGCCGTTCGAGGCCATCATCGATCGCATCAGCGGGCGCCGGTCCCATCCAGCCTCGGGCCGCACCTACCATGTCAAGCACAACCCGCCCAAAGTTGCCGATATCGACGACGTGAGCGGCGAGCGGCTGATCCAGCGCGACGACGACAAGGAAGAAACCGTCAAGAAGCGGTTGGAGGTCTACAGCGCGCAGACACGGCCGCTGGTGGCCTACTACCAGGAATGGGCCCGCAAGGAACCGGCCGTTGCGCCGCAATACCGCACCATCAAAGGCACCGGACCGGTCGAGGAAATTCGCGAGCGTGCGTTCAAGGCACTGGTGTCGACCCACTGACAGGCATGGCGCGGGGCGCTCGTCCTGCGCCTGCATGCAGCAAATGGAGCATCAAGGCGATACGCGCCTTGACCGGCGACAAGCCGGCCGAATCGGGCAAGGGCGTGTCTGCATGACCTACCGTGTGGCCGCTGCCGCAACGGCTCGAACGCCACACCACCACTCCTTGCATTTGCGCCTGCACCAGTGCGGCCTCCAGCGCCTCATGTACGCTGCCGTTGCCGGTACCGGCGACCACCAGTCCGTGTAACGCGTCGGCCGTCCGCGGGGCCAGCAAGGCATCGACCATCCACCCGCTTGCGCCGGCGTGGCTGGTGACGATCTCGACACGTGGCCACACTGCCTGGTCCTGCAGCGCGATCGGCCGGGGCGCATCCGGCAAGGCGATCGGCAGGCGCACCCAGGCCACCTCGCCCTCCTCCACCCGACCCAGCAGACCGGCTTCTCCCGAATCGAATGCGTCCAGCCGGTAGCTGTCGACCTTCTGCACTTCGCGCGCGCCGTGAATGCTGCCGGCAAACACGACCATCACGCCACATGCCCGCAGGTCGGCGGCGACCACCAGCGCATCGCGCATGTTCTGCGGCCCGTCCGGCGTCAATGACGATGCAGGTCGCATCGCGCCGGTCAGCACCACGGGTTTGTCGGCAATGCCACGGCCGCGCAATGACTCGTGCAGAAAGAAGGCAGTTTCCTCCATCGTGTCGGTTCCATGCGTCACCACGATGCCGGCGACCTCGGGATCGGACAGCCAGAATGCACAACGTTGCGCCAGCAAATGCCAGATGTCATGGCGCATGTCCTTGCTGTCGACCTGTGCCACCTGCTCGCTGACCAGGGTCGCCCGGGGGCGCAGCGCCTGCGGCAACGCCTCAAGCAGGCGCTCCACGCTGACCTGTGCGGCCTTGTAGCCCACATTGTCATGAACCTCCGCGGCAAGACCGGCAATGGTCCCGCCGGTACCCAGAACCACAAGCTTTTTGACAAATGGCGTATTCATGACTTGCCTTCAATGCAAAACTGGTTAAAAATACAGTTACTGTTCATTCAACCAGTAACCGGCCACGAGGCCTCGCAGGAGTGACCGCCATGGACATGCCGCAATTTCAAGTCAAGCTTACCGCGCGCCAGCAACAGATTCTGGACCTGATCCAGAGCGCCATCGCACGCACCGGCGCACCACCGACCCGCGCCGAGATCGCCACCGAGCTTGGGTTCCGATCTGCCAACGCGGCAGAGGAACACCTGCAGGCGCTGGCCCGCAAAGGCGTCATCGAACTTGTCAGCGGCACCTCGCGCGGCATCCGGCTGCGCAGCGAAGCGCTGCGCTCCATCAACGAGTCGCGGGGCAAGCAGTTTTCACTTTCGCTTCCCGGCATGGCGCAGCTGGCCTTGCCACTGATCGGCCGGGTGGCCGCTGGTTCGCCGATCCTGGCCCTGGAGCACGTCGACCAGACCTATTACGTCGAGAACAGCCTGTTCCAGCGCCGCCCCGACTACCTGCTCAAGGTGCGTGGCAT
The DNA here is from genome assembly GCA_018063505.1 of Rhodoferax sp. Taxonomy (GTDB): domain Bacteria; phylum Pseudomonadota; class Gammaproteobacteria; order Burkholderiales; family Burkholderiaceae_C; genus CAISIP01. The sequence continues at coordinate 30,648 of JAGPBF010000001.1, forward strand.
GTCGATGCGTGACGCCGGCATCATGGATGGTGATCTGCTGGCAGTACAAGCCACCAAGGACGCGAAAAACGGCCAGATTGTCGTTGCCAGACTGGGCGACGAAGTCACCGTCAAACGTTTCAAGCGCAACAAGCACCTGATCGAATTGCATCCCGAAAACCCCGACTTCCAGACCATCGTGGTGGAGCCTGGTGAACCATTCGAGATCGAAGGGCTGGCAGTTGGCCTGATCCGCAACACGATGTTGATGTAAGCCGAACCCGAGAGGCCCGCCAGGATATCCACCATGCACCAGAACCTGTTTGCCGTTGCCGCCCGAATCGCGCCATGGGGCGGATTGTTGCGCCATCTTCCCCGTCTCCCCCGCCTCCGGTTCGCCCACGATAACGCCCATCAGCAGGCGGAGTTTTCGGCATATGTACGTCCGGCGAACACCGCGCCATGTGTCGCACGCCTCTCGCCGACACGCCAGTCCTCTCCGATGCCTGCCACGCGCCAGCGACCCTCCTTGCTGCGCGTCATTCACATCATGGAGCCTGATCCTGCAGCAGCCCCCGGCGGAAGGTTGCTGATGTCCGGCCGCATGGCGGACGTCTGTGCCGAGCTCGACCGCATGGTCGAGCGTGAAGCTGCACAACTGGCACGCACCTGATACGGCAACACGCACGGCCGTGCTGGCCCGGCCCTTATCCGCGCCGGTATGCCGCGACCCTGTACCCCGCCGGTTTCGACCGGAGGGGTTCGCGGTCTTCAGGCCACTGCGCCCAGCAGATAGTCGGCCTTGCCCACGTCGACGCCGTTGTGGCGCAGGATCGCATAAGCCGTCGTGACATGGAAAAACAGATTGGGCAACATCCAGTGTTTCAGGTATGCCTCACCCGTCAAAGTTCGGGTGGCGTCACGGCCCACCGGAAAAGTGATTTCACGTTCCTCTGTCCCGTTGATCTTTTCGGGCGGAACCGACTGCAGATAGGCGACGGTCTTGCCGATCCGCTCCTTGAGTTCGGCAATCGTGGTCTCGGTGTCGTCATACTTCGGCGCGGGTTCCCCCGACAGGCGGGCAATTCCGTTTTTTGCGGCATCACAGGCAATCAACACCTGCCGCGTGAATGGCAACATATCGGGCGCCAGCCGGTACTGGGTCAGGGCTGTCGGCTCGCATTTGCGCGCGTCGACAAACGCCTGCGCCTTGTCCAGGCAGTGGTTCAGGTTGCCAAGCATGGTGACGCAGATTGGCACACTGGCAGACGACATCGAGATGGACATGGAGTTTCCTTGGCAGTGATGGATGACCAGCACATGCTAACGTGAAAGACCGATTTACGCGCGTTGCCGCGTGTCACTCGCCAGGCTGCATGCGGCAGCCCCTGGGCGCCGGCCAAGGCACAATGCAGCCATGAATATCGTGATTCTCGATGACTATCAGGATGCCGTGCGCAAACTGCCATGCGCCGGCAAGCTCGAGCCTTATGCTGCCAAGGTCTATACCAATACCGTCAAGGGCATGGGCCAGCTGTCGATCAGGCTCAAGGATGCGGACATCGTCGTGCTGATCCGGGAGCGCACACAACTCACACGCGCCATCATCGAAAAATTGCCGCGCCTGAAGCTGATTGTCCAGACCGGCCGGGTCGGAAGCCACCTGGATGTACAGGCCTGCACCGAACGCGGTGTTGCGGTAGCGGAGGGCTCCGGCATGCCGCTGCCGACGGCAGAACTGACCTGGGCCCTGGTGATGGCCGCGATGCGCAGATTGCCGCAGTACATCGGCAATCTCAAGCATGGCGCCTGGCAGCAGTCCGGGCTCAAGGCTGCATCCATGCCAGCCAATTTCGGCATCGGCAGCCAGCTGGCCGGCAAGACGCTGGGCATCTGGGGTTACGGGAAAATCGGCAAGCTGGTTGCCGGTTATGGCAAGGCGTTTGGCATGCATGTAATGGTCTGGGGGCGTGAGCCTTCGCGCCAGCAGGCGGCACTGGACGGCTACGCCACGGCCCAGAGCCGCGAGGCGCTGTTTGCCACCAGTGATGTGCTCAGCCTGCACCTGCGGCTGAATGACGAAACGCGTTCCATGGTGAGGCTCGATGACCTGTCGGCCATGAAATCCACGGCATTGCTGGTCAATACCTCCAGGGCCGAACTGATCGAACCCGACGCACTCATCGCAGCACTCAATCGCGGCAAGCCCGGCATGGCGGCGGTCGACGTATTCGAAGCCGAGCCGATTCTGCAGGGGCACGCGTTGCTGCGCATCGAAAATTGCATCTGCACCCCGCACATCGGGTATGTCGAACAGGAGAACTACGACCGCATGTTCAGCGAGGCGTTCGACAACGTCGTCAACTTCATCCGCGGAACACCGAGCAACATCGTCAACCCTGGTGCGCTGCAGGTGCGCCGCTGACGCCGTCAGTTCGCGTCGGGCTTCTTGTCGAGCGGGACTTCGGTCAGGTCGAAGTCGATCATGTTGTCCGCTGCCGCCGAGGGACGCGCAACTGCTTCACGCGGCGATGCCGACAGGCCAATCGTCGGCTCCTCAGACGCCACCAGCAGCTCCGACAAGTCGATGTCGACCAGCCCCGCGCCCAGAGGCGGGAACTGCGCCCCACTGCCTGAGCCTGCGTCGCCTGCATTGCCGCCACGCACCGCCTGGGCCACTGCATGCAAGACCAGCAGGTCGCGAAAGCCTGCGAGGTCGAACGGCTGGTGGGAGGTGTCGCCGTCCTGGCGATAGAGCAGATGCTCGATTACATCGAGCACGGATGCGCGGCCCCACACAGCGATCAACCGATCCACCGTGCCGGGGTAATCTTCCAGGTTGCGGCCTTCTTCTTCAAAGTCGGTGAATTCAGGCACCTGCACATTGAAGATCTGTGTGAAGTCCTCCCGAACATGCAGGAAATCGGCCTTCAGGCCCAGTGAATGGAACAGCTTGAGCAAGTCCAGATAGGCTTGCGGACACGAGGTGCTGTCTTGCGCGATGCGGGCTTCCAGCACTTGCACCGCCTGGTCGGTCTGCCCCAGTGAGACAAAGAACTCGGCCCGCTGGCGGACGTCGACCAGCTCATCGGAGTCGATTCGCCTGACCTTTACAGCGCCACCGTCGACTGCCGCAATGCCACGGCCGGCAGTTCCGGGCGCCGTTTCGTCATCGCGCGATTTGCGCACCGCACTGTGCGCGGTGCCCGACTGCATCAGGCGATCGAAGGTGGATTCGCTCATCTCCACCAGACTGACATCAACCTGGGCTGGCATGGCGCCGGCATGGCGCAATGGCAGGCCCTGCGTCATCGGCTGGGTCTGCTGTACCGATGTTGCACCCGACGGCGGTAACCCGACCGGTTGCGACAGTGGCGAGGGCTCGGAAATCGCCGACAGGCCGGAATCGGGTTCGCGGTATCCAGCAGACTCTGCTGCCGGCAACCCGACAGCAGCCGAGGCGCGGGCCCCAGATGCCTGCCGCCCCGCCGATCCATCCCACCAGTTGTCCGGCGGATCCTGCCGGGCACGCCGGCCGGAGCGGAGCAGGAGATAGGCAATCGCCAGCAGGCTGGCCAGCAACAAGGCCAGCAGCAAATACACCACCGGGTTGTTGTAGCGCTCCGCCTGTGCACGCTCCAGGCGGACACGCAGTTCGATCAGGCTGGCTTCGTTTTTGGCTGCCAGCGCCACCAAGGACTTGACGTTGGCTTCCAGGCTGTCGAGCCGCTGCGCATCGCGTGCCTCGCGGGCAGCGGTTTCAACCGGCGCGCTGGCGCTGACAGACTCCAGCGTAGCCACGCGCTCGGACAAAAGCTCCAGCGGATCAAGTCGCAAACGCGACTGCCCTGCCGTCCGACCGGCCCGGGCCTTTTCCTCCGACGCTGTGGCGACGCCGGCCGGCGCCGCCACAGCTTTGGCCGGTGCAGGATTCACGGCCAACGCTGCTGGTCTGGTGGCGGCGGGTTTGGCCGGCGCTGGCCTGGCGTTTGCCGCCCTGGACGGACGCCTGGTAGCCGACGCGGCATCCGGGGTCTGTGCAGCGCCGGGAACACGCCGCACTGCAGCCACTTGTCCGGAGCCGGCGACATCCGCCGACGCGGGTGCCAAGGCGCTTGACGGGGCCGTTGGCTGCGCCGCTCGCGTCGCAGCGGGCATGGCCGCTGACGAGGGTGCAGGAATGACCAGCGGCACGGCGCCAACCCGGGGCGCCACCGGCGCGGCTTGCTCACTGACGATGTCCGCCAGCATCACGTAACGCCGGCTGATCGGCTCAGCACAGGCAACGCGCAGGTACACGGTGACGATGGGTTCGTTGACCGGGGTGTCGGAGCTCACCCGCAGCACACTTCCCTGACCGGACGCCGACGGCTCCAGACGCAGGCTGACACTGGTCGGATCCTGCTTGTTGTCGCCATGGAAGACGTCAGCCTCGAAGCAACTGACAGCAAGGCTTTGCCCGGCGTCGGCCTGCACGGCGATGGACACCAGCAGTGGCCGGCCGATCAGGGCTGCACCCTGTATTCGGCCAAGTGTCAATGCCTGGCTTTGGGCGCCTGCCAACAGCATCAACAGCGCCAGCGATCGCTTCGGGAAGAAAGACAGGAGTTGAGCAATTTGCATCGGTCTTGGTCGATAGTCACCTGAAAAAGGAAGGCCCTGGCATCAGGGTCCGACGGCGGCAAATGCCATTCGCCAGCGCACACGTGCGCGCCCGCGAACCGACACGATTGTGCCTTAGGCTGCGCTCGCCCCTCGCAGAGTGTTGCATCGACGCACCAACGGACATGATCGCGCATGGCTGTCCGCCAGCCCAGGACGCTCTGGTCAACTGCAGTGGTGCAAGGCGCATGGCGGCAGCCAAAACATTTCGGTCAATAATCCCACGCATGCAAACACAGTTTCCAATCACAGCCATCATAGGTACCGGCGCCATGGGCCGTGGCATCGCACAAATGGCTGCCCAGGCAGGTAGCCGCGTCATGCTGTTCGACAACCAGCCTGGCGCCAGTGAACGCGCGCGTACCGAGTTGTTCGCACAATGGGACCGCTTGCTGGAAAAGGGTCGGCTGGATTCGGCGCAGAACCAGCTGTACAAATCACGGCTCGAATGTGCCCAGGCGCTGGCGTCACTGGCGCCATGCGATCTCGTGATCGAAGCCATCATCGAGAAGCTCGACGTCAAGATCGCATTGTTCGCTGCCCTCGAAGATATCGTCAGCGAAAGCACGGTGCTGACCAGCAATACCTCGTCGCTGTCAATCACCGCGATTGCCGCGAAACTCAGGCAGCCAGGACGTTTCGCCGGTCTGCATTTCTTCAATCCGGTGCCACTGATGAAGGTGGTCGAAGTCATTGGCGGACTGCGCAGCGACAGCGCGGTCTGTGTCCGACTGGCGGAATACGTGCGCCAGATGGGCCACACACCGGTTCAGGCCGCCGACACACCCGGCTTCATCGTCAACCATGCCGGTCGCGGCTACGGCACCGAGGCCTTGCGCGTGGCTGGCGAAAACATCGCCGATTTCGCCACCATCGATCGCATCCTGAAAGACCAGGTCGGGTTCAGGCTCGGGCCGTTCGAATTGATGGACCTGACGGCGCTGGACGTATCGCACCCGGTCATGGAGTCGATCTACCGCCAGTATTACGACGAGCCGCGTTACCGCCCCAGCGTGATCACGGCCCAGCGACTGGCCGGCGGGATGGTCGGCAAGAAGGTCGGGGAAGGTTTCTACCGCTACGAAAAGGGCGAGGCACAGGTGTCGGCCGAACCCGCCGTGCCACAGGTCGACGAGATGCCGCCGGTATGGCTGTCACCCCGCGCTGCGCGCCGTGCCGAATTGCTGCTGCTGCTCAAGAACCTGGGCGCCAGCATCGAAACCGGGCAAAGTCCGTCACCGACCGCGTTGACGCTGGTGGCGCCACTGGGTTTTGACGTCACCACAGTGGCCGTTGTCGAGCGACTCGATCCTGCGCGCACGGTCGGCATCGACATGCTGATGGAAGACGCGCGTACCCGTCGTCGCGTGCTGGCGACCAACCCGGCCACGCGCACCGATATGCGGGATGCGGCGCACGCATTGTTTGCGCGCGACGGCAAGGCGGTGAGCGTGATCCGCGACAGCGGCGGCTTCGTGACCCAGCGGGTCGTGGCCACGATCGTCAACATCGCAGCCGACATCTGCCAGCAGGGCATCTGTTCTCCGGCCGATCTGGAAACTGCCGTCAAGCTGGGCCTGGGCTACCCGATGGGGCCGCTGGAGCTTGGCAACCATGTCGGACCGACCAACCTGCTTGAAGTGCTGTTCAACATGCAGACCGTCTACGGCGATCCGCGTTACCGGCCCAGCCCCTGGCTGCGTCGGCGTGGCGCCATCGGCCTGAGCCTGTTGCACGAAGAGGCGTGAGCCGCCGGGCCACCTCTGGCGCGCACTTCGCGTCGCACGCGTGACAATCGGGTGTACTGCCAGTCACCCACAGGACAGACCATGGACGAGCCTATCCTTACCATTGAAGAACGCGCAGCGATCAATTCCGGTCGCTGGTTCAGTTCCCTGTCGCCCTCCCTGCGACATGACATCCTGCGATGCACCTACGTCAAACGTTTCCGCAACGGCGATCTGATCTGCGCCCGTGGCGACCCGCCCGAGGAATGGATTGCCTGTGCCAAGGGCGCGGTACGCGTGAGTTCGACCTCGATTTCGGGCAAGCAGATCACGCTGACCTATGTGGAGCCCGGGATCTGGTTCGGCGATGTGGCCATCTTCGACGGCGACCGGCGCACCCACGATGCCTATGCGCATGGCGAGTGCAGCGTGTTGTGTGTCGCCAGGGCCGATCTGATGAAGATCCTGTCGCAGCACGTCGAGTTGTACGAGGCCATGTTGCGGCTGCACGCGCGGCGGATCAGGCAGCTGTATGGCCTGGTGGAAGACCTCAACACCCTGCCCTTGCGCGCCCGCCTGGCCAAGCAGCTGTTGCACCTGGTGCGCAGCTACGGAGTGGCCAACCTGGCCAACGCGAACGAGATGCGCATCAGCCTGCATCTGGCACAGGAGGAACTGGCGCAATTGCTCGGTGCCTCGCGCCAGCGTGTGAACCAGGAGCTCAAGACGATGGAGCGCGAGCAATGCATACGCATCGAAACCAGCGGCCTGATCGTGCGCGACAGCGCGGCACTGATGCGAATCGCCGAGGCCGACCAATGACAGCAAAGGACAGCAGCACCGCATGACCGACTACAGCCATTTCGAGGGAACCCGGGCCGTCAGCGACAAGCACCTCTTCGACGTCGACGCCTTGTCACGCTGGCTGCAGATCCACCTGGACGGATTCGAAGGTCCCTTGAGCATCGAGATGTTCAAGGGCGGTCAGTCCAACCCGACGTACAAATTGCTGACACCGGCGCGCAGCTATGTGATGCGGGCCAAACCGGGACCGGTCGCCAAGCTGCTCCCCTCGGCGCATGCGATCGAACGCGAATACAAGGTGATGGGCGCCCTGCATGGAACCGATGTGCCGGTGGCCCGGATGTATTGCCTGTGCGAAGACGAATCGGTGATTGGGCGGGCCTTCTACGTGATGGAGTATGTGCAGGGCCGAGTATTGTGGGACCAGTCGCTGCCCGGCATGTCCAACAGCGAGCGCGGAGCGATCTACGACGAGATGAACCGGGTGATCGCGGCACTGCACAGCGTCGACTACGCCAGCCGGGGTCTGGAGACTTACGGCAAGCCCGGCAACTATTTCGAACGCCAGATCGGCCGCTGGAGCAAGCAATACGCGGCGTCCATCACGCAACCGATTGGCGAGATGGACCAGTTGATCAGCTGGCTGCCCGCGCATATTCCCGAGAGTGCGCGCGATGCCGGCATGACACGCATCGTGCACGGCGACTACCGGCTCGACAATCTGATGTTCCATCCGAGCGAACCGCGGGTGCTGGCCGTGCTTGACTGGGAGTTGTCGACGCTGGGCCATCCGCTGGCCGACTTCAGTTACCACTGCATGGCCTGGCACATACCGCCAGGGTCGTTTCGCGGCATTGGCGGGCTCGATGTGCAAAGCCTGGGCATCCCGACCGAAGACGCGTATATCCGCCGCTACTGCGAACGTACCGGCCTGACCACGCCCGAGGCGCTCGCCGTCGACTGGAATTTCTACATGGCCTACAACCTGTTTCGAATTGCCGCAATCCTGCAAGGCATAACCAAGCGGGTCGAGGCCGGCACCGCATCGAGTGCGCAGGCGGCCAGTTCGGCTGCCGGCGTACGCCCGCTGGCCGAAATGGCCTGGAAGTTCGCCCAACACGCCTGAGCAAGCGCCGATGGCAGATTTCCCCCCGCGGCTCCGTCCGCATGTCACAGGAGAGCAAAATGGATTTCGACTTTTCACCCCGTACCAAGGAACTTCAAGGCCAGGTGCAGCGCTTCATGGACGAACACGTCTATCCGGCACAGGCCGATTTCAAGGCCGAACTCGAAGCCAATACTGCAGCGGGTAAACGCTGGAGCGCGCTGCAGACGATCGAGAAACTCAAACCCAAGGCCAAGGCTGCGGGTCTGTGGAATCTGTTCCTGCCGGTCGACAGTGCCGCCGCCTCGGGTTATTCAGGTGCCGGGCTTACCAACCAGGAATATGCGCCGCTGGCCGAGATCATGGGGCGTGTTCCCTGGGCCAGCGAGGTTTTCAACTGCTCCGCACCCGACACTGGCAACATGGAGACGATTGCCCGCTATGGGTCGGAGGAGAACAAGGCACGCTGGCTCAAACCGCTGCTGGACGGCGAGATCCGGTCTGCCTTTGCCATGACCGAGCCGGACGTCGCATCCAGCGATGCCACCAATATCGAGACCCGCATCGAGCGTCAGGGCGACGACTACGTCATCAATGGACGCAAATGGTGGATTTCCGGGGCGGCCGATCCGCGGTGTGCCATCTACATCACGATGGGCAAGACCGATCCAGAAGCACCCCGGCACTCGCAGCAAAGCATGGTGCTGGTACCGGCCGACACCAAGGGAATCCGCATCATCCGCCCGCTCAACGTGCTCGGTTATGACGATGCGCCCCACGGCCACGTCGAGATGACGTTCGACAACGTCCGTGTCCCGGTCGGCAATATCCTGCTGGGTGAAGGGCGCGGCTTCGAGATTGCCCAGGGCCGCCTTGGCCCGGGACGCATCCACCACTGCATGCGGCTGATCGGCCTGGCCGAACGGGCGCTCGAACTGATGTGCCGCCGGGCCTCGGCCCGGACCGCCTTTGGCAAGACCGTGGCTGCGCAGACGGTCACGCAGGAGCGCATCGCCGAAGCTCGTTGCAAGATCGACATGGCGCGACTGCTCACGCTCAAGGCAGCCTGGCTGATGGACGTCGCTGGCAACAAGGTCGCCAAGAACGAGATCGCGATGATCAAGGTGGTGGCGCCGTCGATGGCCTGCCAGGTCATCGATTGGGCCATGCAAGTGCATGGCGGAGGCGGCATGTGTGATGACTTCCCGCTGGCCTACGCTTACGCCAACGCCCGTACACTGCGTTTCGCCGATGGTCCGGACGAAGTGCACCGCAATGCAATTGCCAAAATGGAACTGGGCAAATACGCGGCCAACCCGCGACCCGTCGAGATGCCGATCACGCGCGGCAGCTGAGCCGTCGGTTCACGGCGCAATACCCGACCACAAGGTATCGAGGTCCTCGAACTTCCACAGTTGCGGGTTCTCGCGGCCGATGATTCTGTCGGTGCATTCCCGCACTGACAGATCGATCGTCAACGGCGGGATTCTTTCCTTGGACGCAACGACATAGAAAACCTTGACCACCGGCAATGTGAGCGCACCCTTGGACTGCTCCAGGACAACCCCGATACGGCCGGATTTCAGGCGTACCAGCGAACCCACCGGGTAAATTCCCAGGGTCTTGGCAAACGCCTGAAAGACCGGCAGATCAAAATGCCCGCTGGCCCACAGACCCATCTGGCGCAATGATTCGGAAGGGTCCCAACCCGACTTGTAGGGCCGGTTCGACGTGATGGCATCGTAGACATCACACACAGCAGCCATTTTGGCGAACACACTGATCGCATCGGCTTTGAGGCCATGCGGATACCCTGTCCCATCGACCTTCTCGTGGTGGTTGAGACAAACATCCAGTGCAATCGGATCGATGTTGCTGCTGTCCACCAGAAACCGGTGACCCAGGACCGGATGGTTCTTGACGACGGCAAACTCCGCATCCGTCAGCTTGCCCGGTTTGTTGAGCACATCCCATGGAACCAGCATCTTGCCCACGTCATGCAGCAGGCCGGCAACACCGGCCGAGCGCGCCGCGTCTTCGCCCAGGTTCAATTGGCGCGCCAGCGCAATCATCATGGCGCAAACGGCCACCGAATGCATGTAAGTGTAATCGTCGGCAGTCTTGAGCCGCGCCAGGCTGATCAGTGCACTGGTATTGCGCGCCACCGAATTGGAGATTTCCTCCACCAGATCCGACACGCCCGCAGCATCGACCGTATTGCCCATGCGCGCCTCCTGGAACATGGAGGTCACCGCTTCCCTTCCGGCAGCACAGATCAGCGCCGCGCGTTCGAGTTCTTCGGCAATCGGCACCGGCACGCGCGAAGCGTTGCCGGCATGGCGCCCGGCTGAACCCGGCTCCCCACCATCGGAGGGCAGCAATGGGGCTGCGGTCGTCTGAGGCCACACGTCGCCTCCCTTGCTGACATCGATCCAGACCTCCCGTACCTTGCTGGCACGCAACAGGGCAATGTCCTTGAGGTCGGTAATCACGAAGCGGGAACGCCAGAACGGGTTGTCGATCCAGGCACCGCAGACTTCCTCCAGGTACATGCCTGGCTCCAGACTCTCGACACTGATCTTTTTCCGCAATTGTGGCCTCTCTCCAGCAACCCGTTTCATTCTGGCACAGCTTTCGCGCTGGATGCGAATGGCATAACGCATCAACGTCGCCATCACCGGCTACGGGACACCGCAATCCAACGGCAGCGCACGCCACTGTACGGGGCACACCTGATGGATGCAGCCCTCAGAGCGGCTCAGTGCAAATGGCGCGGTTTGCGTCCACCACCATGGCCGCTGCCGCCGTGACCGCCGCCCGGGCCGCGCCGGGGTTTGCCGATCTCCAGCGAACTGACCAGGGCGTCGAACCGCTGGGTAAACAACTTGTCGACTTCGGCCACGACGCCGGAGAGTTCCGAACCATCGAAATGGCGCTCCATCAGCGCTACCAGGTCCTGCACCAGCAGGTCCCGTTGTACCTGCATGATGGCCGCTGGATTGGGGCCGACGAACAGCATCATGAAATCGTCACGCGACTCGGATTCCGGGTCTTCGTCTTCATCCTCGTCATCGAATTCGGTGTCGTAGAAGCTGACCTCGATGGCTGCACCGGTGTCGGCAAGATCGTTGAGGTTCATGCACATCTCGTCAAGCGTCTGGCGGAAATCATCGTCGCCGGCGACCGTCCAGCAGATCTGCAACATGCGCTTGGCAGCATCGAACCGGATGCCCGGTTCGTCTTCGTAGGAACTGCGCGCGCCATCGGCCAGTGAACGTGCGCCGGCATATTTCCAGATCGGCTTGAGGGCTTCCTGGATCTGCTCGAATTGCGCCTCGGCGCGCAACGTCACTTCACCATGCAGGTGGATTTCGAAGGGGGGATCTGAGCGTGGCATGGCGTGGCGTGTAGTGGGATTCGGGAACGCGACCATGTAGTGATGACAGGCCTTCGCGGCGCTGGATGGATGTGCGGTCGGTCCTTTGCAATTCCGTCGCCCGGCGCCTTGTGCTGACACGAACATCAGCCGCGGCACCAGATCGGCAGCGAGGACCCCATTGTGCCACGGCGCCATCAGCCAGTGACCCAGGGCGCGCCCAATCTGGCAACAGCCGCGCCCGTCTGCCGAACGAAGTCGATCTGCTACGATCGCCCGACGCATCGCGCGGGTGGCGGAATTGGTAGACGCCCGGGACTTAAAATCCCGTATCCGAAAGGGTGTACGGGTTCGATTCCCGTCCCGCGCACCATTGGCAACTGGCCTGGCAACTGCCGTAGGCGGCCGGCCAAATCAGCCGACGTCTGATACCCAGGTGTCCGCAGCGCGGATCAGCGCAGCAAAATCAACCGGGGTATGGCGTCTGCCCCTGACCAGACGATGGCGTTCTGATCGAATTGCGCGGCGACACATCGCGCATCTTCCAACAACAAGCCCGGCACCAGCAAGCTGGGTTCACCGGGCCAGCGACCCGAGGGATGCACGCCTATCGCATCTATGGTCGACAAGCCACGCGCAGCCAGAACACCGGCAAGCCTGGCCTGCTGCGCATGGTTGATGACGGAATCCGTCGACTGGCTGCGGGCGTTGTACGCAGTGATGAACGCGCTGCAATCCACCGCATGGGCGAGGTGCAGCATGGACAACCCCGGCGAATAAATGTCAGGGCGCAAGACCATGGCGGTAGCACCCAGAACCCGATATTCGGTTTCCCGGTAGGCCCGGATCAGCACTGGATCGATATGCGATGGCGCGGCCATGGTCATGGCTTGATCATGTCGGCAAAAAAGACTGGAGGCGCGACCCGGAGTCGAACCGGGCTGATCGGATTTGCAATCCGGTGCATAACCGCTTTGCTATCGCGCCAAAATTCCTTGCGGTTGTCAGATGCATGTGGCTGACACTGCACCGACAAAAAAGGGAAGCCTGGGCTTCCCTTTTTATGGAATGTGGAGCGGGAAAAGAGTCTCGAACTCTCGACCTCAACCTTGGCAAGGTTGCGCTCTACCAACTGAGCTATTCCCGCGTTTCAAGCCCCGAAGTATATAACAACTTTTAGGGCATATCGTCCGGCCCGCGCAATTTTTTCATTCGCGCAGGTCCCGATTTTGGCCGGCCTCAATGCTTGATCGAACGCTCCCCGTCTGTGCGTGTCGCAGCCACGACGACCGGCACCGTTGACGACGCCGCTGCTGCTGCGGCGATCTCTTCTTCGGTCAATGGCACCGGCATCCGGACCAGCGCCACTTCAAGCACCTTGTCGATCCAGCGCACCGGGATGATCTCGAGTCCATTCTTCACGTTTTCGGGAATGTCCTGCAGGTCCTTGGCGTTTTCTTCCGGTATCAGCACTGTCTTGATGCCACCGCGCAAAGCGGCCAGGAGCTTCTCCTTGAGACCACCGATAGCCGTCACTTCACCGCGCAGCGTGATCTCGCCAGTCATCGCCACATCTCCCCGCACAGGAATGCCGGTCAAGGCAGAGACAAAGGCCGTCGTCATCGCTGCGCCAGCGCTCGGACCGTCCTTGGGCGTCGCACCATCGGGCACGTGGATATGGATGTCCTTCTTTTCGAACACCGCGTCCTTGATACCGAGCCGGGCAGCGCGGCTGCGCACCACGGTACGGGCCGCCTCGACAGACTCCTTCATCACGTCGCCCAGTGAACCGGTACGGGTGATGACGCCTTTGCCCGGCATCACCGCGGCCTCGATCGTCAGCAGATCGCCACCGACCTCGGTCCACGCCAGCCCGACCACCTGGCCGACCTGGTTGTTGTCTTCGGCGCGCCCGTAGGTGTACTTGCGCACGCCCAGGAAATCGTTCAGGTTGTCCGGGGTCACGACCACCGGCGCCGTCATCTTCTTGAGCTGCAGGCCCTTGATCACCTTGCGGCAGATCTTGGACAGGTCACGCTCGAGCGAACGCACACCGGCCTCACGGGTGTAATAACGCACGATGTCACGCACTGCGGCCTCGCCGATCGCGAGTTCGTTTTCCTTGACACCGTTGTTCTTCAACTGCTTGGGCAACAGGTAACGAATCGCGATATTGGTTTTTTCATCCTCGGTGTAACCCGACAGGCGAATCACCTCCATCCGGTCGAGCAGCGCGGGCGGGATGTTCATCGAGTTGGAGGTCGCCACGAACATCACATCGCTCAGGTCGAAGTCGACCTCGACATAGTGGTCGCCGAACTTGTGGTTCTGCTCCGGATCGAGCACCTCGAGCAATGCACTGGACGGGTCGCCACGGAAATCGGTACCCAGCTTGTCGATCTCGTCGAGCAGGAACAGCGGATTGCGGGTGCCCACCTTGGACAGGCTTTGCAGTACCTTGCCAGGCATCGCACCAATATAGGTGCGGCGATGGCCACGGATCTCGGCTTCATCACGCATGCCACCCAGTGCCACGCGCACGTATTTGCGGCCCGTCGCCTTGGCAATGGACTGTCCCAGCGAGGTCTTGCCCACGCCCGGCGGGCCGACCAGGCACAGAATCGGCGCCTTGACCTTGTCGACACGCTGTTGCACCGCGAGGTATTCCAGGATGCGGTCCTTGACCTTGTCAAGGCCGAAGTGGTCTTCATTGAGCACACCCTCGGCATTGCCCAGGTCGTGCTTGATCTTGGTCTTGCTGCTCCAGGGCAGGCCGGTCAGCACATCGATGTAGTTGCGCACGACTGCCGCTTCGGCCGACATCGGCGACATCAGCTTGAGCTTCTTGAGTTCGCCTTCGGCCTTCTTCAAGGCATCCTTGGGCATGCGCGCGGATTTGATCTTTTTCTCGATCTCGTCGATATCGGCGCCATCCTCGCCCTCGCCCAGTTCCTTCTGGATCGCCTTGACCTGCTCGTTGAGGTAAAAGTCGCGCTGGTTCTTCTCCATCTGGCGCTTGACGCGGCCACGGATCTTCTTGTCGACATTGAGGATATCGACCTCGCGCTCGATCTGTTCGAACAGGTTCTCCAGCCGGTCTTTCGGACTGGCAAGGCCAAGCACGGCCTGCTTGTTCTCGAGTTTGAGTGGCAGATGGGCAGCGATGGTATCGGCCAGACGGCCAGGATCGTCGATGCTGGAGATCGAGGTCAGGATCTCCGGCGGGATCTTCTTGTTCAGTTTGACGTACTGGTCAAACTGCTGCATCACGGCGCGGCGCAGGGCTTCGATCTCGCTGGCCTGGCCCCGTGTGGCTGCGGGGCCATCGACCACCGGCTGCACCGGCGTCACATTGGCCGAGAAGTGGGATTCACCCTCCTCGATCTTGTTGACCGTGGCGCGTTGCTGGCCTTCGACCAGCACCTTGACGGTGCCGTCGGGCAGTTTGAGCATCTGCAGGATGGTCGAGACGCAGCCGACATCGAACATGTCGGAAACCAGTGGATCGTCTTTGGCGGCTGCTTTCTGGGCCACCAGCATGATGCGCCGCTCCGACTCCATCGCAGCCTCGAGCGCCTTGATGCTCTTGGGACGGCCGACGAACAGCGGTATGACCATGTGCGGGAACACGACCACATCGCGCAATGGCAACAATGGCAGGTCGATCGGCACAGAGGAGAGTATGGTGGATCCAGACATGAGAGACCTTTTAGTGGTTACCAATTCAACATGGTTGGTGCAGCGCTGATTTCAAGCTGCTGCCATTATGAATTGCGTACAAACAGCCGGTGACAGCCCAGCCGGAACGAATACCTGCCAGATCAGACGATCACTGGTCGGATTCAGGCCTTTTTGGCGAGTTCCCGGTAAACCAGCAACGGCGGCTTGTTTTCTTCGATCGTCGACTCATCGACCACCACCTTCTCGACATTGGCTGTGGTGGGCAGGTCGAACATCGTATCGATCAGCGATTGCTCCAGGATCGAGCGCAGTCCGCGCGCACCGGTCTTGCGTGCAAGCGCCTTGCGGGCGATGGCCTTGAGCGCTGTAGGTCGAATCTCCAGATCAACGCCCTCCATCGAGAACAGCTTGGCGTATTGCTTGACCAGCGCGTTCTTGGGTTCGAGCAGGATCTGCACCAACGCGTCTTCGCTCAGCTCCGCCAGCGTGGCAACCACCGGCATCCGACCGACCAGTTCGGGAATCAGGCCGAACTTGATCAGATCTTCCGGCTCCACGTCCTTGAAGACCTCGGTCAGGCTGCGCTGGGCCTTGCTCTTGACCGGCGCACCGAAGCCGATACCCGACGACTCGGTACGGTTGTCGATGACCTTCTCCAGCCCGGAGAATGCGCCGCCACAGATAAACAGGATGTTGGTGGTGTCGACCTGCACGAAATCCTGGTTCGGATGCTTGCGCCCGCCTTGTGGCGGCACGCTGGCCATGGTGCCTTCGATCAATTTGAGCAGCGCCTGCTGCACGCCTTCGCCAGACACATCACGGGTGATCGACGGGTTGTCGGATTTGCGCGAAATCTTGTCGATCTCGTCGATGTAGACAATGCCGCGCTGTGCACGCTCGACATCGTAGTTGCAGCTCTGCAACAGCTTGAGCACGATGTTCTCGACGTCTTCGCCCACGTAACCGGCTTCGGTCAGCGTGGTGGCATCGGCCATCACGAACGGAACGTCGAGCATGCGCGCCAGGGTCTGGGCCAGCAGCGTCTTGCCCGAGCCGGTCGGGCCGATCAGCAGGATGTTGCTCTTGGCCAGCTCGACATCGTCCTTCTTGGCCTTTTCCTTGTGGCGCAAGCGCTTGTAGTGGTTGTAGACCGCCACCGCCAGCGTGCGTTTGGCCGGCTCCTGGCCAATCACGTAGCTGTCGAGGTTGGCCTTGATATCGGACGGGGAAGGCAGTTCGCCTTTGGCGTCCTTGGCGACCGCTCCGGCAGGCAGCTCGTCGCGAATGATCTCGTTGCACAGCTCGATGCATTCGTCACAGACGAATACCGAAGGGCCGGCAATCAGCTTCTTCACCTCGTGCTGGCTTTTGCCACAGAACGAGCAGTAAAGCGTCTTCTCGCTGGATGTGCCTTTTTTCTCGGCCATGAAATCAAACCCTTTTCGGATGGTGTCGCCATGATACCGAAATACCGACGGCAAACGGCAATCGCCGGGCACAGGCCCGGTCGGACGGCAAGCGCCGGATCAAAACCCGGTCAGTGCCAGAAGTGGGCAACCGCCGGACCTCAAGCGCGTTTGCTGATGACCTGGTCGACGACGCCATAATCCTTGGCCTCGTCCGCCGACATGTAGTAATCGCGCTCGGTATCACGGGCGATACGCTCCAGCGGCTGGCCGGTGCGCTCGGCCAGGATCTTGTTGAGCTGCTCACGCGTCTTGAGGATCTCGCGCGCCTGGATCTCGATCTCGGTGGCCTGGCCCTGACTTCCGCCAGAAGGCTGGTGAATCATGACCTTGGAGTTCGGCAGCGAAAACCGCTTGCCTTTGGCGCCAGCTGCCAGCAGGAATGCACCCATGCTGGCCGCAAAGCCGGTGCACAGCGTCGACACATCGGGCTTGATGAAGTTCATCGTATCGAAGATGGCCATGCCAGCCGACACCGAGCCGCCCGGCGAGTTGATGTAGAACGAGATGTCCTTGTCGGGATTCTCGCTCTCCAGGAACAGCAGCTGCGCCACGATCAGGTTGCCAGTCTGGTCGTTGACCGGACCCACCAGGAAGATCACGCGCTCCTTGAGCAGGCGCGAGTAGATGTCGTACGAACGCTCTCCGCGCCCGGACTGCTCGATCACCATCGGCACCATGCCAAGGCCCTGGGGCTGCTGAGAGTTGTCAATAAAATTCATATCGTCTCCAAATCGGACTGCCGCAACCCGGTCGGTTGCACGATTGCAAATGGGGCCGGGCAAAGCAACTGCAAGCCTTGGTCAAAAGGGAATTGCCCGGTGCCGGATCAGCCCTGCCCCATCAGATCGTCAAATTCGATCGGCTTTTCGGTCAGTTTGGCGCCGGCCAGAATGTACTCGGTCACGTTGTTCTCGATGACGATCGCCTCGACCTCGGACATGCGCTTGTTGTCACTGTAGTACCAGCGCACCACTTCGGCCGGTTTTTCGTAGCTGGCGGACAGTTCGTCGATATGGGCCTTGATCTGCTCCGGACGCGCCTTCAGTTCCTGGGTACGGACCAATTCGGCCACCACCAGGCCCAGACGTACGCGGCGCTCGGCCTGCGGGCGGAAAATTTCTTCCGGGATCGGTGCCTTGTCGGCATCCTTGACCCCACGCTGCTTGAGGTCGGCGCGGGCATTCTCGATCAGGCGCGCGAGTTCGGATTGCACGCTGGCATTGGGCAGGTCGAGCTCGGCCACAGCGGCCAGTGCATCCAGGGCGGCCTGCTTGTTGCGCGACAACAGGCGGAACTTGACTTCCCGCTCCAGGTTCTTGCGGATGTCGGCGCGCAGACCGTCGACGGTGGCCTCTTCGATGCCCAGCGACTTGGCCAGTTGTTCGTTCACTTCCGGCAGGTGGGCGGCTTCGATCTTCTTGACCGACACCATGAAATCGGCTGTCTTGCCGGCCACGTCCTTGCCGTGGTAATCGTCCGGGAAGGCCAGCTGGAAAGTCTTGCTCTCGCCGTTCTTCATGCCGGTGGTGGCATCTTCGAACTCCTTGAGCATCTGGCCATCACCCAGGACGAACTGGAAGTCGCCGGCCTTGCCACCCTCGAACGGCTCGCCGTCGATCTTGCCTTCGAAGTCCACGGTGACACGGTCGGTCAGCTGCGCGGCGGCGTCCTGGGGACGCTGCGAAAACGTGCGGCGCTGCTTGCGCAGGATATCGAGCGTCTTGTCGATTGCTGCGTCCGACACGTCGCACGAGAGCTTGACGACTTCGGCGCTGGCCAGGTCACCGAGCTTGACCTCGGGAAACACCTCGAAAACCGCATCGAAAGCCATTTCACCTTCAGGCGCGCCTTCCTTCTCGGTGATGCGCGGCTGGCCGGCAACCCGCAGGTTGGCCTCGTTGGCGGCACTGGAGAAGGCCTCGCCGACCTTGTCGTTCATCACCTCGTAATGAACCGAATATCCATAACGCTGGGCCACGACCGTCATCGGCACCTTGCCCGGACGGAAACCGTCCATCTTGACGGTCTTTGCCAGGCGCTTGAGTCGCGACTGGACTTCGGACTGGATTGCCGTGACCGGCAAGGTCAGGGTCATCTTGCGTTCCAGCTTCTCAAGGGTTTCCACAGTAACAGCCATGTTGCTTCTCCTAATATGTCATGGGCGAACGCGCCGCCGGTCAAACCAAGTTGTCTTGAACCAGGGCCAGAATATTTGCGAACAGATTCGATGGCGATTCGCCCAAACCTGTCCGCCAGCCTGTCATCCTGGTGCGCGGGGGGGGACTCGAACCCCCACATCCTTGCGGACGTCAGGACCTAAACCTGGTGCGTCTACCAATTTCGCCACCCGCGCCTGAAAACAAATAGGGGTGACCGACATGGCCGCCCCTACGAAATTCGTCAGCCCGCGATTTTAACCTGTGGCCGCCGGGGCCCTTTGCACACGGAACCAGGCCGCGTACATGGCCGGCAATGCGAGCAGCGTCAGCACGGTGGCAACCACCAGACCGCCCATGATCGCAACCGCCATCGGCCCCCAGAACACCGAACGCGACAAGGGGATCATCGCCAGCACCGCAGCAGCGGCCGTCAGCACGATCGGCCGCAGCCGGCGCACGGCGCTCTCCACAATCGCATCCCAGGCATCGATGCCGGCGGCGCGGTCCTGCTCGATCTGATCGATCAGGATCACCGAATTGCGCTGGATCATGCCCATCAACGCGATCACGCCCAACAGGGCGACGAATCCGAATGGCCGGTTGAACAGCAGCAATGCAGCAGCCACGCCGGCAATTCCGAGCGGGCCGGTCAGGAACACCAGCATCGCGCGGCTGAAGCTGTGCAGTTGCAACATCAGCAGCGTGAAGGTGATGAACAACATGATCGGTACGCCGGCCACGATCGACGCCGATCCCTTGCTGCTCTCTGCCACCGCGCCAGCCACGTCGATGCGATAGGCACTGGCACCGTTGTCGGCCCAGCGGGCTTCCAATGCCCGCAATTGCGGCAGCAACTGCCCGCTCACGGTGGCGCCCTGCAGGCCTTCGGCGATGTCGCCCTGCACGGTGATCGCGTAGTCGCGGTTTTCGCGCCACAACACGCCCGGCTCCCAGGCCAGCGACGGCCGTACCAGTTGCCGCATCGGGATGGCCTGGCCCGAACTCGAGGGCAGATAGGCGTCGGAGAGATCGGTCAGGTGGGCCCGTTCGTCCAGCGGCTGGCGCAACACGATGTCGATCTGGTTGTCACCCTCGCGGTACTGCCCGATCGTGGACCCGCTCAGAATGGTGCGCGATGACTGCGCGATCGCCTGGCTGGTCACGCCAAGCACCCGTGCCTTGGATTGGTCGACGTCGAGCCTGAGCACCTTGACGAACTCGTTCCAGTTGTCGTTGACACCCCGCATATTGCTGTTCTCGCGCAGCACGGCCTTGACCTCGTCAGCGCGCTCGCGCAGTGCGAACGGCTCCGGCCCGACAACCCGGAACTGCACCGGATACGCCACCGGCGGCCCGTTGGGAAGCAGCTTGATGCGGGCACGCACCTCCGGAAACTCCTGCGCCATCAACGCCGGCAATCTGACCCTGAATGCTTCGCGCTCATTCAAGTCCTTGGGTATCACGATCAATTGCGACACGTTGGACTGCGCAAATACCAGGTCCATCGGCAGATAGAACCGCGGCACACCCGACCCGATCCAGGCGCTGACGCTGGCAATCCCCTGCTCTGCCAGTAGCCGCTTCTCGACGCGTTGCGTCACCGCGTCGTTGGCGACGATCGATGTACCCTCCGGGAACCAGAGGTCGAGCAGAATTTCCGGCCGGCTCGAATCGGGGAAGAATTGCTGCTGCACCCGGCCCATGCCGACGATGCCCAAGGCAAAGATCAGCAGCGTGGCACCAATCGTGATCCAGCGAAAACGCAGACACCACTGCAGCACGCTGCGAAAGCGGTGGTAGAACGGGCTGTCGAAACTCTCATGCGGTTCGGCGGCGCGTGTGCCATGTGCCACCACGTTGACGCGTACCGTTCGCGCATGGACAGCATTCACCTCCAGCGCTTCCAGCGCCTGCAGATCAGCGCCCTCCAGCGGCGGCTGATGGCGCAGGTGCGCTGGCGCCTTGAGCAACAAGGTGCCCAGGTAGGGCACGAAATACACCGACACCAGCCAGCTCACGACCAGGGCCAGCACGGTGACTGCAAAAATCGCAAAGGTGTACTCGCCCGTGACCGATCGGGCAATGCCGATGGGCAGGAAGCCCGCCGCCGTGATCAAGGTGCCGGTGAGCATCGGTATCGCGGTGATTTCATAGGCAAAGGTGGCGGCACGCACCTTGTCGTACCCCTCCTCGATCTTGCGCACCATCATTTCGACCGCAATGATGGCGTCATCGACCAGCAGGCCCAGCGCGATGATCAGCGAGCCCAGCGAGATCTTGTGCAGACCGATGCCCCAGTAATACATGCCGATGAAGGTGACCGCCAGCACCAGCGGAATCGTGATCGCCACGATCAGCCCCGGGCGCATGTCGATGTAGTAGCGGCGGTACCACGGCGGCGTTCCCTCACGCCGGTGCAGGCCCAGGCTGATGAAACTCACGGCCAGCACGATCAGGATCGCCTCGATCAGCACGGCGACGAACTCGTTGACCGAACGCGACACCGAACGCGGCTGGTCCTGCAACTGCACCAGGCTCATCCCGGCCGGCAGCTGGCCTTCGATGCGTTGCGTCGTCAGCCGGAGCGCCTTGCCCAGCGCGATGATGTCGCCGCCCTTGGTCATCGAGACACCCAGCGCGATCACCTGCTGACCCTGGTGCCGCACCCGGACCTGCGGCGGATCTGCGTAGCCGCGGGTCACCGACGCGATATCCGACAAACGGATCAGTTTGCCCGAGGCGCCGCGGATCGGCATGTCGCGCAACTGCGCCAGCGAGTTGAACTGGCCGGCTACCCGCACCTGCACCGTGTCCAGCGGTGTCTGCACCACACCGGCGCTCTCCACCGCGTTTTGCTGATTGAGCTGCGCCAGCACCTGGTTCATGTCCAGGCCGAGCTGGGCCAGGCGTTTCTGCGAAATCTCGACGAAGACCTTCTCGTCCTGAGCGCCGAACAGCTCGACCTTGTTCACATCGGGCACGCGCAGCAGTTGCTGGCGAACATCGTCGGCGAAGGTCTTGACCTCGGCATTGCTGAATCCGTCGGCCTGCAGCGCATAGATCACACCGTAGACATCGCCGAAATCGTCGTTGAAGAATGGTCCGCGCACGCCAGCGGGCAAGCTCCCGGCCATGTCGCCGACACGTTTGCGCACGGTGTACCAGGCATTGGGCACGTCCGATGCACGGGTCGAATCCTTGAGCTCGAACACGATCAGCGACTCACCGGGTTTCGAGTAACTGCGGATCCGATCTGCGCCCTGCACTTCCTGCAGCGTCTGCTCGATCCTGTCCGTCACCTGCTCGGCCATCTGCTGTGCCGTGGCGCCCGGCCAGAACACCCGCACCACCATGACCCTGAATGCAAACGGCGGGTCCTCGTCCTGCCCCAGCTGGAAATAGGCCGCCGTGCCGAGCAGCATCAGCACCACCATCAGGTACCGCGTCAGTGCCGCATGCTCCAGCGCCCACCTGGAGAGATTGAACCCGGGCTTGGGATTGACTTGCGCCATGGCAGATTCAGCGGGCTGGTGCCGGGGTCGCCGAAACTGCAGCATCGGTGGCTGCTTGCGCCACCGGACGGTAAATGCTGACCTTCTGCCCTTGCGTCAGCACATGGACACCGGCAATCACGACCTGCATGCCCGGCTCCAGGCCGCTGGCCACCACCACCTCGTTGCCGTCGGCTGCCACCAGCTGCACCGGTTGCGAACGCAGCGTCATGCTGGCCGGCTCCAGCACCCATACGGCCGATCCACTGGCATCCTGCTTGAGCGCACTGGTCGGCAGCTTGATCACCGCCTGCCCCTTGCTCGAGAGGTCGCGCGCAATCACCGTCACGGTCGAACCCAGCGGCAGTCGCACATCGGGCTCCAATGCCAGCTTGATCTGAAAAGTGCGCGTCACCGGATCGGCCAGCGCACCTTTTTCGCGCACCGAGCCCTGGTAGACGGCGCCGGTCGACCAGACGCGGACCTGGGCGGCGCTGCCCACGCCGATGGCCGCGATGCTGCTCTCGGGGACCGAAAACCACACATCGAGCGGACCATCCTGGGCAATACGCACGATCGGTGCACCGACTGCCACCACCTGCCCCGGTTCGGCTTCCACTGCGGTGATGGTACCCGCCATCGGCGCGACCAGATCGCTGTACCCTGACTGGTTCGACTGTGCCTTGAGTTGCGCCTGCACCTGTGCCACCTGCGCCTGGGCCGCGTTCAAAGTCGCCTGGCGACGGTCGACCTCGACACCACTGATGAAATTCTGCTCCTTCAATGACTGCGCCCGCTGCAACTCGTTCACCGCCAGGTCGCGGCTGGTCTGCGCCTGCGTCACCTGGGCCTGCGCCGCCTGCGTGGCCAGACGCAGGTCCTGCGGGTCGAGCTGGGCCAGCAGATCACCCCGCTTGACCCGTTGGCCGATCTCGGCAGGACGGCGCAGGATCTTTCCGGCAACCCGAAAACCCAGGCGCAACTCGGTACGTGCGCGCACCTCGCCGGCAAACTCGGGCTGCGCATGCATCTGCCCCACCTGCACGGTCATCAGCTTGACGGCACGCACCGGCTCCGGCGCAGCCGTCGGACGTGAGCACGAGGCCACAACCAGGGCGAGGGCTGGCGCCAGAACAATGGCCAGCCCTCTGAAAGGCAATATTCGCATGGTGGTTTGCGCCGATCGACGCGCAGAAGTATTAATGACTAGTTGGTCAGTAATCTAGGGGAATAGCTGCACTTTGTCAAGCGACAATGCCCGCGTGAACAGTCCCGCCAGCACTTACCGTCCACCCGCCGAGCACTATGAAAATTTCCCGGTGGCCTCCTGGTTCTGCCCGCCCGCATTGCGCGCCCCGATCGCCGCCATCTACTGGTTTGCCCGGACCGCGGACGATATTGCCGACGAAGGCCAGGCCACGGCCGAAAGCCGCCTGGCGGCGCTGGCGCACATGCGCGAAGACCTGCACCGCGCCAGTCGCAGCCAGCACACCAGCGAACGCTGGCCACAGATTTTTGCCAACCTGGGCCCGATGATCCGGCACTACAACCTGCCACTGGCCTTGCTGGCCAATCTGCTCGATGCCTTCGAGCAAGACGTGCGGTATACCGCAGCGGCACAACGCTACCAGACCGACGCCGAATTGCTCGCGTATTGCCGCCTGTCGGCCAATCCGGTGGGCCGGCTATTGCTTCACCTGTACGGCATCCAGGACGCCGCGTCGCTGCGCCGCAGCGACCAGATCTGCACCGCGTTGCAACTGATCAATTTCTGGCAGGACCTGGGACGCGACATCGAACGCGGCCGCTGGTATCCCAGCGTGGCGCAAATGGCGCGGCATGGCGTGACCGATGCCGCCCTGCAATGCGACCAGCCGCATGCCGCAGCCAGTCGCATGGTGCAGGACTACGCCGCGCAGGCGCGAGCCCTGATGCTGCAAGGTGCGCCGCTGGCGTATCAGCTGGCAGGCCGCGCCGGATGGGAGTTGCGCCTGGTGGTTCAAGGTGGTCTGCGCATCCTGGACAAGCTCGCCGCCATCGACCATGCCAGCTGGCGCCAACGGCCGCGGCTGGGCAAACGCGATGTGCCCCTATTGCTTTGGCGCGCCTTCGGCCCGGGCCAGGCGCGCATGGCGGAGCCGACCTGATGCGCCCTGCAAGCATGCCCTGCTCCCCATCGACGCGTTCCGAACCGAGGCTGCAGCCATGACGCCGCAGGATTACGTCCAGCAGAAGGCTGCCGCATCAGGTAGCAGTTTCTACTACGCCTTTCTGTTCCTGCCCAAACCCCGCCGCGCCGCCATCACCGCGTTTTATGCGTTCTGCCGAGAAGTCGACGACGTCGTTGACGACATGGTCGATCCGGGCGTGGCGGCGACCAAGCTGGCCTGGTGGCGCTCGGAGGTGGCGCAATCGTTCGCCGGCCAGCCCAGCCATCCGGTAACCCAGGCCCTGATGCCACTGGCACCCCGGTTCGGCATCGAGGCACGCCACCTGCTGGCCGTTGTCGATGGCTGCCAGATGGATTTGCAGCAGACCCGCTACCTGGATTTCCCGGCGCTGCAGCAGTACTGCCATCTGGTGGCCGGAGTTGTCGGCGAAGTTGCCGCGTCGATCTTCGGTCAGAGTGCCCCAGGCACGACGGCATACGCCCACAAGTTGGGCCTGGCACTGCAGCTGACCAACATCATCCGCGATGTCGGTGAAGACGCGATGCGTGGCCGGATCTACCTGCCGGTCGACGAACTGCAGCAATTTGACGTAAAGGCACACGAAATCCTCAAGCGCCCCTCGGACACCGAGTTCCGCGCGCGCTTCGTCCGGCTGATGCAGTTCCAGGCCCGGCGTGCCCATCGGTTCTATGAGGAGGCTTTTGCGCTGCTGCCCGACGCCGACCGCCGTGCGCAAAAACCCGGCCTGATGATGGCCAGCATCTACCGCACGCTCTTGCGCGAGATCGAGCGCGATGACTTTGCCGTGTTGCACCAGCGGGTCAGCCTCACGCCGCTGCGCAAGTTCTGGCTGGCCTGGCGGGTACAGGCGCTCGGACGTGTCTGAGGCCCTGACCCGGTGCGGCGCAGGCGCGCTGCGCGCACCATGAAGATGGCGATTGTCGGTGGTGGCTGGGCCGGCATGGCGGCGGCCGTCTCCGCCGTGCAGGCCGGCCATCAGGTGACACTGTGGGAGGCCTCACGCACCCTGGGCGGCCGGGCTCGCGCCTTGGCGGCGACCTTGCCCGACGGTAGCACCGTGGTTCTGGACAACGGCCAGCATATCCTGATCGGCGCCTACCGCGAATGCCTGCGCCTGATGGCGCTGGTCGGTGTCGACCCGGCGCAGGCACTGCTGCGCCAGCCGCTGAACATGCGTTTCTCCGACGGTGGCGGCATCCGCTTCCCGCGCTGGCCGGCACCCTTCGATGCACTGGCGGGCATCGTGACAGCGCGTGGCTGGCATTACCGTGACAAGCTGGCCCTGGTGCTGCAGGTCTTGCGCTGGCGACTGGAGAGCTTTCAATGCGAGGCCAGGCAGTCGGTCGCCGACGTCTGCCGCGACCTGACCCCACGGGTATTGACCGAGCTGATCGAGCCACTGTGTGTGTCAGCCCTGAACAGCGCGGCCGCCGAGTCCAGTGGGCAGGTATTCCTGCGCGTGATGCAGGACGCGATGTTCGGCGGCAGCGGCAGCTCGCACCTGCTGTTGCCCACGACCGACCTCTCGGCCCTGTTCCCGGCCCGCGCAGCGTTATGGCTGGCGCAGCATGGGGCCACCGTGCACGTCGGTGTCCGGGTCGGACGACTGGAGCGCGAAGACGCGCACTGGAAGGTCGAAGGCGAAACCTGCGACCGGGTGCTGCTGGCCACGGCGGCGCCGGAGGCACAGCAGCTGCTGCACTCCTGCCTGCCCCGCTGGCCGCTACCGATACAGGCATCGGCACGGCTATGGCTGGCTGCGGCGAGTGCTCTGCAGCACATGCCGATCGCCACGGTCTATGCCTGGGGCGTTGGCGCTGCACTCGCCCAACCGATGCTGGCGTTGCGACCCGGCCAAACAGCCGGCCAGGTCTGGCCGGCACAGTTCGTATTCGACCGCGGGCAGCTTGGCGGACCGGCCGGATTGCTGGCTTTCGTCATCAGTGCCAGCCGGGGTTCGCGCGAACAATTGCAGGCGCAGGTGCTGCAGCAGGCAAAGGCGCAACTCGGGTTGGACCTGCAGGCGGTGCAGACTGTCGTCGAGAAACGCGCCACCATCGCATGCACACCCGCCCTGGTGCGCCCGCCGATGGATATCGCCGTTGGCCTGCGGGCCTGCGCCGACTATGTGGACGGGCCCTACCCGTCCACGCTGGAGGGCGCGGTACGCAGCGCGACGGCGGCTATTCGATGATCAGCTTCTGGCTGCGCACCAGGTTGCGCCAGCCACGGTAGTCCGCCTCGATGAACTGCCCCAGCATGGCCGGCGAACCCGGTGCGGCCTCGACGGCATCGGCGCGAAACCGTGCCACCACGTCGGGCATGGCCACGAGTTTGGCAATGGCGGCGTTGAGCCTGTCAATGATCGCCACCGGTGTTCCGCTTGGCGCCATCAGCGCGAAATAGTTGACCACGTCGATACCGGCCAGGCCGGACTCGGCCATGCTGGGCACGTCGGGCAAGGCGCTGGAACGCTTGGCACTGGTCACCGCCAGCGGCTTGACGCGGCCGTCCTTGATGAACGGCAGCAGCGCCGGAATCGTTCCGGTCACGATCTGGATCTGCCCGGCAATCATGTCCAGCGTGGCCGGTGCAATGCCGCGATAGGGAATATGCGTGATGAATGTACCGGTGCGCGACTTGAGCAGTTCCAGCACCAGGTGGTTGACGCCACCGGCTCCGGCCGATCCGTAATTGAGCGCGCCAGGCCTGGCTTTGGCCAGCTTCACCAGCTCGCGCATATTGCTGGCAGGCAGATTCGGGTTGGCTGCCCATACCAGCGGACCGGTGGCGATCATGCCGACCGGCGCAAACTGCCGCAGTGGGTCGTATCCGGCACTGGGCAGCGATGCCGCAACCGTGGTGAACGGCGAGGCGATCAGCAGCAAGGTGTAGCCATCGGCAGCTTGTTGCGCCACATACTGTGTGCCGATGGCGCCGGACGCGCCGGTCCGGTTTTCAACCAGAAAACTGCCACCCAATACCTCGGCGAGTTTGAGCGCCACCAGGCGCCCCATGGCGTCGGTACCGGCGCCGGCCGCGAACGGCACGACGATACGCACCGGCTTGTCAGGGTAGGTTTCCGCCGATGGCTGTGCGCCGGCCTGCTGGCACAACATCGACAGTCCGAAAGCCAGCGCCAGACCCCAGCGGGCTGCGGTTTTGCTGCTATGACGAAACATGTTGGCTTGCTTTCCTCAATAGAAGTCCATCGACCGATGCCACTGGCAGTGGCCAGCGCGTCAACCCCGATTGTGTGGCAGCCCCATGACAGACGCGTGACGCATCGGTCTCAGGCAGCCTGGCCCAGCAACACACACAGCTGCTGCAGGTCTTGCACGCTGGCGTGCGGCTGCGCGTCATGGCACCAATCGCGCCCTTCCCGGTTGACCCACACCGTCTGCATGCCTGCGGCCAGGCCGCCGAGCACGTCGAGCGCCGGATCGTCCCCCACGTGCAGCACTTCGTGCGGCGCAACACCCGCGGCCTGCGCCGCCGCATGGAAAATCCGCGGATCGGGCTTGGCCACACCCAGCAGATGGGCGCTGACATCCCCCTTGAAGTGGGCGCCGATACCGATACGCCCGACATCCGCATTGCCGTTGGATACCGCGATCACCGGATACCGCGATGCCAGGAAAACCAGCGCCGGCAAGGCATCGGCATACAACTCGACCCGCATCCGGTGCTCGAAGAACACGTCGAATGCCGGCTCGGCCAGTGCCGTGTCCTCGCCATTGCGCAAGAGCGCCTCCCGCACTGCCGCGCGACGCAAGGCACTCATGTCATGGCCCAGGTCCGGGCGGCTTTGCACCACCGCATCGCGCAGCGACTGGCGCTGAACCGGGTCGGCAAATACCGCAGCGCTTGCCGGTGCCCGCTGGGCCAGCCAGGCCACCATCTGCGCCTCCGCACGCGAAATGGCAGGCCAGATCGGCCACAAGGTGTCGTCCAGGTCCAGGCCAATGGCCTTGATGCGCAATAAATCCAGCATAGCTGCGGGAGAATACAGCATGCCCAAATCCCGATTCGCGACCGAGCCCGACTTCAGCCATGGCCAGCGTGCCCGCACCGCCGTGCTGTATTGCAACCTCGGCACACCCGACGAAGCGACGACCCCCGCGGTACGCCGTTACCTGACTGAATTCCTCAGTGACCACCGGGTGGTGGAAATCCCGCGCCTGCTGTGGTGGCTGATCCTGCATGGGATCATCCTGCGTTTTCGGCCGGCCAAGTCGGCGGCCAAATATGCCAGCATCTGGTCACCCGAGGGTTCGCCGCTGCGGGTCTGGACCGAAAAGCAGGCCTTGCTGCTGCAGGGATGGCTGGGCCAGCGCGGGCATCCGGTATTGGTGCGGTATGCGATGCGTTATGGCCAGCCATCGATTGCCACGCAACTCGATGCGCTCAAGGCCGACGGCGCGACCCGGGTGCTGATTTTGACGGCCTATCCGCAGTATTCAGCCACGACCACTGCCAGCGTGTTCGACGCGGTCTATGCTTGGGCAGCCCGCACCCGCCATATCCCCGAGTTGCGCTTTGTCAATCACTACCATGACGATCCGGCCTACATAGAGGCGCTGGTCAAACACATCCACGCATCCTGGTTGGCCAATGGCCGTGGTGACAAGCTGGTCATGAGTTTTCACGGACTGCCCGAGCGCAACCTGACACTGGGCGACCCCTACCACTGTGAATGCCACAAGACCGCGCGGCTGCTGGCGACGCGGCTGGGCCTGGCCAAGGACGACTACATGGTCACTTTCCAGTCGCGGCTCGGACGTGCCAAATGGCTGCAGCCCTACACCGAACCGAGCCTGGTCAAGCTGGCCCGCGCAGGCCTGCAAAGGGTCGACGTGGTCTGCCCCGGCTTCACCAGCGATTGCCTGGAGACACTGGAGGAAATTGGCATCGAGGCCCGGGACGCGTTCCTGCGCGCCGGTGGCAAGGAGTTTCATTTCATCGGTTGCCTGAACGACCGGCCGCAATGGATTGGCGCACTGAGCGACTTGGCCCTACGCCACATGCAGGGCTGGCCGACGTCGGGCACCGAAGACCCGCAGGCGAGCGACGCCTCGCGCCGGCGCGCACTGGACATGGGCGCAAAGCGATAGGGGCCAGCGCACCTCACGCTGGTGGCAGCTCCGTGGCCTGCAGCCAGGCCAGTACACATTCGTTGAATGCATCGGGCTGCTGAACCATGACCCAGTGTCCGGTGCGAAAGGCACGCGCGGCGCAATCGGTCCGCTGTGCCAACGCTGCCAGCCACTGCGACGAATGGAACATGAACGGCTTGCGTTCGCCATAGATGTACAGCATTGGCTGGTTTGACGGCACCGGCGCGGCATGGCCCAAACCACCGGCACTGCCGAACCAGCGCATCGCGTAGGGGTAATTCATCTGCCAGCCGATCAGGCCCGGATCGGTGCGGCAGTGCAGCCAGCGCGCCATCTTGCGCGTCATCCAGTTGCCGGCGCTGCCACCGAGTTTCCAAGCCAGCGCCAGCCAGAACTGGTAACCGAACACCCGGGCACGTTGGCCCGGCGTCAGCGCCTGCGCCAGCGCATCGGAGTTGTAATCGCCGATGTCGACAGCCACGATGCGGCTGACCCGGTCCGGAAAACGCGCCGCAAACTCGTAGCCAAATATGCAGCCCCAGTCGTGCAGAAGCAAGGTCACCGGCGCACCAGGGCTGACCTGGTCAACGATGGTCTGCAGCAACTCGCACATATCGTCGAGCGAGGTGATCCGCGGCGCAGTAGCGGTGTCGAAACCCGGCAGCGTGAAACGCACGCAGCAGTAGCGGTCCTTGAGTGCCACCACGGTGGTGTCCCACAGCCGGTAGCTGTCGGGCCAGCCATGGACCATCACGACCGTGCGCGGATGGTCGCCCTCGAAATGAAGCTCCACTCCTTTGATCGCGATACGCGGATTCGCCGACATGTCTGTTGCCACCTTCTGAGCCAGTTGAAGTCCGATACGATAACCGCGCCAAAGGCATCCTGGGCGCAGGTGGCGCAAACACATGAACCTGGCACTGTGGCTGCAGGCTGCGGCCGGCATTCACGCAACTGCACCTGCGCTGGCCCACGCGGCCGGATCCGGCGCTACCGTATGATTGCCCTCACCCACGCATGTACCCGTGCAGGCCTGGCGCCGTCCGAAACCTTGCTTTCGCAGGCCCCAACCCGATTTTTTGAGGAAACCCCATGACCAACACCCAACCCTGGAAACTTCTGCTGTTGTCTGCTGCCATCGTGACCGGCGCACCGGCGCTGGCGCAGGCCGACTACCCGAGCAAACCTGTGCGCATCGTCGTGCCATTTGCCGCAGGCGGCACCACCGACATCACGGCGCGCGTGATCGCCGATGAACTGACCAAGGCCTTGAAACAAAGTGTCGTCGTCGACAACAAGGGCGGTGCGGGCGGCAATATCGGCGCCGGCGAGGTGGCGCGTTCGGCACCCGACGGCTACACCTTCCTGATGGGAACCCCTGGCACCCAGGCCATCAACCAGTTCCTGTACCCGAAGATGCCGTACGACACCGGCAAGGACTTCGCGCCGGTGTCGTTCGTCGTGCGCGTACCCAACGTGCTGGTCGTCAATCCTTCCGTGGGCGCAAAAAACCTCGCCGAACTGATCTCGGTGGCCAAGGCAAAACCAGGCGCCTTGTCCTACGGTTCACCCGGCAATGGAACAACCGGTCATTTGTCGACGGAACTGTTCAAGAGCGGCGCAAAGATATTCGTGACCCATATTCCTTACCGGGGCAGCGGCCCGATGCTGGTCGACCTGATGGGTGGCCAGGTGCAGATGGCAATCGACAACCTGCCCTCGGCCATGCCGCACATCAAGGCCGGCAAGTTGATCGCACTGGGCGTGACTGGCGAGAAGCGCAGCGCCCAGTTGCCCGACGTGCCCACGATTGCATCGATTTTGCCCGGCTACGCGGCCGAATCCTGGTTCGTGCTGATGGCTCCGGCCGGCACGCCACCGGCCATCGTCAACAAGGTGTCGGCAGAAGTCGACAAGATCCTGAAGAAGCCTGAAGTGATCGAGCGCTTCAAGGGCCTGGGTGCCGAGCCGGTTGGCGGAACACCCGAGCAGTTGGGCCAGTTCATTACCGCCGAAACCCGCAAATGGTCCCAGGTTGTCAAGGCATCCGGCGCCAAGATCGATTGAGCGTACGTAGTCGACGGGTTCTCCGCCAAGGATAGATTTCTTGGCACCATTACGAGGGCCTCAAGAACATCTACCACAAGGAACTGGTCAAACGCTCGGCCCTGGCGCGTATCGTTGCCGCATGGCTGATCACGGTGCCGGTGTCGGCCGTGATGGTTGCGATGATCTACTACATGATCCTTGGCATGATGTTGCCGTGAGCCCCGCGCCGGGACGCTCCCAAGCAGGGTCGCACCGCAGTCCGAAGGGAAACGACAGCCGGATGAACGGTGCGCGCAGCCGGCATCACAGGCGGCTGCAACAGACCCTGGGAATCAGTGGTGGTGCCCGTGCTCGCCGTGCACATGGCCGTGTTCGATCTCGACCGCGGTTGCGGCACGCACATCGTCGACCCGCACGGTAAACCGCAGCGTCTTTCCGGCCATCGGGTGGTTGCCGTCCAGAATCACCTTGTCGCCCTTGATCTTGCGTACGGTGAAAACCCGCTCGTGGCCGGTGCCGTCCTGGCCCTTGAGTGTTCCGCCGACCTTGACGCCGGGCGGAAACTCACTCTTGGCAATGGTCTGCATCAGGCTCTCGTCACGTTCACCAAACGCATCCTGCGGTTGCAACTCGACCGTGGTCTGGTAGCCCTTGACCTGGCCTTCAAGCGCCGCTTCGATCTTGGCGAAGGTGTTGCCGTAGCCACCGTGCAGATAGACCATCGGGTCAACGCCGTTTTCGAGCAGTTGGCGATTCGCATCGGTGACCTTGTAACGCAGGGTCACGGCCGTGTCTTTTTCAATTTTCATGGGCCCGTTTGTACCACTGATCAAGATATTCCCGTCTCCCAGCGTCATTGCATCTGCAGCCCGACCGCCCCGGGAAGACCGTGACACTCAGGTCGTCTGCTTGCGCCTGATCTCGATCTGGCGCCGCAACTCCTCGATCATCAGGCTGGCGTTGACCATGTTCGGATTCACCCGATAGGCGCGCTGCAGGTATTGCAGCGCGCGCTCGGGCTGACCGCGTTCGGCCAGCATCTGCGCATAACCCGACAAGGCGCCGAAATGCAGCGGAATTCGCGTGAGGACTTCCTCGCAATCCTTCATCGACAGTTCGTACTGGCCCTGCATGAAGTACAGGGTTGCGCGCTTGTTCCAGGCTTCGGCAAACGCCGGTCGGCTGGTGATGATGGCCGTGAACTGCTGCACCGCTTTGGGAAGTTCACCCGCCTGCATCGAGGCCATCGCCTGCTGGTACTGCGCGTCGATGGCTGCGTCGCCGGAGCGGCTCCACAGCTCCCATACCAGTGGCAGTGCCAGCTGTCGCAGGCGGGGATCCGCATCGCGCAGCAACACCAGCACCGCGTTGGCGTCAGCCGCCGTACCGATGTCGGCCAGCCGCAACATGCCCGTCAGGCGTTGGCTGGGTTCGACATCGACCAAGGCTTGTATGGCCTGATCGTGGTCGAGCAGGTTTTGCGCGCCTGCCGGCAGCGCCATGCCGCAGCCCAGCGCAAGAAAGACCAGGCAGATGCCCAAACCCCGACCCAGCGTCATCCAGACAAAACCTGCCATGCCGGACCCCCGATGCTTGTTCACCGGCCAGCTTACTGCAAAACGTATCCAGGCGGCAATGTTCACTGGCCCTTTTCCGACCTGCGCCGATACGATCGGTAACGACGCGCATACAAGGTGTTTACCGAGCCCATAGACAATCGCCTGATCCACCCTGGAGCAAGCGACCATGACAATGAGAATCTCCCGCACGATGCTGCGCTGGGCGTGCGTCTGCGCGGCCCTGGGCATGGGCACCCATGCGATAGCGCAACATGCAACCAAGTGCACGTCGGTGTCCGGCAAAGTCCAGTACACAGACGCGCCATGCGCGAAGTCCGAGAGCGCCAGCAAGGTGTCGATTCGGCCAAACGCACTGGGCACGGTCGACCCGCGGCCCAACCTGCTGCGTCACGACGCCGCACCTGTCGAGGGTCAGCGCAGGATCGCGCACCAGGACGCAGTATTGCCGCCATCGGTGGCACAAGCCACTGTGGCCGACGAACCGTCGCTGGCGCGTGTCGACAGCCTCGCCTGCCAGCGTGCCAAGCGCGACTACGAAGTGACGGCAAGTTCCAGTGCCAACACCCGCGCCATCATCGACGCGAAACGATCGATGATGTATGGCGCCTGCGGGCAGCGTGAACCGGATGTCAACCAGACCATCGTCATCCAGCGCCGCCCGATCGCGCCTTTGCGCGGTGGCGCTTACGCGGTTTTTCCATAAAGCTCTCGCCAAGCTCGGTGCAAAGGCCAGGACCGGTCAGCAGACACGCCACGTTCGTGTGAGCCCGGGCTTCAAAGCGGTGACGACAAGGTGCGCATCACTTGACCGGTCCTTGCGCGGGCTGCAAGCACGGCCGAGCGACTGATTCAGGGCGTAGCCTTGTGCGGGGATGATCTGTCAAACAGGAAATCCGTGACCAGGTCCAGCTGATCGGGCACGTTCAGCGCCGGGGCATGACCGCAACCGGCAATGGTTTCGATCCGTGCCCGCGGCCCGCGCCGCGCCATCTCGCACGCCGTCTCGGGCAGCAGCAGGTCGGAGCTTTCACCGCGCAGGCACAAGACCGGAATCTGCAGGCTGTCGTATTCGCTCCAGCGCAGGTAGTCATCGGGGTGGCAACTGAATTGCTGCACCATGGCCGGATCGTAATGCGGCGTCACGCGGCCATCGGGCAGGCGCCGGGTCGACGATTCGGCGAGCCGGCGCCACTGCACGTCGGTCAGCAGCCCATACGGCTTGTAAACGGCCCGGAAATACCGCTCGAGTTCTGACACGGTGGCAAACGCCGAAGGATTGCCCGCATACGAACGGATGCGGGTAATCGCCGCCGCGGCCAATTCCGGCCCGTTGTCGTTGAGCACCAGCCGGGTCAGCCGTCCGCGCAGCGGGCCGGCGGCTGCCACCAGGCCGATCGATCCGCCCATCGACGTGCCGACCCAGTCAAACTGCGCCAATCCCAGTTGATCGACCAGCGCGGTTGCCAGCTCGCAATAAAAAGCCATGCAATATTCACGTTCGGGGTCGGGGCTCCACTGGCTCAGGCCACGGCCGATCGTATCCGGACAGATCACGCGGAATCCACGCTCGGGAGTGCTGAGCCAGGCGGCAAGTTCGTCCATGTCGCGCCCGGTGCGTGCCAGTCCGTGCCAGGCGATCACAGTGCGGCTGTTGCCGGCACCCCATTCGGTGTAATGGATCTCGCGGCCGACGCACTGCATGTAGTGCGAGGCAGGCACCGCAGCCTGCGGCTTCGTCGCTACGGCTGTCGCGCCGTTCACGCGCCTCTCCTTGCGCCCAGCCGGGCCGCCGCGCGCAGGCGCAGCCGCCCCACCACACCGGTCGGGAAGTAATACACCGACAACACGAACAACAAGCCGAGCCAGAGCAGCCAGCGCTGCGGCGACAGCAAGGATGACAACCACGGCAGGTTGCTGGTCGCCTCGCTGCCCAGCCGCAACAAATCCTGCAGGTAACTTTGCGCCACCATGAACAGCGCAGCGCCAATGGCCGCCCCGTACATGGTTCCCATGCCGCCGATCACCACGATCAGCAGCACATCCATCATGATCTCGAACGACAGCGACGTGTCCGGCCCGTTGTAACGCAACCAGACCGCCAGCATCGCCCCGGCCACGCAGGCGAACAGGGCCGACAGGATGCTCGAAATCGTGCGGTAGACCACCACCCGGTAACCGATGGCCTCGGCGCGAAACTCGTTTTCGCGGATCGCCTGCAGCACCCGGCCAAACGGCGAGTTGACGATGCGCAGCAGCGTGAGCAGCACCAGCAGCGCAACGATGAACAACACGTAGTACGACAGCAGGCGCCCGTCGATCGACACCCCCAGGAACGGCTGCTCCAGGAATTCGTGACTGGGCTGCAGGATCGTCGGCGCCTTGAACGTGAGTCCGTCCTCGCCACCGGTCCATTCGGACAACTGCGACGCCAGCGTCAGGAAGGCCGAGGCCACGGCCAGCGTGATCATCGCAAAAAAGATCGCGCGTACCCGCAGTGAAAACAGGCCGATGACCAGCGCCAATACGAACGACAGGCACAGCGCCGCACCGAGTCCGACCAGCAAGGCGTCCCATCCCGGCCCCATGCGCGTGCTGGCAATGGCGATGCCGTAGGCGCCGATGCCAAAGAACATGGTGTGCGCGAAGCTGACGATGCCGGTGTAACCCAGCAACAGGTCGAAACTGGAGACCAGCACCACGAATACCAGCACCTTGGCCGCGACGTTGAGCGCCTTGACACCTGGAAAGATGAACGGGGCAAAGGCCAGCGCCACCAGCAGCGCCACCAGCAGGATGGCCAGCACACGGCTGCGCGGCAGATCGTTCGACAACAGGCGATCTAGCATGCAGCCCTCCGTTGGATGCGGGCTTGTGCAGGCAAGGCGTGAATCCGGTTGCGCATGGTCAGCTTCTCCCTTGGGCGGGTCATCGGTTCGCCACCGGATAGACGCCCTGGGGACGCCACAACAAGATGCCAGCCATCAGCGCGATGTTGGAGAACAACGCGACCTTGGGGGCCAGGTAGCCGGTGTAGTTGGCCATCAGGCCCACCAGCAGCGCACCGATCAGCGCGCCGCCGGTCGAACCCAGGCCGCCGATGATGATGACGATGAAGATCAGCACGTTGACATGTGCACCCATCTGCGCCGTGACGCTTTGCTGGTACAGGCCCCACATCACGCCGCCCAGGCCGGCCAGCGCACTGCCCATGACAAACACGCCGATGAACAGGCGCCGGATCCGGTAACCCAGCGCCTCGACCATTTCCCGGTCCTGCACACCGGCGCGGATCAACAGGCCGATCTTGGTGCGGCTCAAGGTCCAGGCCAGCGCAGCAAACACCAGCAGGCCGACAACCATGGCCAGCAGGCGGTATTTTTCGATCGCCGCGTCCCCGATCAGGATCGCACCACGCAGACCCTCGGGCAGCGGCAGTGCAATCTGCTGTGGGCCCCAGATCACCTTGATCAGTTCCTCGCCGATGATCATGCCGCCCATCGTGATCAGGATCTGCTTGAGATGCTGGCCGTACACCGGTCGCACGATGAAGCGCTCGAACGCCAGCCCAACCGCGCCGGCCACCATCATCGCCACCAGCATGGCCGGCACGACGGCGACCAGATTGCGCCACAGCTGCGCCGACTGCGTCCAGTCGGACATGGAGCCGAGCACCGCTGTGGCCACAAAAGCCCCCAGCGTGATGAACACGCCATGGCCGAAGTTCAGCACGTCCATCAGGCCGAACACCAGTGTCAGTCCGGATGCGATGACAAAGATGATCAGGCCCATCGCCACCCCCGCTGCCGTCAGCGTGAGCCAGGTCGACGCCGACCCGATCAGCGGAACAACCAGCAGCATCAGCAGCGGCACCAGGGCCAGCGGCTTCCAGTCGATATCGGTCTTGTTCATATGGCCAGCCCCAGCAGGGATTTCTGCAGCGCGGCATCGTCGGACAAGGCCTGCATGCTGCCGGCATGTACCACCTTGCCGTTGTCCATCACCGCCACGGTATCGCCCAATTTCTGTGCAAAGCGGATGTTCTGCTCCACCAGCAAAATCGTCACGCCGGTGGACTTGAGCTCGGCGAAGGCACTGATCATGTTGTTGATGATGGCCGGTGCCAGGCCCTTGCTTGGTTCGTCGATGATCAGCAGTTCGCGCGGTTCGACGATCGCCCTTGCCACTGCCAGCATCTGCTTCTGGCCGCCGGACAACTTGCCGGCCGGATGGTTCCAGAACTTGTGTACCGCCGGAAACAGCCCGAAGATCCATTCCAGACGCTGGCCGTCCATCTGGCTTTCGCGGGCCGCACTGCGCGCGGCGAGCAACATGTTCTCGCGCACCGTCAAGTCGGAAAAAATACCCATGTTCTCGGGCACGTAGGCGATGTTGCGTTCGGCGATCTCGGGCGTGGACAACTGCGTGATGTCCTGCCCGGCAAACGTCAGCCGGCCCTGGGACGCACGCCACAGGCCAAGAATCGTGCGCAGCGTCGTCGTCTTGCCCGCGCCATTGCGACCGAGCAGCAGCGTCACCTCGCCCCGGGGCACGACCAGATCGACGCCATGCAGGATGTGGTAGGGCCCGATGTGCGTGTGCACACCCGACAAGGCCAATAGCGGTGTGCTCATCGTGTATTGCTCCTTCCCCCTGAAGGGGGAAGGCCGGGTTGGGGGGGAGCGTCATCCTGCGCGGAGGCGTCCTCGGGGTTCACCCCGAGGTAAGCCTCCTGGACCACCCTGGATGCAATCACCTCGGCAGGATCGCCATCGGCCACCAGCAGACCGTTGTGCAGCACGATGATGCGATCGGCCAGTTCGCGCACCACATCCATCTTGTGTTCGACCAGCAGGATGGTCTTGCGCTTGTCCTTCTTGAGGGAACGGATCAGGTCCAGGATCACCGGCGCTTCGTCGACACTCATGCCGGCGGTGGGCTCGTCGAACATGAAAACCTGCGGCTCGAGCGCGATCAGCAGCGCCACCTCGAGCTTGCGCTGGTCACCGTGTGCCAGCCCCGCGACGATGGCGTCCTGCTGATCCTGCATCGCCACCGTGGCCAGAATCTCGTCGGTGCGCGCAAGCAAGCCTGCATGGTCGCTCCACACACTCCACAGGTTCAGGCCGCGTCGGTGCCGGCCCCCGCGGGTGGCCTGCACCGCCAGTCGCACGTTCTCGTGCACCGACAGATTGGGAAACAGGTTGGTCAGCTGGAACGCACGGCCGAGACCGGCACGGGTGCGCGCCGAGACACCCAGCGCCGAGATGTCGCGGCCGCCCAGCATCACACTGCCGGCGCTGGCCTTGAGCTGCCCCGAGATCAGGTTGAAATAGGTCGTCTTGCCGGCGCCGTTTGGCCCGACGATGGCCGTCAGCGTGCCTGGCGCAAAACTGCAGTTCACGCCATTGACAGCCACGTGGCCGCCGAAGCGGATCGTCAGATCCCGGGTTTGAAGCATAGGTGTCAGCCGATGTGCGGCAATGCGCTCCTCCCACGCATGTCCATGCGCGGGTTTCGCGTTGCGACAGGAAGGAAAACGATCAGCGCTTGTTGCGGATCGGAATATCCATGTCTTCTGCCTTGATCTCGCGCACCAGCTCCGGCACGCCCCAGGCAAACGCCGGGTCGGCCTTGATCTTGAAGTGGAACATGCTTTGCATCGCCTGATGGTCTTCCTTGCGGAAGGTCATCTTGCCCTTGGGCGTGTCGAAGCTCATGCCTTCCATCGTGCTGATCAGCTTGTTGGTGTTGGTGTCGCCGTTGGTCTTCTTGAGCGCCGTGACCACCGCCATGGCCGCCGAGAAGCCGCCGGCCGTGAAGAAGTCCGGCGGGGACTTGAACTGGCTGTAATGCTGGGCCACCATCGCATCGTTGGCCGGGTTCTTCGGAATGCCGAAGTAGCAATACAGCGCACCCTCCATGCCCGGAAACTGCTTGTACGCCACCATGGCCGGCAGGATGTTGCCGCCGGTGGCCAGCTTGATGCCGTAGCGCTTTTCCAGGTCCAGGTCGGCGATCTTGCCAAACGGTGTCGGCGCGCCCGACCAGGCCACCGAAATGTACTTGTTGCCCGGCTGGTCCTTGAGCTTGTCGATGATGCGCTGCAGGCCGGCCGTGAAATCGGTCGTGCCCACCGGCAGGTATTCCTCGTGGACGATCTTGGCCTTCTTCGTGAATTCCTTGCTGGCCTTCACGCCGTCGCGGCCAAATGCGTTGTCATTGGCCAGGATGGCAATCACGTTGCCTGGTGCGTCCAGTGCCACGGCATTGGAGGCGGCGTCCTGCGAACTGTTGCGGCCGGTGCGGAAGATGTATTTGTTCCATTTGTCGCCGGTGATGGAGTCGGCAACCGCGGGTTCGACCAGCAGGATCTTCTTGTATTCCTCGGCCACCGGCAACATCGCCAGTGCGACCGGTGAAGCAGTCGGACCGACCGCAATGTCGACCTTGTCGTCTGCATACGCTGCCTGCAACAGGCTCTTGCCCACGTCGGGCTTGCCCTGGTCGTCTTTCTCGAGCACGACGATTTTCTTGCCCGCCACCATCATGGTGCCGCCGGTGGCGTAGTTCAGACCCATGTTGAAGCCGACGATGGTCTGCTTGGCATACGCCTCCAGCGGGCCGGTCTTGCTGGCGATCACGGCGATGCGGACTTCCTTGTTCTGCGCCATGGCCGCAGGCGATGCCACGGCAAGGGCGGTGATGGCGGCCAGGCTG
This sequence comes from Rhodoferax sp., assembly GCA_018063505.1. Lineage (GTDB taxonomy): Bacteria > Pseudomonadota > Gammaproteobacteria > Burkholderiales > Burkholderiaceae_C > CAISIP01. Next base: position 70,756 of record JAGPBF010000001.1, read on the forward strand.
GCCAGGGCAACGAGCGAACGACGGTGCATGAAAGTCTCCTGATTGTTGTGGCAATGAACCTCATGGCTGATTGCACGCTTCATGCCATCTCGCAAGTATTTGATATTTAACGAATTACTGAGGTTGCACCCAACAATGTTCAAAAATCAGGCAATTAACTTGTTCAAAGTTCAGACATTTGACTGAAGTTCATACAGTTTCATTCAGACGCTGGTACAAGGTTGCCCGGGAAATGCCGAGCATCCGTGCCGCCGCCAGCTTGTTGCCATTGGTGGCCGTCAGCGCCGCGGCGATCGCGTCGTGCTCGAGCTGCGCCACCTGTACCGCCATCGGCCGCAACAACGCGAGCGGCGGCGGCATCGGCATCGCAGCTTGCACGACGGGCAACGCGGGCGCCAGCAGATCGATGCCCGACTCCGCCAGCACCTTGCGCAGCAGGTCCGCATCGATGCGCATGGTGTCGCTGCGCATCGCACATTGCTCGAGCACATTGCGCAACTCCCGGATGTTGCCACGCCACTCCTGCGCGCACAGCAGTTCCAGCGCTTCGCTGGTGACCTCCGGCGGTACCGAACCGCCGCGCAGCGCCACATCGTCGGTCAGAACCTCCACCAGCGCCGCAATGTCGCTGCGCCGCTCGCGCAGCGGCGGCACCCGGATTGGCAGCACATTGAGCCGGTAGTACAGGTCTTCGCGGAACTTGCCCTCACGCATGCCGGCTGCCAGGTCGCGCGAGGTGGCGGCGATCACCCGCACGTTGAACGGCACCAGCTGGTTCGACCCCAATGGTTCGATCTCGCCTTCCTGCAACGCACGCAGCAACTTGGCCTGCAATGCCAGCGGCATGTCGCCGATCTCGTCCAGAAACAGGCTGCCGCCGTCGGCCAGCTTGAACTTGCCATCGCGCCCCCGGCGGTCGGCACCGGTGAACGCGCCGGGCGCCACACCGAAGAACTCGGCCTCGAGCAGCGTGTCGGGCACGGCCGCAATATTGACGCTGACCAGCGGGCCGCCAGCGCGACTCGACGCCGCGTGGATGGCATGCGCCAGCAACTCCTTGCCGGTGCCGGTTTCGCCCAGGATCAGCACCGGGCTGCTCGACTGCGCGGCGCGGCGTGCCTGGCGCTTGACCTCGACCGCCGCCGGGCTGGTGCCTATGAAACTGGTGAAGGTGTATTTGGCTGGTCGGTTGCCAGCGTTCTTGGCGATATCCAGGCTCTGGCGCTGGGCGGCCAGTTCACGCCGCGCGTCGTCCAGGTCGCGCTGCATCAGTGCGAACTTGCTGATCAAGGGCTGCAGCGTGGTTTCCGGATGGTCGAACAACACGATGCCGATGGCACCGATCACCGCATCCTGCTCATCGCGCAGTGGTATGCGGCTGACGACAAAGGTGCCGGCGCGGTTGGTCAGCAGGTCGATCAGGTAGGCCTCGCCGGTCTCCAGCACGCGGCGCATCTGCGTGTTCGGAATCACGTCCTCGACCATATGGCCCATGAACTGGTCAAGTGATTCGAAACCCAGCGCCGGCAGGAAGCGCTGGTAACCTTCGTTGACCCAGACGATGCGACCGGTTCGATCAACCAGGAACATGCCCTGGCTGATGCGCGAGAACAGCTGGAACATCGACCGCGCCGCCAGTTCCAGGATGCCCTGGGCATCCGATGGCAAGCCATCCGAGGCACCAGCAGGAAGGTCGGCCGGGTACGGAGATGGGTGCATCGGCGCATGTTACCGCGCACCCGCGTCGTGAATCCAACCCCGCGATACCGGCAAACCCATGTCCGCCAACGAAAACAGCCGGTCGGACCGGCTGCTTTCGTGCTGCGGCTGATGCCGCGAAGGCCTGATCGGGCAATCGCAGCACCGGCCGCTCGACACTTACTTCGGCATGATGACGCTGTCGATCACATGGATCACACCGTTGTCAGCCACGATGTCAGTGGCCGTGACCTTGGCCTGGTCGACCATCACGCCCATCGAGGTCGACACCGTCAGGTTCGAGCCCTGAACCGTCTTGACCGGGCCGGCCTTGACGTCCGCTGCCATGACTTTGCCAGGGACGACGTGGTATGTCAGAACCGCGGTCAACTTGGCCTTGTCCTTGAGCAGCGCGTCGAGGTCGGCTTTTGGCACCTTTGCAAAGGCAGCGTCGGTCGGCGCGAACACGGTGAACGGGCCCTTGCCCTTGAGGGTGTCGACCAGGCCGGCGGCTTTCAGCGCGGTGGCCAGCGTGGTGAAGTTGCCGGCCGCGACGGCCGTGTCGACGATGTCTTTGGCCTGGGCAGAAAAGACGGCGCCGAGCGCGATGACGGAAGCGATCAAGGTTTTCTTCATGTGAGAGTCTCCAGAGAAAAAGCTGACGTGCAGCAATCGCCAAAAATGTGGCGAACCCGGAATGTATACCACTCAGTATTTCATATGAACCAAGTGGTCTTTATTTGACCCTAGAAGAATTTTTGCGCAGTTCCGACTGCCGGCGCGTCGGCGCGTCGACGCGTTGTCAATCGGAACTACAACTGCGGTCAGCACCCATGCGCAATACCTGTCATTGCGGCCGACAGCTGACGCCGGCGCGCGACGCCACCTGCATCCAGGCGATCAGATCGGCCCGATCGGTCGGATCCTTGACACCGGCATAACCCATCGAGGTTCCCGGTACCATTTGCGCCGGATCGCGCAAAAAGCGGTCCAGCGTGATGGCGTTCCACGCGATGCCAGCCTTACGCATGGCCGGCGAGTACTGCGCAAAACCCGGCGCCTGACCGGAGCGACGCTGAAACAGACCACAATGCTGCGGACCGGTGCGGTTACGGTCCATCGCGTGGCAGGCCGCACAACGCTCGTATACCTGCGCGCCATGCTCGAGTTGCTGCGGGTTGGCGGCGTTTGCGCGCGATGCCAGCAGCGCCAGCAGCAACGCCGGCAACCATCGCCCGGCCCGGTGGACCGTCATGCCATGAAGGCGGACGGCACCGGTGTCTGGCCCAGCGCCTGCCGCAATATGGCCCAGTGCATCGCCTCATCGCCCAGAATACTGGCGGCCACCTGGGCCAGCGCGCGATCGGTAAACAGCGGCACCGCACCCAGGTAGGCCGACACGGCACCCTTTTCCAGTCCGGCGGCAAACTGCAGCACGTCGGCCTGCGATTTGAGCTTGTCGGTCGGAAAGCTGTATTGGGTCTTGGCCGACACGGCCTGGCCTCCGAGTTTGCGTACCGTGGCGGCAATCGCATCGGCATGCTCCTTGTGGTGCGACTGAAAGCCCAGCGCCAGCTTGCGCACGTCCGGCTGCAGCAGCCCGCTTTCGGCGCCGACCTGGTAGGCTGCGATCGCCTCCCATTCGGCGCCCAGCGCGGTATTGAGAATGCGCAGATCGGTTGCCATCTGCTCGGCGCTGGCCGGGGCTCCGGCTGCCAGCGCCTCGCGGCCGCCAAGCAGCGCAACGGCACCGGCCGACAGGCTCAGACCGGACAGTGCCAGGCTGCGTCGGCGCGTCAACAGCAAGGCGCCGGTGGAGTTCGTTGGATTCGGGTTCATGGTTGGTTCTCCTTTGAAAATGACAGGGACGAAAGAATGCAAAAAATGACAAAAACAACAAAGCCGACGCCAGCGCGCAGCGTCAGCGCAACCGCAACAGACCTGCGTCCTGCAGGCGCCGCAACACCTGCCCTACGACCGCATCGCAGCGGGCGCCGGCAAAGGCGAACGTGTCGGCTGCGTGGTTCTCGATCTGTTCGGCCAATGTGTGGCGCAGCATCGCGCGGGCGCGCAGGAAGCGGGTCTTGACGACGGCAGCGCTGACACCCAGACAGGTGGCGACCTCCTCGACCGACATGGCCTCGACCGCGCGCAACATGAAAACGCTGCGATAGATCACTGGCAGATGCTCGATGGCCGACTGCAGCACTGCGCGAAGCTCGCCGCGCTCGGCAGCCGCATCGGGCGATTCCGGACGGCTCAAATGTTGGAGCATGTCGACCTCCGTAGATGTCATGTCTGAACTGTCCCATCCATCGGCCAGCTGGACGAAGTGGCCCTGGCGCCGACGCACCTCCAGCGCAACACGGATTGCGATGCGCGCCAGCCAGGTTCCAAGCCGGGATTCGCCACGAAAGCTCTGCAGATGGGTGAACGCACGCAGATAGGTTTCCTGTACCACGTCCTGCGCCTGGGCATCGTCGGGCACGATGGAACGCGCCGTGCGAAACAACAGCCGGTTGTGCAGACGCATGATGGTTTCGAACGCCTGCGCATCGCCGCCGCCGGCGGAGTGCACCAGCGCCAGCATCGCAGGGTCAGGCAGGAGCGGCGGTTCGGCGCTTGGATCGGTTCGGACAGGGTGGGCATACGTCATGGGTGTCTCCGGCTTCATGTCATTGGAGGCAGGCAAGGTGGAAAAGGTGACAAACATCTGCACCGACACCCGGTCCCCGGCCGCCGGCGGCACCCGACCAGGCCCATGGCCGAGGCAACACCAACGGTTCGGCGTTACCATGCGCCTGCGGCGTGGCGCCGCCCTGCCCCCGCAGGATCCGGCTGCACCGCACGCGCGCATGGGCCGATCGGCGTGATGGCGCGCAGATGCGCCAGGGCGTGAACACCCGCACATTCAGGAGCCTGCCTTGATCCATGCCCTTTATGCCTATCTGCGTGTCGACGACTGCGCGCGCGCCATCGACTTCTACCGCCGGGTCTTTGGCGCCACCGAGAAGTTCCGCCTGAGCGAGCCGGCCGGCCGGATCGGCCATGCGGAACTGGACTTCAACGGAACGACGCTGATGATCAGTGACGAGTTTCCCGAATTCGGCATGCAGGGCCCCCAGGCCGGTGGCGGCTCACCGGTCAGCCTGCACCTGCATGTCGAGAACGCCGATCGCGTCGTGCAGCAGGCACTGGATGCAGGTGCCACGCTGGCGATGGCACCGCAGGACCAGTTCTATGGCGAGCGCACCGGTGTCGTGATCGACCCGTTCGGCCACCGCTGGATGATCGGCCACGAAATCGAGAAGCTCACGCCGCAGGAAATGCAGCGGCGTTATACCGCGATGATGCAGACCGGCTGAACAACGGATCCCCCGTCCTGCTGCGGCGTCAGCGCAGCAGTTGGGCGCCGTGCGCCAGAACCATCTCGGCTTCCTGCGCCAGGCGCGCAGTGATGGCCGAGGCGTCTTCGATGTGGGTGATCAGGTCGACAGCCTCGCCGGCCCAGACCACGGCGGTGTTGCAATCCTCGGCAGCAACAGCCTTTTGATAAGCGGCCCGCTCCGCCGGCAGCGCGGCAAGCAGCGCCGCCTCCTGGCCATGCCAACGGCTGATGAAATCGTTCTTCAGGGCCCGTCCGGTGTATGCGTCGGGCCAGTCGTACCCCCGCACCAGATCAAATACCCGCGTCCGCGTGGTGCTGAGCCCCAGCGAGCCGGTAATGCGCCGCTTCGCCCTGGCACTGCCCAGCGCTTCGTGCGATGCATAGTAGCGGGTGCCGACCAGGGCGCCGTGCGCACCCAGCATCAACGCGGCGGCCAGGCCGCGGCCATCGGCAATTCCGCCGGCGGCGATCACCGGTATCGGCGCCACCAGGTCGACGATGGCGGGAACCAGCGGCAAGGTGGCGCGTGTGCCGCCATGGCCGCCCGCCTCGCTTCCTTGTGCGACGATCAGGTCGGCGCCGGCTTCCTGGGCCAGCATGGCACCCTCGATGTCCTGCACCTGGCAGATCAGGCGGCAGCCGGCACTGTTGATCAGGCGCCCGAACGGACGTGGATCGCCGAACGACAGCATCACCGCCGACGGACCGCCGGCCAACACCTGCTCGACGATGGCCGTGCCCACGGCCCAGGTGATCAAGCCGACGCCCCAGGGCTTGCCGGTACCTTCGCGTACCAGTTCGATCTCGCGTGCCAGCCATTGGGCGTCACCATATCCACCGCCGACCAGCCCGAGCCCTCCCGCATTGGATACGGCGGCGGCCAGGCGTCCACCGGCCACCCCGCCCATCGGCGCCAGTACGACGGGTACCGACAAGTTGAACATGTCAGTCAATCGGGTCGCAATCATTGCTCTGCTTTCTCGACAACGGCAGCCCGGCTGCCGGGATGGACCATATGCGCATCGATGTCGACCATGAAATCGATGTCGAACTGCGGATTCTCGGCAACGCCACCACGCACATATCCGCGCGGATTGCACACCACGCGGGTGTCACCCAGGCGGTAGTCGAAACTGTCATGGGTGTGGCCATGGATCCACAGATCGACCCGGCCGGCGTCCAGCAGATATTCGGCATCCGACACGAAGCTGGCATTGAGCAAGGCACCGTCGTAGCGCGGATGGATGCTCTTGCGCGATGGTGCATGGTGGGTGATCACCACGGTTGGCCCGTCAAACGGGTGCGCGATCGTTTGCGCCAGCCAGGCAGCCTCGCGGCGAAACAGGCCCACGGCATCGGCCGGACTGAAGATGCGCTGCGCGTCGGGCCCCACACGGATGCGCTGGAAATCGCGCATCACCTGCCGGGCCTCGCGCATGGCCGCAGCATTGAGCAACGGCGTGCCGAACAGGCGAAAATCGCTCCACAAGGTGGTGCCCAGGAAACGCACGCCCGCCATGTGCAGCTCGGTTCCCTGCAGCACGTCGACACAGGTCCCCTGACTGAAGCGGCGCAGCTCGGCAATCGTGGTCTGCAGGTCGCTCCCGTAGTACTCGTGATTGCCCGGTACATACAGCACCGGAAGGTCGAACATGGAGGCCCACGCGATGGCGTCCTGGGGCCGGGCAATGTCACCGGCCAGCACCAGCAGGTCGGCATCGCTGGGGGGCAATTCCAGGGCGGCAAAGCCCAGGTGCAGATCGGACAGGATTCGGATTTTCATGAGACCTCGACAGCCGATTTATATCACGGGATGATATATTCTGTCCATGCCAGATTCACCTTCCCGCAACCGCCGTGCAGGCTCCGGCAAGGTCGACTTCCAGGCACTGGCCGAATTTCGCTACCAGTTGCGCAAATACCTGCGCTTCAGCGAAATGGTGACCCACCAGCAGGGCGTGACCCCATTGCAATACCAGCTGCTGTTGCAGGTCAAGGGTTATCCGGGCCGGCCCTGGGCCGGTGTGGCCGAATTGGCCGAGCGCCTGCAGGCGCAGCATCACGGCGTGGTTGCACTGGTGTCACGCTGCGAGGCGCTCGGTCTGGTGCGGCGCGTCGCCAGCATCACCGACAAGCGCAAGGTCGAGGTTCACCTGACCGAACAGGGCGACGCGCTGGTGACGGACCTGGTGCAGTTGCACCGGGCGGAACTGGTATCTTTGCAGGGCCGATTCACGGTGCCCGACCTGGTGGCCACCGAGGCCTCTTTGCCGGCACGCCGGCGCCGGCCCGGCCGAGCCGCCACACCAGGCGGTTGACGCCGGGCAGGCGATCAGCCGCCGCGGCCTCTGGAAATACGTCGGGCCAGCCTTGGCAAAACCAGCACCGCTACAACCACGGCCAACAGGCTGGCCGACATCGGGCGCTGGACAAAGATCATCCAGTTGCCCTCGCCGATCGACAAGGCATTGCGCATCTGCGCCTCGGCCAGCGGCCCCAGGATCATGCCCACGACCACCGGTGCGGTCGGAAAATCGTAGCGCCGCATCACCACGCCAATCAGGCCGATCGCATACAGCAACACCAGGTCGAATGCGCTCTGGCGCATGCCGTAGACACCGACGGTGGCGAAGATCAGGATGCCGGCATACAAATAGGGCTTGGGGATCTTCAGCAGCTTGACCCACAAGCCAACCATCGGCAGGTTCAGGACCAGCAGCATCACGTTGCCGATGTACAGTGAGGCAATCAGTGCCCAAACCAGGCCGGCCGAGGTCGTGAACAACTGCGGCCCGGGCTGGATACCGTAATTCTGGAACGCACCGAGCAGGATGGCCGCGGTGTTCGATGTGGGGATGCCCAGCGTCAGCAGCGGAATCAGCGTGGCGGTGATCGCCGCGTTATTGGCGGCTTCCGGCCCCGCGACCCCCTCGATCGCGCCACGGGTGCCGAACTCTGCCAGGTTTTCGCCTTTGGCCATCTTCTTCTCGGCCGCATAACTCAGAAAGGTCGGTATCTCGCTGCCACCCGCCGGAATGGTGCCGAACGGAAATCCGATCGCTGTGCCACGCAACCAGGCCGGCCACGAGCGGCGCCAGTCCGCTGCGCTCATGTGAACACGGCTGAGCTTGTTCTGGTCGTCGGGCGGGCCACCTTCGTACAACACCGCATACAGCGCTTCGGCCACCGCAAACAGGCCCACCGCGACCAGCACGATCTCGATGCCGTCGAGCAGTTCCGGCACGCCGGCGGTATAACGCGCCTGGCCGGATATCTGGTCCATGCCGATCAGGCCGGCGGCCAGACCGACGAACAGCGCCACCATGCCGCGCAGCGTGCTTCGCCCCAGTACCGCACTGACGGTGGTGAAAGCCAACACCATCAGCATGAAGTATTCGGGCGGACCCAGCCTGACAGCGAAATTGGCCAACAAGGGCGCGAACATCGTCACCAGCACGGTGGCGATGGTGCCGGCCACAAAGGAACCGATGGCCGAAGTCGCCAGCGCCGCGCCGGCGCGCCCGCTCTTGGCCATCTTGTTTCCCTCCATCGCCGTGATCATGCTGCCGGTCTCGCCCGGCGTATTGAGCAGAATCGATGTGGTGGAGCCGCCGTACATGGCACCGTAATAGATGCCGGCGAAAAAGATCATCGACGCGGTTGCGTCGACCCGGGTCGTGATCGGCAGCAGCATGGCCACCGCTACCGCGGGGCCGATTCCCGGCAACACGCCGACGGCGGTGCCGATCGCGCAACCTACGAAACACCAGACCAGGTTGATCGGTGTCGCGGCAGTGGCAAAACCCAGCCAGAGTTGATTCCACAAATCCATGTCAATGTCCATCTGGCCAGGCACCGGCCTTTAATGGCCCCAGCGGGGCGAAGCGGCGCAATCGTCAGATCCAGCCGGTCGAGGTCAGGCCCGGAAGATTGATCGCCAGCAGCTTGGTGAACATCCAGTACACCGGGGCCGCAATGGCAAAACCGATGGCAGCATCTCGCACGGTCTGCGCCACCACGCCGCGCGCCTGCGCCGGTACGCCACCACGGTGGTCGGCACTGCGCAGGCCCCGAACGGCGAGCACGAAGCACAGGCTGCAACTCAGGATGAAGCCGATCGTCGTGATCAGTGCGGCGTTGGACAGCAATGCCACCGACATCCATGCAAAACCAGGCCAGTAGCCATGTTCCGCGCCGCTGGGTTCCTCCATGTTGCGGTAACCTCCGGTGGTGCGCGCCTCCCACAACACGCAGCCAGCGCAAACCAGCAAAGCCAGCCCCACCACCCAAGGCAGAAAATTGGGGCCGACACCGGCGTAGCCGGAGGTCGAAGGCAGGCCCCAGGCGCCGATCAGGAGGACCAGCGCCAGCGCCAGTATGCCCAGCCCGACCAGGGTCTGCGGACCTGGAGCGCCGCCCTTGCGGATCACAACATGCCAGCCAGATGCATCGTGCCGCGCAGGCCGGCGAACTCGTTGTCGACGAATTCTTCGAACGGCTTGCCCACCAACAGCGCCGGTGTCCACTTGTTCTGCTCCAGCGCTTCCTTCCAGCTCGCCGATTTGGTGGCCTTGACCACCATCTCGGCCAAGGCAGCGCGCTGCGCCGCGGTGATGCCGGGTGCACCATAGACGCCGCGCCAGTTGCCCAGCACCACGTCGTAGCCCATCTCCTTCATCGTCGGCACATTGACGCCCGGCAGGCGCTGCTCCGACGTGACGCCGATGGCGCGCATCTTGCCCGCCTTGATGTACTCGGCAAACTCGCTGTAGCCGCTGCCGCCCACCGTGACGTTGTTGCCCAGAATGGCCGCAACCGCCTCGCCGCCGCCCCGGAACGCGATGTAGTTGACCTTCTTGGGGTCGACGCCGACCTTGCCGGCCAGCATAGAGGCCGAAATGTGCTCGGTCGAGCCCTTGGAGCCACCGCCCCACTTGACGCTGCCCGGGTCCTTCTTGAACTGCTCGACCACGTCCTTCATGGTCTTGAGCGGCGATTCCGCCGGCACGACGAACACGTTGTATTCGCTGGTCAGGCGGGCAATCGGCGTGACCTTGTCCAGACCGACCGGCGGCTTGGTCGTGATGATGCCGCCCAGCATGACGGCGCCCATGACCATCATCGCGTTTTCGTCGCCCTTGCTGGCGTTGGCAAACTGCGCCAGGCCAATCACGCCGGCTGCTCCGCCCTTGTTGTCGTATTGAACCGTATCGGCAGCTTTGCTCTCGATCAGCGCCTTGCCCAGCGCACGGCCGGTACCATCCCAGCCACCACCGGGGTTGGCGGGAATCATCATCTTGATGTTGGCGCCGGCAAAGGCCGACAGCGGCAGGGTGCCTGCAGCGGC
>JAGPBF010000218.1 GCA_018063505.1 Rhodoferax sp.
TCGTGCTGACCGGCGACGTCAAGCCGCTGGTCCTCAAGATCGAGATCATGGGCAGGCGTGTGCTGCAGGAGACCGACAAGGGCACCCTGCTGGAGGCCGGGGCCGGCGAGAACTGGCACCAGTTCGTTGCCTGGTCGCTGGCCCAGGGTTACCCGGGTCTGGAGAACCTGGCGATGATTCCCGGCACCGTCGGTGCCACGCCGGTGCAGAACATCGGTGCCTACGGCATCGAACTGCAGGACCGTTTCCACTCGCTCGACCTGATCGACCTCCATACCGGTGCGCGCCATACGCTGGACGCCGCGCAATGCGGTTTTGGTTACCGCGACTCGGTGTTCAAGCATGCCGCGCCGGAGGGTCTTGCGCCGCTGGCGCCAACCGGTGCGGTGCCGGCGGCCGGATTCGGCCTGCGCGACCGTGTCGTCATCACCCATGTGCGTTTCCTGCTGCCCAAGCCCTGGAAACCGGAGCTCGGTTATGCCGACCTGGCGCGCAAGATCCAGGAAACCGGCATCACGACACCCGATGCGCAGCAAGTGTTCGACTGGGTGTGCGCCATCCGCAGCGCCAAATTGCCCGATCCGGCGGTGCTGGGCAATGCCGGGAGTTTCTTCAAGAACCCGACCGTCACGCGTGAGCAGTGTGACGACATCATCGCGCGCGAGCCGCGCATCGTGCATTACCCGATGGACAACGGCAGCATCAAGCTCGCTGCCGGCTGGTTGATCGATGCCTGTGGCTGGAAGGGCAAGGCGGTGGGTAATGCGGCGGTGTACGAGCGCCAGGCGCTGGTGCTGGTGAACCGGGGCCAGGCGACCGGCGGCGAGGTCATGACACTGGCCGGTGCGATCCAGACCAGCGTCTATGAGCGTTTCGGCATCATGCTCGAGCCCGAGCCGGTCGTGGTCTGACCGGCCGGGCGCGGCGCTTCTCTATTTACTTGTCGCTGTCGTTGCCGAGGCTGGGCACCCCGACGCCGTCGCCCATGCTCAGCAGGCCGGTCCTGGCGTAGATGCCCAGTTTGGCGCGGGTGTCGACGATGTCCAGATTGCGCATCGTGAGCTGGCCGATGCGGTCTTGCGGCGAGAACACGGATTCACCCTTTTCCATCGTCAACCGTTCCGGGTGGTAGGTCAGGTTGGGCGATTCGGTATCGAGCAGCGAATAGTCGTTGCCGCGGCGCAGTTCGATCGACACCTTGCCGGTGATGGCGCGTGCCACCCAGCGCTGGGCGGTTTCGCGCAACATGATGGCCTGCGGGTCGAACCAGCGACCCTGGTACAGCAGGCGGCCGAGCTTGCGGCCGTGGTCGCGGTATTGCTCGATCGTGTCCTCGTTGTGGATGCCGGTGACCAGCCGTTCGTAGGCGATGAACAACAAGGCCAGGCCGGGTGCCTCGTAAATGCCGCGGCTCTTGGCCTCGATGATGCGGTTCTCGATCTGGTCGCTCATGCCCAGTCCGTGGCGCCCACCGATGCGGTTGGCCTCCAGGATCAGGTCGACCAGCGAGCTGTAGTGCACGCCGTTGAGCGCGACCGGCTGGCCTTCGTCGAACTCCACCGTCACTTCTTCGCGCTTGACCTCGACATCGTCGCGCCAGAATGCCACGCCCATGATGGGCTGCACGATCTTGACGCCGCTGCTGAGCTGCTCCAGATCCTTGGCCTCGTGCGTGGCGCCGAGCATGTTGGAGTCGGTGGAGTAGGCCTTTTCGGCCGACATCTTGTAGCCGAAGCCGGCGCGGGTCATGAACGCCGACATTTCGGCGCGCCCGCCGAGTTCGTCGATGAAGGCCTGGTCGAGCCAGGGTTTGTAGATCTTCAGGCTGGGATTGGTCAGCAGACCATAGCGGTAGAAGCGCTCGATGTCGTTGCCCTTGAAGGTGCTGCCGTCGCCCCAGATGTTGACGTCGTCATCCTTCATCGCCGATACCAGCATGGTGCCGGTGACTGCGCGCCCCAGCGGCGTGGTGTTGAAGTAGGTCACGCCGGCGGTGGTGACGTGGAAGGCACCGGCCTGCAAAGCGGCAATACCCTCGGCTGCGAGTTGCGAGCGGCAGTCGATCAGGCGGGCCTTTTCGGCGCCGTATTGCATGGCCTTGCGCGGAATCTCGTCGTAATCGGGTTCGTCGGGCTGGCCCAGGTTGGCGGTGTAGGCATAAGGAACCGCGCCCTTGTTGCGCATCCAGTGCAGCGCGGCGCTGGTGTCGAGTCCGCCGGAGAAGGCGATACCGACTTTCTGGTTCAGGGGGAGGTTTTGGAGAATCGTGGCCATGGAAGAGGTTCCTGAAGTCAAGCGTAGTGGCAGATGTAGTGGTAGGGCTCGGTCACGCGGATGTCGAACCGGCTGTTGGCCGCAACCTGGAACGCGTCGCCGGCGGCCGAGCGCAGCCAGGCATCGGTGCCGGCCAGGCGGTATTCGCAAGAGCCACCCACGCATTCCATGATCTCGGCCGCTGCGGTCGAAAACGTCAGCGTGGCCGGTAGCACCACACCGATGGATTTCTTCGTGCCGTCGGCCAGCGCGAATGCGTGGCTGATGCATTTGCCATCGAAATAAACGTTGGCCTTGGTCGTGACGGAGACGCCGTCGAATTTCTCTGTGATCATGGAGAACTGGGTTTCCTTGTTTGCGCAGCGGGGCGTGTGGACCGGACAGGCGCCGGTGGCACAGGTCCACTGCGAGGCTGGCCGGCAAACCGCGCCGCGGATTGCGCGAAGCGGAGATTTTAGGCCACGGGTGGCGGGCGCAGCGGCAACGCCCTGGACCGGGCGTCAAAGCGGGCGTCAACGTCGAGGGTCGAGCGCGCTCAGATCCGGTCTTGCCAGTCGCCAGCCTTGAATCCGACGCTGACGTCTGCGGACGGACCCCATTCGACGACCGGCCGCTTGATGACGCTGGCATGTTCGAGCATCACGGCACGGGCACCTGCGGCATCGCCGGCGCTCGATTGCACGGCTGGCTCGAGCTTGCGCCAGGTCGTGCCCTTGCGGTTGAGCAGGGTTTCCCAGCCGGCCTGGGCCAGCCAGTGGTCGAGCCGTTCGGGCGGAACGCCCTGGCTCTTGAAGTCATGAAAGGTGTACGCCAGTTCGTGCTCGTCCAGCCACTGGCGCGCTTTCTTCACGGTGTCGCAGTTGCGTATGCCGTACAGGGTGATGGGTTGGGTCGACATGGCGCCATCATGCCGCAAGTCGGTACGCGACAATACGCATCACATGAAAACACTCCAGGACTGGCTCGACCATTGCGAGCGGCTGCATCCCACGAACATCGACATGGGGCTGGAGCGCGTGCGCGCGGTCGCCAGCCGCATGGACATCCGATTCAACTGCCCGGTGATCACGGTGGCCGGTACCAATGGCAAGGGGTCTACCTGCGCCATGCTCGAGGCGATTCTGGGTGAAAGCGGCTACAAGACCGGCGTTTATACCTCGCCGCATCTGGTGCATTTCGAGGAGCGGCTGCGCCTCAAGGGCGAGGCCGTGGCGGTGGATCTGCTGGTGCAGGCCTTCGAGCGGGTGGAGCGCGCGCGTTGCCAGGCCCCGCCAGACGTGTCGCTGACCTATTTCGAGTTTTCCACGCTGGCGATCCTGGATCTGATGGCAAGGGCGCAACTCGACGTGGTGATTCTCGAGGTGGGGCTGGGCGGGCGGCTCGATGCCGTCAATATCGTCGATCCGGACTGCGCCATCATCACCAGCGTCGACCTTGACCACATGGAGTTCCTCGGGCCGGACCGCGAGAGCATCGGCCGCGAGAAGGCCGGCATCATGCGCACCGGGCGCCCGGTGATCGTCAGCGATCCGATGCCACCGCAAAGTGTGCTCGACCATGCGCTGGAGATCGGCGCCGACCTGTGGCGGCTGGGTGTGGACTTCAATTTCTCCGGTGACAAGCAGCAGTGGGCCTGGGCCGGCCGCGACCGGCGTTATGCCGGGCTGGCCTATCCGGCGCTGCGCGGCGCCAACCAGCTGCTCAATGCCAGCGGCGTACTGGCCGCACTGACGGCGCTGCGCGAGCGTATTCCGGTGACGGCGCAGGCGGTGCGCAACGGCCTGGCGATGGTGGCCCTGCCCGGGCGTTTCCAGATCGTGCCGGGCGAACCGACGCTGGTGCTCGACGTGGCCCACAACCCGCATGCGGCTGCGGCGCTGGCGGTGAACCTCGATGCGATGGGGTTCTTCCCGACCACGCATGCGGTGTTTGGCGCCATGGCCGACAAGGATCTGCTGCCGATGTTCGAGCGCCTGAACCCGATCATCGACCGCTGGTATTTCACCGATCTGCCGATCGGCCGGGCCGAATCCGGCGCACGCCTGCTGGCGCGCTGGCAGGCGACCAACAAGCGTGCAGACGCCTCGGCGCAGGCCTTTGGCGACCCGGTGCAGGCACTGGGCGCAGCAGTGGCCGCAGCCAACCCGGCTGATAGAATCGTCGTCTTTGGATCATTCCATACCGTGGGTGGCGTGCTGAAGGACGGCGTACCGCGCCTTGCCGCCAGACACATGAACCCGTAAACCCCCCTCATGGCTTTGTTCAAGTTCCGCAAGGGCCGCGAAGAGCAGCCGGCGTCGGTCGCTCCGGCCCAGACCGTTGAAGCCGTGCGCAGGCGCGCCATGCACCGGCTGATCGGCGCTGCGGTGCTGGTGTTGGCAGGTGTCATCGGCTTTCCGCTGATTTTCGACAACCAGCCACGGCCGATTCCGGTGGATCTGCCGATCGAGATCGTCGACAGGAACAAGGTCAAGCCCTTGGTGATGCCGCCGGCCACCGCAAATTCTGCTGCTGCGGCCGCCGTAACCAGCGCTCCAGTACCGGCAGCACCAGCAGCAAAGCCGGCCCTGGCCGAAGTGCCAACTGCAGCGACAGCCAAAGAGCCGGATCCCGAACCCAAGCCAGCCGCTGTTGCAGTGCCGGCGCCAGCAGCCGTTGCCGCCCCCGCCAGTGTCAAGCCCGCAGCCAGCGCGGTTGATGCCGCTGCGGCCAAGGCGCTGGATGCTCAGAAGGCCCGAGCCTTGCTTGAAGGTCGGCCGGTGAACAGCAGCAAGACGGCAGTGGCCGCAGCACACGGCACATCCGCGCCGGCTGCCAGCACCAAGCCTGCGCCGGAATCGGAGGACCGTTTTGTCGTGCAGGTGGGCGCATTTGCCGATCCGGCCAAGGCGAGAGAAGTCCGCCAGAAGGTGGAATCGGCCGGACTCAAGACCTACACACAGGTGGTGAAAACCTCCGAAGGCGAGCGCACCCGCGTGCGGGTAGGGCCGTTCACCGACAAGGCGCAAGCCACCAAGGCGGCTGACAAGATCCGCAAGCTGAACCTGTCGGTTGCCATTCTGACCTTGTAGCGCGGCACAGGCCCATGGTTGCATTGGACTGGATCTTTCTCGTAATGTTGCTGTTGTCGCTGGCCATAGGTGCCTGGCGCGGGCTGGTCTACGAGGTGCTGTCACTGGCGAGCTGGGTGGCCGCGTTTCTGCTGGCCCAGTGGTTTGCGCCGGCGGCGGCCAACTACCTGCCGATGGCCGGCTCGAGCGAGACGATCCGTTATGCGGCTGGGTTCGTGGTCGTATTCATTGCCGCCATTTTTGCCGGTTCCATGTTGACCTGGCTGATCAGTCGCCTGTTCCAGGTCGCCGGGCTGCGGCCGGCAGACCGTGTGCTGGGCGCGGTGTTTGGTGCCATGCGCGCAGTGGTGGTGTTGCTGGCCGCTGCGGTGCTGGTGGCGATGACGCCAATGCATGGCGATGCCTGGTGGACCGAATCGGTTGGCGCCAACTGGGCGACGGCGACGGTCAAGGGGCTCAAGCCGGTATTGCCGCAGGAATTCGGCAGGTATCTGCCCTAGAACATGTGAACGGCTGGCGGTGTTGCCAGCAGGCCAGTCTCCAGCGGGAACGAACTATGTGTGGAATTGTTGGTGTTGTCAGCAACACCCCGGTCAATCAACTGCTCTACGATGCATTGCTGTTGTTGCAGCATCGGGGTCAGGACGCAGCCGGCATCGTGACGCAGCAGGAGCGCAAGTTCTTCATCCACAAGGCCAAGGGTCTGGTGCGCGATGTGTTTCGCACCCGCAACATGCGGGCCCTGCCGGGCAACTGCGGCCTGGGCCAGGTGCGTTATCCGACGGCGGGCAATGCCTACAGCGAGGAAGAGGCGCAGCCGTTCTACGTGAACGCGCCCTTCGGCATCGTGCTGGTGCACAACGGCAACCTGACCAATGCGCAGACGCTCAAGTCCGAGTTGTTCATGACCGACCACCGGCATATCAACACCGAGAGCGATTCGGAGGTCTTGCTCAATGTGCTGGCACATGAGGTCGAAACGGTCTCGCGCGGCCTGCCGCTGCAGCCGGCCGATCTTTTTGCCGCGGTGCGCAACGTGCACCGCCGCGTGCGCGGTTCTTATGCGGTGATCACGCTGATCGCCGGACATGGCGTGCTGGCATTCCGCGACCCCTATGGCATCCGGCCGCTGTGCCTGGGACAGGGAGAAGACACCACCATGGTGGCCAGTGAGTCGGTGGCTCTGGAGGGGACCGGTCACAAGTTCGTGCGCAATATCGATCCGGGTGAAGCCGTCTTCATCGACCTCGAGGGCAAGCTGCACACCCAGCAATGCGCCGAAAAGACCCAGCTCTCGCCATGTATCTTCGAATTTGTCTATCTGGCGCGGCCCGACTCGGTGCTCGACGGAATTTCGGTCTACCAGGCACGGCTCAATCTGGGCGCGTCGCTGGCCAAGCGGGTGGTCTCGACAGTGCCACCGAACGAGATCGACGTGGTGATCCCGATTCCTGAATCCAGCCGGCCCAGTGCAGCGCAGCTGGCGCAACT
>JAGPBF010000219.1 GCA_018063505.1 Rhodoferax sp.
TGGGCGGCGCCAGGACCGCGCCCGACGCGGTGCAGGCGGCACTGCAGGTGTATCGCGCGCTGGGCATGCGGCCGCTGCATGTGCGCAAGGAGATCCCCGGCTTCATTGCCGACCGGCTGCTGGAGGCAGTGTGGCGCGAGTCGCTGCACCTGGTCAATGACGGCGTGGCGACCACCGGCGAGATCGACGACGCGATCCGCTTCGGCGCCGGGCAGCGCTGGTCCTTCATGGGCAGTTTCCTGACCTATACGCTGGCCGGTGGTGACGCCGGCATGCGCCATTTCATGTCGCAATTCGGGCCGGCGCTCAAGCTGCCTTGGACCAGGCTGGAGGCGCCGGAGCTGACCGACCAGCTGATCGACGATGTCGTCGAGGGCACCCGTGCGCAATTGGGCAGCCACAGCATTGCCGACCTTGAGCGTTACCGCGACGACTGCCTGATGGCGGTGCAGGAGGCGATTCGCGTTACCAAACTCCAGCACGGGATCTCGCCCGATGAGTGACCCGGCAGCATCTTCGTTGCTGTCGACATGGCGCGGCACGGTGCTGGCACAGTGGGTCGACTACAACGGCCACTTGAACGACGGGTACTATATGGTCGTGTTCAGTGAAGCGACCACGGCATTGATGGCGATGATCGGCCTGGACGATGCGGGCCGCAAGGCGACCGGGCACTCCATGTTCACGCTGGAGTCGCATATCAACTACCTGCAGGAGGTCAAGCAGGGCAAGGAGATTGCAGTGCAGACCCAGATCCTGGGCAGCGATGCCAAGCGGCTGCAGATCTACCAGACCATGGTTCTGGCAGGTACCGGTACCTTGCTGGCGGCCAACGAGCAGATGCTGATGAACATCGACATGTCCGGTCCGCGTGCGGCACCGTTCGCGTCCACGGTCATGGCCCGGGTGCAGATGCTGACGGTAGCGCACCGTAGCCTGCCCCGACCGAAATACGCCGGACGGGTGATTGCGTTGCCGGGTGGATGACGGGGCAACACCTTGGCACAAGCGAACCAGCCCGGGCATGGATTGACCACGCCGCTCGAAGGCAGCGGCCATCGGCCCTGGGATGGGGCAGCGCCGATCGCTGCGCCGCTGTGCCTGCTGCACACCGCCGTCGCCCCGCAATGGGTCGATTACAACGGTCACATGAGCGAGTCGTGTTACCTGCTGGTGTTCGGCGACAACTCCGACGCGTTCTTTCGCTTCATCGGCATCGACGAGGCCTATCGGGCCGGCGGGCATTCGCTGTACACGGTGCAGACCCAACTGCACAACCTGCATGAGGCATCGCTGGGCGAGCCGCTGCGCCTGACGCTGCAGCTGCTCGATTGCGACGACAAGCGGCTGCACCTCTTTCATGCCATGTTCCATGGCATCAGCGGAGAGTTGCTGGCCACCGGCGAACAGATACTGGTGCATGTGGCCATGGCGCAAGGGCGGTCCGTGGCCATGCCGCCGGCGCTGCTGGCCCGGGTGCAGGCGGTCCGCGCCGCGCACGCCAACTTGCCCAAGCCCGCGCAGGCCGGCCAGCCCATCGGCATCCGGCGCAAGCCGGCCTGAGCGCTGCTGCGCCGCGCGCATACCGACAGGAGATTGCATGGACTTCGAGCCCAGTTCCGAACAGACGATGCTGGTCGACACGGTGCGGCAGTTCGTCGAAACCGAGCTCTATCCGCATGAGGATCTGGTCGAGCGTCTCGACGCGGTTCCGCCGGAACTGCAGCGCCAGATCCAGGCCAAGGCGATCGAGGTCGGGCTGTACGCCGCCAACATGCCGGAAACGCTCGGCGGCGGCGGGCTCGACAACCTGGGTATCACGCTGATGGAGCGTGAACTGGGCCGCGCCGGTTATGCGCTGCAGATGCTGGTGGCGCGGCCGAGCAACATCCTGCGCGCCTGCACCGGCGACCAGATCGGCGAGTACCTGTTGCCGACGATCCGAGGCGAACGCCACGACTGCCTGGCGATGACCGAGCCCAATGCCGGCTCCGACGTGCGCGGCATGCTGACCCGCGCCGAGCGCAGGGGCGGCGACTACCTGATCAATGGCAGCAAGCATTTCATCAGCCATGCCGACATGGCCGACTTCGTCATATTGTTTGCTGCGACCGACGTGGAGCAGACCAAAGGCGGACCCAAGAAGAAGATCACCGGTTTCCTGGTCGACCTGGACAGCCCGGGTCTGGAGGTGCGTCGCGGCCCGGCCTGTGTGTCGAACCGCGGTTACCACCAGTGCGAACTGTTCTTCAGCGATTGCCGGGTGCCGGCGTCCCACCGCCTGGGCGAGGAGGGCCGGGGTTTCGACCTGATGGGCGAATGGCTGGGGGCTACCCGGCTCACCGTGGCCGCCACCAGTGTCGGGCGTGGCCGCCGGGTGCTCGACATGGCCACCGAGTGGGCCGCCACGCGCAAGCAGTTTGGCCAGACCATCGGCCGCTTCCAGGGCACGGGCTTCAAGCTTGCCGACATGGCGACCGAACTCGACGCCGCCGAACTCTTGACCCTGCGCGCCGCGTGGAAGTGCGACCAGGGCCGTATGACGGACTGCGACGCGGCGATGGCCAAGCTGTATGCGTCCGAGGCGCTGGCACGCATCACCGACAACGCGCTGCAGATCTTCGGTGGCATGGGCCTGATGGCCAGCCTGCCGATCGAACGATTCTGGCGCGACGCCCGGGTCGAACGCATCTGGGATGGCACCAGCGAGATCCAGCGCCACATCATCTCGCGTGCGATGCTGCGCGTGCACGGGTCCTGAAGCGATCGCCATGACCGGCAGCGCCACCGATTTGCGCCGCCTGTTTGCGCCGCGCCATATCGCCGTGTTTGGCGGTGCGGCCGCGGCCGAGGTGATCCGGCAATGCCGAACGCTGGGTTTCGACGGTGCGATCTGGCCGGTGCATCCGCGCCATGACGGCGTCGAGGGCCTCAATGCCTACCGCGATGTCGCCGCGTTGCCCGAGGCACCGGACGCCAGCTTCATCGCCGTGCCACGCGAGGGCACGCTCGACATCGTCGCGCAACTGGCGGCACGCGGTGCCGGTGGCGTGGTCTGTTATGCCTCGGGCTTTGCCGAGGTCGGCGGCGCCGGCGTGGCACTGCAGCGGCGCCTGGTGGCGGCAGCCGGCCCCATGCCGCTGATCGGGCCCAATTGCTACGGCATGCTGAACTACCTCGACGGCGTGGCCTTGTGGCCGGACCAGCATGGCGGCGAACGGGTGCAGCGTGGCGTGGCCATCGTCTCGCAAAGCGGCAACATCGCATTGAACCTGACGATGCAGCGGCGCAACCTGCCGCTGGCGTATCTGGTCACGGTCGGCAACAAGGCCGGGGTCGGTATCGAGGCCATCGTAGAGGCCTTGCTGCAGGACGACCGGGTCAGCGCGATCGGCCTGCATATCGAAGGGCTGGACGACGTGGCGGGGTTCTCGCAAGTGGCGCTCAAGGCGCTCGCGCAAGGGGTGCCGCTGGTCGCGCTCAAGGCCGGCAGCTCGGCGCTCGGTGCCAGTACCACGGTCAGCCATACCGGCTCGCTGGCCGGCTCCGATGTCCTGTACGACGCCTTGTTCGCGCGGCTGGGTGTGGCCCGTGTGCACGACCCGGCCGCGCTGCTGGAAACGCTCAAGCTGCTGCATGTGGCCGGGCCGCTGGCGGGCCGGCGCATCATCTCGGCCAGTTGTTCCGGCGGCGAGGCCTCGCTGGTGGCCGACCTGGCCCAACCGCGCGCGCTCGACCTGCCGGCCATGCCGGCGCCGGCCCGCGCTGGCCTGCATGCGGTGCTGGGCGACAAGGTGGCGATCGCCAACCCGCTCGATTACCACACCTATATCTGGGGCGACCTGGCGGCGCAGACCGCGTGTTTCGCTGCGGTGCTCGAATGTGCTTTCGACATGCATCTGCTGGTGCTGGACTTTCCGCGCGCCGATCGCTGCGTGTCGGGCGCGTGGCAGACGACGGTCGATGCCTTCATTGCCGCGCACCAGCGCAATCCGGTTTCGTGTGGCGTTGTCGCGTCGATGCCCGAAGGCATGCCCGACGGTGTGGCGCGCCAGCTGCTCGAACGCGGCATTGCGCCGATGCAGGGGGTGGCCGACTGCCTGGACGCGATCGGCCACGCGGCGGCGATCGGAGCTGCACGCTTGCGCTGCGCAGATATCCTGGCGCTGCCCGGCCCAGGCGGCCCAGCGGCACTTGCGGGAACACCACGCAAAGGGCGAATCCGCATGCTCGATGAGGTGGCCAGCAAGCAGGCGCTGGCAGCCTTCGGCTTGCCGATTCCGCCTGGCCAGGCCACGTCGGCTGATCACGTGGCCAGTGTGGCGACGCAGCTGGGTTTCCCGCTGGTGCTCAAGGCCGTATCCGATACGCTGGCGCACAAGACCGAGGCTGGCGGTGTGCGACTCAATCTGAAGTCTGCGCAGGATGTGGTCGACGCCGCGGCGGCGATGGCCGATCTGTCGGACCGTTTTCTGGTGGAAGGCATGGCAACCGACGTGGTGGCCGAGTTCATCGTCGGCGTGTCGCGCGATCCGCAGTTCGGACTGGCGTTGACGCTTGGTGCCGGCGGCGTGCTGGTCGAATTGCTCAAGGACGCGGTGACGCTGTTGCTGCCGGTGACGCGCGCCGACATTCGCACGGCGTTCGAATCACTGCGGACGTGGCCGCTGGTGTGTGGCTACCGTGGCCGCGCGGCCGGTGATGTCGATGCGCTGGTCGATGCGGTGGCCGCAGTGGCGGCCTATGCGCAGGCGAACGCGGCGCAGCTGGTTGAACTCGACGTGAACCCGGTGCTGGTATTGCCGCAGGGTCGGGGCGTGGTGGCGGTCGATGCGATGATCCGGCTGCAGCAGCAGGAGTGAAACATGGCCGATGTGGTGCGTACCGAGGTGAACGATGGCGTGCTGACGATCACGCTGGACCGGCCCAAGGCCAACGCGATCGATGTGCCGACCAGCGGCTTGTTGTACGCCGCCTTCGAGCGCCTGCAGGACGACCCGTCGCTGCGGGTGGCCATCATTACCGGAACCGGCCGGTTCTTCTCGGCGGGCTGGGACTTGAACGCGGCCAGCAACGGCGAGGCGGTGGACGCGGTGCACAGCCCGGGCGGGTTTGCCGGATTGACCGAATATTTCTCGCGCGACAAACCGGTGATCGCAGCGGTCAACGGGCTTGCGATGGGCGGCGGGTTCGAACTGGCGTTGTCCGCCGACCTGATCGTGGCCGCCGACACGGCCGAGTTTGCATTGCCCGAAATCCGGCTCGGCATACTGGCTGATTCGGGTGGCGTCCTGCGTCTGCCGCGCCGATTGCCGCGTGCCATTGCGACCGAGTTGCTGCTCACCGGCCGGCGCATGGATGCAGCCGAGGCACTGCGCTGGGGCCTGGTCAACCAGGTCGTATCTGCCACCGAACTGCTGCCGGCAGCCGGCGCGCTGGCGCGGCGAATCACCGAGTCAGCCCCATTGGCCGTGGCGGCGCTGCAGCAGATATTGCGCGCGACTGAAACCCAGGCGCTGGAGCAGGCGTGGCACACGCTGCGCAGTGGCGCGATACCAGCCTACCAGGCCATGCTGGCCTCCGAGGATGCCCGCGAGGGGCCGCGCGCGTTTGCCGAAAAGCGCGCGCCGATCTGGCAGGGTCGTTGAGGCCAACAAGAGCCAGGTCAGTTTCGACGGTTTTGTCCGCACAGGGCGCCAGGGTCGGCATGTCCTGTGCCGATGCCAGCCAGAGGCGTGCACAGCATGCGGATTGCGCTGCCGCACCTAGAATGGCGCACGGAAACCGCCCATGACACCAGAAGCCAAAGCCAGGGAGACCATCGACGCCAAGCTGGCCCAGGCAGGCTGGCTGGTGCAAGACATGAAAGAACTCAACCCGGGCGCGGGCCTGGGCATCGCGGTGAGGGAATATCCGACCGACACCGGACCGGCCGACTATGTGCTGTTCGTCAACCGGCAGGCCGTGGGGGTGATCGAGGCCAAACGCGATGACGCGGGTGTCAACCTGACCGATACCGAAGCCCAGACCGCGCGGTATGCCAACGCCACGCTGAAATGGCGCAAGGACAATACGCCGCTGCCATTCCTGTTCGAGGCGACCGGGCAGATCATCCGCTTCACCGACGGCCGAGACCCGACGTCCCGCTCGCGCGAGACATTTCACTTCTTCCAGCCGGTGCAATTGCGCGAATGGCTGGCGCAGCCCGATACCTTGCGCGGCCGCCTGGTCGCCAGCATGCCGCCACTGCCGGTAGACAGGCTGCGCGACTGCCAGGTTGGCGCGGTCCATGGTCTCGAGCGCTCGCTGGCGTCCAACAAGCCGCGCGCGCTGATCCACATGGCCACCGGCGCGGGCAAGACCTTCACCGCCATCACCGCCGTGTACCGGTTGCTCAAGTACGCGGGCGCGGTACGTATCCTGTTCCTGGTCGACACGCGTAACCTGGGCAAGCAGGCGCACCAGGAATTCATGGCCTACACACCGCCGGACGACGCGCGCACGTTTACCGAGTTGTACAACGTGCAGCGGCTGGCCTCGCCGCAGATCGACCCGCACGCGCAGGTGTGCATCAGCACCATCCAGCGCATGTATGCCATCCTCAGCGGCGAGGCCATCGACGAATCGGCCGAGGACATGTCGCTCAACGAAGTGCAGCAGACGGCTGCGCAAGCCAAGCTGGTGCGCTACAACCCGGCGGTGCCGGTGGAGACTTTCGATGTCATCGTCATCGACGAATGCCACCGCAGCATCTACAACCTGTGGAAGCAGGTGCTCGATTATTTCGACGCCTTCCTGATCGGCCTGACCGCCACGCCGGACAAGCG
>JAGPBF010000046.1 GCA_018063505.1 Rhodoferax sp.
TGAGGAAGTGCGCGAGGCGCTGGCCGATTGTGGTGTCACCGGCCTGACGGTCACGGAGGTCAAGGGTTTTGGCCGCCAGAAGGGCCATACCGAGCTTTACCGCGGCGCCGAATACGTGGTCGATTTCCTTCCCAAGGTGAAGATCGAGGTGGTCGTTCGCACCGAGGACGTGGAAACCTGTGTCGATGCCATCGTCAAGGCGGCCCGTACCGGCAAGATCGGTGATGGCAAGATCTTTGTGACCGCGGTGGAGCGAACCGTCCGTATCCGTACCGGTGAAGAGGACGAAACGGCAATCTGACGCCCGCTCAGATATGTTGTAGCCGGGGGCTGTCCGTCAGGCCAGCGGCCTGAACCAGGTCGGCCAGCAACGGGGCCGCGTCGCTGCCGATCCGCAGCAGGTTCATCTGCCCTTCGTTCATGAACCCGTTGGCGACGCAATTGCGCAGAAATTCGACCAGTCCGTCGTAGTATCCGCCGGCGTTGAGCAATCCGATCGGTTTGTCGTGGTAGCCGAGTTGGCGCCAGGTCCACACCTCGAACAGTTCCTCGAAAGTGCCGATGCCCCCTGGCAGCGCCAGGAAGGCATCCGAGTGTTCTGCCATCAGACGCTTGCGCTCATGCATGGTGTCGACCACGTGCAGCTCGGTGCAGCCATGGTGGGCCACCTCCAGGTCGACCAGGCTTTTCGGGATGATGCCGATGGCCCGTCCACCGGCCTTCATCGTGGCGTCGGCGACGATACCCATCAGCCCGTTGCGCCCGCCACCGTAGACCAGTTGTCCGCCATGGGATCCGATCCACTGGCCGGTCGCTTGTGCCAGTGCCGCATGGGCCGGGTCTGCACCGGTTCTGGAACCGCAATAGACGCATACTGAAAACGCAGGGCTGGGTGCAGGGGTGATGATGTTGAGGTTCATGTCGATACTCTTTGCCAGATCGCGCCGATCCAGATGCCCAGGCATAACACCAGGCTCAGCAGCACCGCGGCGCTGCCCAGGTCTTTCGCACGTTTGGCCATGGCATGCCACTGCAGGCCAACCCGGTCGATGGCCGCCTCGATGCCCGAATTGAGCAGCTCGACGATCAGAACCAGCAATACCGCGCCGGCAAGCAAGGCGCGCTCGACCCAGTTCTGGCCCAGCCACAGCGCCACCGGCAGCATGACGATGGCGGCGATCGCCTCCTGGCGGAAGGCGGTTTCCGTCCAGCCCGCCCGCAGGCCGGCCAGAGAATAAAGCGTCGCATGCCACATGCGCTGCACGCCGGTACGGCTTTTTTGCGGGTTCGGATCGGCTTGCGACTCTTCGGGAGGTGTCTGGGAGGCGGACATTGCGGCATTGTCGTGCAGGTCAGCCGCCGCAATGGGTCCGGTATTGCCAGCGGGCAGGGCAGCCTGTGCAGATCACGCGCGCGGCGGCCGGAGCCGGGTCACCAGCCGCGTGCCTGCCATGGCGTCGTGCCAGAACTGCTGCTGCGGGTGAAAGCGGCTCAACAAGGCCCAGACGAGCACCCAGCCCGCAACAATGACGAAGGATTCGCCACCGGAGAGCGAAAACGGCGCGATCGCGGCCAAGGGCGGCAGCAGCCAGCACCAGCTCAGCAGGTAGCGCAGCAGGGCGCGTGCCTGTGTCACCGGTCTGCCAGAGGTGTCTACCAGCGCGATATCCCAGGTCTTCATGGCCAGCGTCTGGCCGCGCGCCCAGAACCAGGTGAAATAGATGCCGAACACCACGAACAGGAACGCCTGCAGGGCATGGCGATTGTCCATGGCGTTTCTGGTCTGGCTCAAGGTGCCGAACAGATAACCGGCAATGAAAACCACGCCAAACAGCAGCATGCCTTCATACAGCCAGCACGCCATGCGCCGCATCAGCGGCGGTGTCGCGCCGCCGATGCGACCAGCCGGATCTTTGGCAGTCGGGTTTGCGGCGCCCATCGCAGCAGGCCGATAAGGCGACTGCTTGTCTTGCACCGGCATCAAGGTTTCGACGATGCGGCCGGCGCGCTGGCGCCGGCTTTGGCCTGGGCCGCCGCCGCCGGCTCGGACCGGGTGACCGGCACAGCCGCGAGTTTGCGCGATGCATGGGTCGTGACCGCCGGTGCCACCCCGTGCGCGGGTTTGTCAGCCTGTGCCGCCAGTTGCTTCTTGCGCTCCGGACTCAGCGCCTGGTAGGCCTCCCACTGGGCCTTTTTCTCTTCATGCGAGAGTTCGCGTGTCTGGGCAAAACTCAGCCGGGCCCGGTTGCGTTCTGCCGCACTGAGCGAAGCCCATTCCTTCATTCGTCCTTGCAGCGTCGCCTTGTCGGCGGGTGACATGGTCTTGAAGTTGGCCGAAATGGCAATCCATTTGCGCTTGCGGTTGCTGTTTATTTCGCTCCAGACCGGTGCCAGCGGCGCCAAGGCCTCCTGCTGTGCCGGGCTCAGCGTCTTCCATGCAGGCGGTGGGCTCTGCCGCGATGCCGGCGCCCTCGCCGTAGTCGCTGCTTTGCCATTGCCCGCCGCCGGAACCTGGGCCCAGGCCATGCTGCCTGACAGGGCCAGCCCCAACGCCAATGTTGCGAGACAGGTGCGCCGGATCAGCAGGTTTGGCAGATTGGTGACAGGTGTCGAAGCCATGCACATGGGGCACTAGCGCGCATTCGCGCTGGCGGCCTTCAGAAACTGCACGAACCCGGGGTCGGCATAAGCCGCCAGTGGCAAGTCATCCGTCAGCAGTTCCGCATCCAGCTGGGCCATCTCGTGCGCAAACCGGTCGTCCTGCATCGAATTGATGATGATCAAGCCCAGCACCAGCGCCAGTAACGGAATTACCGCACCAAGCTTGTTCCACCAGCTGACCTGCTCCTGCACGCGGCCAAGAGTGGCGGCGCCGCTGCCGATGCCAAGCGCAACGGTTTTGTCGGTTGCAGGCTTGCGTTTTGCCAGCGCCTGCGTGCGGGCGAACCGCAGGCGCTCGGAGATGTCGCGCGGCAGATCGTCGCACCCTTCGGACAAGCGGGCTGTGAGTCGCCGGGCAAAGCGATCCTGTGGTGTTTCGGCCTCGTACAGGCTGGCTGTTGTCATATGGTGATCCCTTTGGCACGTAATGCCTTGCTCAATGCAAGGACGGCACGCGAGCAGTGTGTCTTGACGCTGCCTTCCGAGCATCCCATGGACAGGGCGGTCTCGGTGACGTCCATCTCCTCCCAGTAACGCATCACGAACGCTTCCCGTTGACGTATGGGTAACAGTTGTATCTCCTTTTCGATTTCCCTGAAGATCTGTGCCCTTTGGGTCGCGTCCTGGGCGCTTTCGGTCTGCGCCCTTTGCGAGTCGTCCGACAGGCTCTCGAGCAGGTCGAAGTCGTTGTCCTCGCCAGGGCTTTCGAAGTCGCTCAGGTTCGAGAACAGGGCATTGCGCGACTTGTTTCGGCGAAACCAGTCCAGCGTGCAATTGGAAAGGATGCGCTGGAACAGCATCGGAAGTTCGGCCGCCGGCTTGTCACCATAGTGTTCGGCCAGCTTCATCATGCTTTCCTGCACGATATCGAGTGCCGACTCTTCGTTGCGCACATGGTAGAACGAGCGCTTGAATGCGCGCTTTTCCACGCTTTTCAAAAATGCGGACAGTTCTTGTTCGGTTGCCAAGGGTCGTGTGCGGGTTGGAGAACGTCAAAAACACAGCGCGACGTCAGCCGTTGAGCCCATCGGACAGTGGTGCACGACGCGACAGATGCAGTCCGCCATGCAGGCATAGGGGCGGAATTATCGCATCGCAGAAACAGGCATTTTTCCGGTCCGGGGCCGTGAGCGCATTTTGCAGTGCGATAATGCGCGTTGCAAATTCAATGGCAAACGGGTCATGGTCTGGCGCATATTCATTGCGCCTGTGGCTTTGGCCCAAAGTCCCGCCGCGTCGTCACGAGCGTTTGCGAAGGGGCACCCAAGGTCTTTCGTCAGAGAAATTCACAAAGGTTCATCATGGAAATATCCAAAGCCGAGATCAGCTCGGCGGCTGCTGCGACGACCGCCGGCCGCGCTACCCCCGCAATTGCGCCCACGCCCGAGTTGCGCGGTGCAGAAATCCTCATCAAGGCCCTGCAGGCCGAAAACGTCAAGTACATCTGGGGTTATCCCGGTGGTGCAGTGCTGCACATCTACGACGCGTTCTACAAGCAGGACACGATCCAGCACGTGCTGGTGCGCCACGAACAGGCGGCGGTCCATGCCGCCGATGGATATGCCCGTGCCACCGGCGATGTCGGCGTGGCGCTGGTCACCTCCGGACCGGGTGTCACCAATGCGGTGACCGGCATTGCGACAGCGTACATGGACAGCATCCCGATGGTGATCATCACCGGCCAGGTGCCCACGGCTGCCATCGGCCTTGATGCATTCCAG
Source organism: Rhodoferax sp. (assembly GCA_018063505.1). Classification (GTDB taxonomy): domain Bacteria; phylum Pseudomonadota; class Gammaproteobacteria; order Burkholderiales; family Burkholderiaceae_C; genus CAISIP01. Next base: position 4,383 of record JAGPBF010000046.1, read on the forward strand.
GAGTGCGACACGGTGGGTATCACCCGCCCGATCGTCAAGCACAATTTTCTGATCAAGGATGCGCGCGACATTGCCGACGTGATGAAGAAGGCCTTCCATATCGCCCGTACCGGCCGACCGGGTCCGGTGGTGGTCGACATCCCGAAGGACGTGTCGTTCAAGATGACGCCCTATCACGGGTATCCGAAGTCGGTCGAAATGCGCTCGTACAACCCGGTGCGCAAGGGCCATGGCGGGCAGATCCGCAAGGCGCTGCAATTGCTGCTGACCGCCAAGCGCCCTTACATCTACACCGGTGGCGGAGTGTTGCTGAGCAACGCCTCGGAAGAACTTCGTACCCTGGTCAACCTGCTGGGTTATCCGGTCACCAACACGCTGATGGGCCTGGGCGCCTATCCGGCCAGCGACAAGAAGTTCCTGGGCATGCTGGGCATGCACGGCACGGTCGAGGCCAACAATGCGATGCAGAACTGCGACGTTTTGCTGGCGGTCGGCGCCCGGTTCGATGACCGGGTGATCGGCAACCCGAAGCACTTCGCGCAGAACGAACGCAAGATCATCCATATCGACATCGACCCGTCGAGCATCTCCAAGCGCGTCAAGGTCGACATCCCCATCGTCGGCGACGTCAAGGACGTGCTGGGCGAGATGCTGGCCATGATCCGGGAGAGCCCGTTGCGCCCCGATCCGGCCGCGCTTGGCGCTTGGTGGGAAACGATCGAGCAGTGGCGCGGGCGCGACTGCCTGAAGTTCGACATGGGCAAGGGGGACGTGATCAAGCCCCAGCATGTGATCCAGACCTTGTGGGGAATGACCAAGGACACCGAGACCTACATCACCTCCGATGTCGGCCAGCACCAGATGTGGGCGGCGCAGTATTACCGGTTCGACGAGCCGCGGCGCTGGATCAATTCCGGCGGCCTGGGCACCATGGGCGTGGGCATTCCTTATGCCATGGGCATCAAGCTGGCCAAACCCGAGGCCGAGGTGTTCTGCGTCACCGGCGAAGGTTCGGTGCAGATGTGCATCCAGGAACTGTCGACCTGCCTGCAATACAACACGCCGATCAAGATCGTCTCGTTGAACAACCGCTACCTGGGCATGGTGCGCCAATGGCAGGAATTCGACTATGAAGGTCGCTACAGCCAGAGCTACATGGACGCGCTGCCCAATTTCGTCAAGCTGGCCGAGGCTTATGGCCATGTCGGCATGCTGATCGAGAAGCCGGGCGACGTGGAGGGGGCGCTGCGCGAGGCGCGCAAGCTCAAGGACCGCACGGTGTTCATGGATTTCCGCACCGACCCGACCGAGAACGTGTTTCCGATGGTCCAGGCCGGCAAGGGCATCACCGAGATGCTGCTCGGATCAGAGGATCTGTAACGCCATCCTGACTCCCTGCCGTGGCGGCGAACCATTCGCCCTGCCGCGGCGTCAATCCCTGTTGATGCGTCTATTGCTTGCCAAGTCTGGTTGTTACCGCAACCAGGGGAGGGCAGCGAAAAGAGGAATCCATTCATGAAACATATCATTGCAGTCCTGCTCGAAAACACGCCCGGTGCCTTGTCGCGGGTGGTCGGGCTTTTTTCCGCGCGCGGCTACAACATCGAGTCGCTGACAGTGGCTCCTACCGAAGATGCCAGCCTGTCGCGCATGACGATACAGACGACCGGCTCGGACGATGTGATCGAACAGATCACCAAGCACCTGAACCGCCTGATCGAGGTGGTGAAGGTGGTTGACCTGACAGAGGGTGCCTATACCGAGCGCGAACTGATGATGGTCAAGGTCCGCGCGGTGGGCAAGGAGCGCGAGGAGATGAAGCGCATGGCCGACATCTTTCGCGGACGCATCATCGATGTGACCGAGAAGAGCTACACCATTGAACTCACGGGTGTGCAGTCGAAAAACGACGCCTTTCTGGAGGCGATCGAACGAAGTGCGATTCTGGAGACGGTGAGGACCGGATCGAGCGGGATTGGCCGCGGCGAACGGATTTTGCGGGTTTGATTTACCAGTTAAGAAGGAGAACGGAAATGAAAGTCTATTACGACAAGGATTGTGATCTCAGCCTGATCAAGGGCAAGACCGTCGCCATCATCGGTTATGGCAGCCAGGGCCATGCCCATGCCCAGAACCTGAACGAAAGCGGTGTCAAGGTCATCGTCGGCCTGCGCAAGGGCGGGGCTTCCTGGCCCAAGGTCGAGAAGGCCGGCCTGAAGGTTGCCGAAGTGGCCGAGGCGGTCAAGGCTGCCGATGTGGTCATGGTCCTGCTGCCGGACGAGCAGATCGGCGCCGTCTACACCAATGACATCGAACCCAACATCAAGTCGGGTGCGTCGCTGGTGTTTGCCCACGGCTTCAACGTCCACTACGGTCTGGTCACGCCACGCGCGGACCTGGACGTCTGGATGGTGGCGCCCAAGGCCCCTGGCCACACGGTGCGCGGCACCTATGTGCAAGGTGGCGGCGTGCCCCACCTGATCGCGATCGCGCAGGACAAGTCGGGTCGTACCCGCGAACTGGCACTGAGCTACGCGATGGCCAACGGTGGCGGCAAGGCCGGCATCATCGAGACCAACTTCCGCGAAGAAACCGAGACGGACCTGTTCGGCGAGCAGGCCGTGTTGTGCGGCGGTACCGTCGAACTGATCAAGGCCGGCTTCGAGACCCTGGTGGAAGCCGGTTATGCGCCCGAGATGGCGTATTTCGAGTGCCTGCACGAACTCAAGCTGATCGTCGACATGATTTATGAAGGCGGCATCGCCAACATGAACTACTCGATCTCGAACAACGCCGAATATGGCGAGTACGTGACCGGCCCGCGCATCATCACCGAAGAGACCAAGAAGGTGATGAAGCAGGTGCTCAGGGACATCCAGTCCGGCGACTATGCCAAGAGCTTTATCCTGGAGAACAAGGCCGGCGCGCCGACCTTGCTCAGCCGCCGTCGTCTCAATGGCGAGCACCAGATCGAAGTCGTGGGCGAGAAGCTGCGCGCGATGATGCCCTGGATCAAGAAAAACAAGCTGGTCGACCAGACCCGCAACTGATGCAGCCTGGCGCCGGAACGCCTGTTGACGCCTCGAAAGGGGCTTGTCTGCACCTTCGGCCTGGCCGGACGGTGCTGACCATGAAGGCCACTTCGGTGGCCTTCGGCTTTTTCCCCCGGTGCGTGAAGGCGCATCCGCACGCGCAGGCCTGACTTACACTGGGCCCTGCATTTTTTCGGCTTTGAGCCCTTGCCGGGCGCCGGCCTGGCGGCCATTCACACGCGGGTTCCAGCCGGTGGCAGGATTTTGCCGGCGCATCGGCTTTGCAGTGCGCCGTTCAAACGGATTGGAGATTTTTACCATGCCAGAGAGCGCAGATTCGGAGCTGCACGACACAGAGACTGTGGTCGTTCGCAAACGGCGCAAGGGGCTGTACATCCTGCCCAACCTGGTGACTTTGGCCGCCTTGTTCGCAGGTTTCTATTCGATCGTCATGGCCATGAACGGTCGCTTCGACATGTCGGCCATTGGCGTGTTCTGCGCCCTGGTGCTCGACAGTCTGGACGGCCGGGTGGCGCGCATGACCAATACCCAGAGCGCATTCGGCGAGCAGATGGATTCCTTGTCCGATATGGTTTCGTTCGGTGCGGCTCCCGCGCTGATCGCGTACGAGTGGGGCCTGCGCGGACTCGGACGCTGGGGCTGGATTGCTGCCTTCGTCTATTGCGCCTGTGCCGCCCTTCGACTGGCGCGTTTCAACGTGAATACCGGCGTTGTCGACAAGCGCTTTTTCCAGGGCCTGCCGTCGCCGGCGGCGGCGGCGCTGATCGCCGGATTCATCCTCGTGATGTCCGAGCTTGGCATCAAGGGCCCGCAGGTGGCATGGCCGATCTTTGCGCTGGCACTGTATGCCGGACTGACCATGGTGACCAACGTGCCGTTTTACAGCTTCAAGGATCTGAGCATGAAAAAGAGCGTGCCGTTTCCGGTCATCGTACTGGTGGCACTGGCGATCGGCGGGGTGAGCATCGATCCGGCCAAGGCCTTGCTGGGCGTGTTCGGTGCCTATGGCATCAGCGGTTATGTGGTGTATGTCTGGCGCCGCTACAAGGGCGAGCAGACCAGTGTCATCAGCACCTCGACCGACGAACCCGACGAACGCGGTTTGCACTGACAGTGGTTGGGTCGCCTGAGTTGTGCTACATTTCGGGCATGACTCGAATCGCACTAGCACTACTAACGGGAACCCCTTACGGGCGACGACGTTAGCGCGTGCTAATCGATCAAACGGCTCGTATGCACCAGCAACGAGCCGTTTTTTCATTTTGGGGTTGCTGGTTTCGCTCACTGAAGGAACCATGCCATGTTGAAGCAACCCAGCACCAAATACCGGCCGTTTGCGCCAGTCACACTCAGCAACCGTACCTGGCCAGACGCCGTGCTGACCCAGGCGCCTCTGTGGTGCAGTGTGGATCTGCGCGACGGCAACCAGGCGCTGATCGAGCCAATGGACATTCCCCGCAAGCTGCGCATGTTCCAGACGCTGGTGCGCATCGGTTTCACCGAGATCGAGGTGGGTTTTCCTTCGGCCTCGCAGGTCGAGTTCGATTTTGTCCGCAAGCTCATCGACGAGAACCTGGTGCCGGACAACGTCACGATCCAGGTGCTTACCCAGGCCCGTGCGCATCTGATTGAACGCACGTTCGAGTCCCTGGCGGGCGCGAAGCGCGCCATCGTGCATGTCTACAACGCGACCTCGCCGGTGATGCGCAAGGTGGCGCTGGGCATGGATGAAGACCAGATCGTGCAGCTCGCGGTCGACAATGCCCGCCTGATCCAGCAACTGGCTGCAGCGCAAGACGGCACACAATGGACCTTCCAGTACTCGCCCGAGCATTTTTCCGGGACAGAACTGGCGTTTGCCAAGCGGGTGGTCGATGCGGTCACCGAGGTATGGCAACCCACGCCGGCGCGCAAGTGCATCATCAATCTGCCGTCGACGGTGGAGTATTCGACCCCCAATATTTTTGCCGACATGATGGAATGGATGCACACGCATCTGGCCCGCCGCGACAGCATCGTGTTGTCGGTGCATCCGCACAATGACCGTGGCACCGGCACCGCGGCCGGCGAACTGGCGCTGATGGCCGGGGCCGACCGGATCGAGGGTTGTCTGTTCGGCAATGGCGAACGCACCGGCAATGTGGACCTGGTCAACATCGCGCTCAATCTCTATACGCAGGGTGTGCATCCGGGACTGGACTTCTCCGACATCGACGAGATTCGCCGCACGGTCGAGTACTGCAACCAGTTGCCGGTTCATCCGCGGCACCCCTACGTTGGCGACCTGGTCTATACCTCGTTCTCGGGTTCGCACCAGGATGCCATCAAGAAGGCGCTGGCCATCCGTCGTGCATCCGCATCGGAGGGCGTAGCCTGGGACATTCCTTATCTGCCGATCGATCCGCAGGATCTTGGACGCAGCTTCGAGGCGGTCATTCGCGTCAACAGCCAGTCCGGCAAGGGCGGCATCAGCTATCTGCTGGAGGCGCAATACGGGGTCGAATTGCCGCGGCGCCTGCAGATCGAATTCAGCCAGGTGGTGCAGCAGGTCATGGACGCCAGCGGCAAGGAGTTGACCGCGCAGGATATCTGGCAGGTTTTCGAGCGCGAATATGCGCTTGGCTTGCCGGGTGTTTACAGCCACGAAAGCCGCGAGAACGCTGGCGCCAAGGCGCATGAGCGCATCGAACTCGACGCCACGGTCTCGCTCGGTGGCAAAGCGCTGGCGGTCAAGGGTCGCGGCAACGGACCGGTCGAAGCCTTTGTCAATGGCATCAGCCAGGCTACGGGGCATGGCGTGCGGGTGCTCGACTACCACGAACATTCGCTGGGTTCGGGTGCCGACGCGCGGGCCATTGCCTATCTCGAGTTGCGCATCGACGAGCGGCGGACCTTGTTTGGTGTGGGTGTGGACGCCAGCATCGTGGTTGCGTCGTTCAAGGCCGTCGTCAGCGCTTTGACCCGTGCCAGAATCGACGGTGCAGGCGCCGCAACCTCTGCGCCGCGCGGCCAGAGCGGCGTTGCCGAGCCGGCCATCAGCCCCTGATAACTGCAGCGCATCGACATTGACATCCTGAGGAGCTTTCCATGACCGACAAACTCATCATCTTCGACACCACCTTGCGTGACGGCGAGCAATCGCCCGGCGCATCCATGACACGCGAGGAGAAGGTGCGCATCGCGCGCCAGCTCGAGCGGCTCAAGGTCGACGTCATCGAGGCCGGCTTCGCCGCCAGTTCCAATGGTGACTTCGAGGCAGTGCAGGCCATTGCTGCCGCAGTGAAGGATTCGATCATCTGTTCGCTGTCGCGCGCCAACGACCGTGACATTTCGCGTTCGGCCGAGGCGCTCAAAGGCGCCAGCCGTGCGCGTATCCATACCTTCATTGCAACTTCGCCGCTGCACATGGAGAAGAAGCTGCGCATGTCACCCGATCAGGTTTTCGAGCAGGCCAGACTGTCGGTGCGTTTCGCCCGCAATCTGGTCGAGGATGTGGAGTTCAGCCCGGAGGACGGCTACCGCAGCGATGTGGATTTCCTGTGCCGGGTGATCGAGGCCACCATCGCCGAAGGTGCCACCACGATCAACGTGCCCGATACCGTGGGCTACGCGATTCCCGAGCTGTACGGCACCTTCATCAAGACCTTGCGTGAACGTATCCCGAACAGCGACAAGGCAATCTGGTCGGTGCATTGCCACAACGACCTGGGCATGGCCGTGGCCAACTCGCTGGCCGGCGTCAAGATTGGTGGCGCGCGCCAGGTCGAATGCACCATCAACGGGCTGGGTGAGCGTGCCGGCAATTGCTCGCTGGAAGAAATCGTCATGGCGGTGAAAACCCGCAAGGACTATTTCGGTCTCGAAATGGGCATCGACACCCAGCATATTCTGGCGGCCAGCCGCATGGTCAGTCAGACCACCGGTTTCGTCGTGCAACCCAACAAGGCGGTGGTCGGGGCCAATGCCTTTGCGCATGCATCGGGAATTCATCAGGATGGTGTGCTCAAGGCACGCGATACCTACGAGATCATGCGGGCCGAAGATGTGGGCTGGACGGCCAACAAGATCGTACTGGGCAAGCTCAGCGGCCGCAATGCGTTCAAGCAACGCCTGACCGAACTCGGCGTGGGCCTCGAGAGCGAGGCCGATATCAATACTGCATTTGCCCGCTTCAAGGAACTGGCCGACCGCAAGAGCGAGATATTCGACGAGGACATCCTGGCCTTGGTCAGCGATGAGAGCGTGACACACGACAACGAGCAATACGGCTTCGTGTCCTTGTCGCAACAGAGTGAAACCGGTGAGCGGCCGAACGCCTCCATCGTTTTCACGGTGGCCGGCAAGGAGTACGCGGGGCAATCGGACGGCAACGGTCCGGTCGACGCGTCGCTCAAGGCGATTGAGTCGCACGTGCACAGCGGCGCCGAAATGGTGTTGTATTCGGTCAATGCCATCAGCGGTTCCACGGAAAGCCAGGGCGAAGTGACGGTGCGCCTGCAAAGCGGTGGCCGGGTGGTCAATGGCACGGGTGCAGACCCGGATATCGTCGTTGCGTCGGCCAAGGCTTATCTGAGTGCGCTCAACAAGTTGCATAGCAAAGCTGAAAAAGTACCTGCACAGGGCTGGATTACGCCCTGATTTGTAAGTTTGCTTTAAATAAGTACCGCAAGTAGTTGATCCTGCGGTACTTTCTTCATTACACTCAATAACCGGGCGAGCCATGTCAACTGCCGTGACCTGGTTTGCGTTGTGTTATCGAGGAAACTATATGAATCAACTTGCGCGCCTGGCGGTGCTTTTCTCGGTTTTCATGGCCCTTTTGGTGCCGGCTTCTTATGCCGCAACCAGCAAGACCAGCAAATCGCCTGTCACCAAGGTCGCCAAGAAGACCGCCGTGAACCAACGGGTGAAAAGCAAACGGCCGGTAGGGATTGGTTCGCGCAAGAAGGTGGTTTATGCGCCCAGCGTAGCGCCGAAGCAGTCCTACGGCGAAATTGCCGGGCTGCACCAGAAAAGCGATGCGCTCGACCTCAAGTCCAGTGTGGCCTATGTCATCGATCAGGATACCCGCGAGGTCTTGCTGCGCAAGAACGATCTGGCGGTGTTGCCAATTGCATCGCTGACCAAGCTGATGACCGGTCTGATCATCAACGAGGCGAACCTGCCGATGGACGAGATGATCACCATCACGCAGGACGATGTCGATACCGAAAAGGGCAGCAGTTCCCGCTTGCGCGTCGGAACGGTGCTCAGCCGGGGTGAGTTGATGCATCTGGCGCTGATGTCGAGCGAAAACCGCGCAGCGCACGCGCTGGGTCGCAGTTTCCCGGGTGGGCTCGACGTATTCGTGGCGCGCATGAATGGCAAGGCGCGAGAGTTGCAGATGAACGACACGCGGTATGTCGAGCCCACCGGCTTGTCGAGCAAGAACCAGTCGAGTGCACAGGATCTGGCCAAGCTGGTCAATGTGGCGCATTCCGAAGCCACCTTGCGCGAACTGTCGACTTCGCCCAACTATGAGGTGTCCGTGGGTGACCGTACGCTGCAATACCGCAACACCAATCGGCTGGTCAACAACCCGCACTGGAATATCGGATTGCAGAAAACCGGCTACATATCCGAGGCAGGTCGTTGCCTGGTGATGCAGACCAAGGTGGCTGGTCGCAACCTGATCATGGTGTTCCTCGACTCTGCCGGCAAGCTGAGCCGGCTCGGCGATGCCGAGCGTGTGCGCAACTGGGTCGAGACGCTGGCCGTCGCGCCAAAACTGCGCTGAAGCCTCGTGGTGCGCGCAGCCGCAGGCTGATCTGCACCTGCATACGCCGCCAGCGTTGCCGCCTAGGCGTTGTAACTGGTGCCAGCGCCGAATCCCAGCGTCTGCGAAATTTCCTGTGCCGTGGCCTGCAGCGGAGCCAGCCATGACTCCTCGAGCCGGCTTGCAGGCGCAGAGATCGACAAACCCGCCACCAGCTTGCCCTGGTCATCGTAGATGCCTGCGGCCATGCAGCGCACGCCCAGTTCCAGTTCTTCGTTGTCCTGCGCATAACGATACTGGCGCACCTTGGCCAGTTCGCGTTCGAGCGACGGCAATTGCGTGATGCTGTTGCGGGTCTGGCCATGCAGGCCGGTGCGACTGGCATAGGCGCGCATGCGCTGCAGATCGTCGGCTGCCAGAAACAGCTTGCCCACCGACGTGAGGTGCAGCGGTGCGCGCCCGCCAATGGCCCGAACCACCTGCATGCCGGAGCGTTCGCTGAACGCCCGTTCCACATAGACGATTTCATCGCCCTGGCGCACGCTCAGGTTGACCGGCTGCTGGATGCGCTTGTGCAGTTCGCGCATCGGACCCAATGCCGCATCGCGCACGCTCAGCCGGTCCTTGACCAGGTTGCCCAGCTCGAGCATCCGCATGCCCAGGCGGTAGCTGCCCGGCTGCGCCCGCTCGACATAGCGACCGATGGCCAGATCGTTGAGGATGCGATGTGCGGTCGAGGGGTGCAGGCCGGTTTTCTCGCTGATGTCCTTGAGCGAGATCGCGTCTTCCCGCGACGCCAGCACATCCATCAGTGCAAACATGCGCTCGATGACCTGGACCGCAGGTCTCAGGGGAAGGTCGTGTTCGCCTTTTTTCATGACGGGCTGCTTGCCCCGATGCCGACGGGCTTGGTGTCGTCGGGAGCCTGCCAGGCGCCGTTGACCCGGATTTGAAGTGGCTGGAAGCGGGCCTTGTAGTTCATCTTGTTGCTGCTGGCGATCCAGTAGCCCAGGTACAGGTGAGGCAGTTTCATGTTGCGGGCCTGTTCAATCTGCCACAACACGCCGTAGGTGCCGTAACTGGCGCTAGCATCGGGTTCGTAAAAGGTGTAGACCGCAGAGATGCCGTCTTCGAGCACGTCGAGGATGGACACCATGCGCAAGATGCCCGGCTCACCATCGATGCCCGGTTCGCGGAATTCGACCAGCCGCGAATTGACGCGGCTTTGCAGCAGGAACTGGGTGTATTGCTCGACGCTGTCGTGGTCCATTCCGCCGCCAGCATGGCGCCCATTCTGGTAGCGCAGGTACAGGCGGTAGTGTTCGGGCGAAAAACCCAGCTTGATCACACGTGCCTGCAGCCCGGCATGCTGGCGCCAGGCCCGGCGCTGGCTGCGATCGGCCACAAACGACCCCACCAGCACGCGCAGCGGCGTGCAGGCGTGACAACCATCGCAATAAGGCCGGTAGGTGAAAAGGCCACTGCGCCGAAATCCCTGGCTGACCAGTTCGGAATATGTTGTGTTGTTGATCAGGTGGCTCGGCGTGGCTACCTGTGAGCGCGCCTGTTTCCCCGCCAGATAACTGCACGGGTAGGGTGCCGTAGCGTAAAACTGCAGCGTCTGAAGCGGAAGATCCTTGAGGTGCGTCACTGGTGTGTATCCCGTTCAGCCAGGAGTTCTTGCCAGTATAGAGGCTCGAAAATCCAGCGGGGCGCCGGTAGCCTGGCGACCTGCGCGCAATGCTGGACAAACTGCGCACGCGGCATTTCCGCTGCACCCAGCGAGGCCAGGTGCGCGGTGTTCTGCTGGCAGTCGATGCTGCGGATGGCATGGACCCGGCAAAACGCCACCAGGGCCGCCAGTGCGATCTTGGACGCATCGCGTTGCAGCGCGAACATCGACTCTCCATACACCGCCTGGCCGATCGCCACGCAATACAGCCCCCCGACCAGGCTACCATCGATCCAGGTTTCGACACTGTGTGCGTGGCCGGCCTGGTGCAATGCTGTGTAGGCGTGCTGCATCTGCGGCAGGATCCAGGTGCCACTGCCGGGCGAGCCCTTGCGCGGGTTGTTGGCGCAATGGCCGATCACGGTCTCGAAGGCCGAGTCGATGCGGATCTCGCACCGTGGTTCGCGCCTGAAGCGGCGCAGCGTCTTGCGCAGCGACGGGTGCAGCCGGAAATCGGCCACCTGCAATACCATGCGCGGGTCGGTGCTCCACCACAGGATGGGTTGGCCCTCGCTGAACCACGGAAAGATGCCTTGGCGGTATGCCGCCAACAGCGTCGGCACGTCGAGTTGCCCGCCGGCGGCGAGCAGGCCCGGCATGCCGGATGCCGCATCCATCGCCCGCTCAACCGGCGGGAATGTGGCGCCGGGCTCGAGCCAGGGAATGGTGGGTTGTTGTGACCGGCGCATGGCTGGAACTTTAGCCCATCCAACTTTTGATCGGCCGGGGAGACCCAAGCCGGGAATCAGCGGATTAAGCAGCTAGAATACGGGCTCGTCGGGGCGTAGCGCAGCCTGGTAGCGCATCTGGTTTGGGACCAGAGGGTCGAAGGTTCGAATCCTTTCGCCCCGACCATCATCTTCATCGCATCGTCTTGTCTTTGCTCCTCCGCGCTGCCCGTAGCTCAGTTGGATAGAGCATCAGCCTTCTAAGCTGAGGGTCGGGGGTTCGATCCCCTCCGGGCAGGCCAGTAAAACTCCATCTTCTGGTTTGGTGAAGGCTTGGCACCCGACATACGTGCGCCCGAACTCAGCTTCCGGGCACAAGTTCGGCCGGAATCTGCACCGGCATCGACAACAGTATCTGCGCCATGCCCTTGCCCAGCGCATCGTTGCGCATGGATGCCATGCCGCCGCCGTCCAGTGCCTGTTCACACACAAAATTGAAGGCCCGAATGCCAGGCACCTCGTAGCGTGTCACTTTTCCGTGGACCAGGTGCGCCAGGTAGGTCGCCACGGCCTGTGGGCTCAACTGCTGGCGCAGATATGGCAATAACGCAGGTGTTCGCGCGATGACGCCAATGTTGGAGATGTCGCCCTTGTCCCCACTGCGGGCCCAGGCCACGCGTATCAGTGGCACGCTCACCACTGCGCCGGCAGCTTCAGCGGATGCAAGGTCGACGGTTGGTTGCCTGGAGGCCGCCGCCAATGCATTGCCTGCCGTTCGAGTATCCGGTTCCTCGCACGCAACAGCTTCATTCGCCATCTGCACGACCGGCACCAGTTGCCGCTTGGGCAGAAGAAATGCGTATTGCCGGATCGATGGTGAAGGTGATGCACGGCCGCCGCCGGCGCCGGTGGTTCCCGGCGCCCAGGAGGTTCCCGCCGGTGCAATCTCGCGTGCCAGCAGGTCAAGCGCTGCCTTGTGTGTGTGTGTTGCGGTGAGCCGCATCACGGCTTCCCGTGTGTGGTGTGCGACGGCATGCGGGCCGTAACAGGACTCGGCGCCCAGCACCTCGATATGGGTGGCCGTATAGGGTGCCAGTCCCATCTTTTTCAGCATCGCCAACGTGCGTTCCACGATGGCCGAGCCGGTCCGGCGGGCCTTGGCCACGGCATCGAGGCCGACGATCGTCAGCTGTGCCGATACCTTGAAGCCGTCCACGTAGGTGGCGCACACCTTGTAGCTGTCGGTAGGCGCGCGTCCCAGCGCGCCCCGCACGGCGACCCGGTTGGCGCCCTCCTGAAGCATCGTGACCTGGGTGAAATCGCACACCACATCGGGCAGGATGTAGCTGGCCGGATCGCCGATCTCGTACAACAGCTGCTCGGACACCACAGCAGGATTGACGAGTCCGCCGGTCCCATCTGGCTTGGTGCACACGAAGCTGCCGTCAGCTCGACATTCGGCGATCGGGTAGCCGATGTTGGCCCAGTCCGGCACCGTGTCCCAGTCGGTGTGAAGACCGCCGGTAGCCTGGCACCCGCACTCGAGAATATGTCCGGCCAGGCTGCCACCGGCCAATGCGTTGTAGTCGGTGCTGCCCCAGCCAAACTCATGCATCAATATGCCCAGCGTCACCGCTGAATCGACGCAGCGACCGGTGATGACCACCTGTGCGCCCGCATCGAGTGCGGCCTTGATCGGCAGGGCGCCGAGATAGGCGTTGGCCGTCAGTATGTGCGTGGGCAATGCGGCGCCGCTCTGCAGTTCGTGGACCGGCGGATCGGCATTGCGCAGTTGCGGCAACAGTGGCATGACGTCGTCGCCGCTCACGACGGCGATCTTGAGGCCGATGCCTTGCTCGGCCGCCAGCGCCGCGAGCGCATCGGCGCAGCCCTGCGGATTGACACCTCCCGCATTGCTCACCACGCGGATGTTGCTGGCCACCACGTCGCGCAGCACGGTTTTCATCGCCACCGACACGAAGTCGGTGGCATAACCCATTTCGGGGCGCTTGAGGCGAGCGCCTGCCAGGATGGACATGGTGAGTTCGGCAAGATAGTCGAACACCAGGTAGTCGATCTGCCCACTGGCCACCAGTTGCGGTGCGCCGATGCTGCTGTCGCCCCAGAATCCCGAGGCGCCACCGATCCGGACGTTCTTGTCGCTGGTTCTGCTGATGTTCAGGTCTGACGCCATGGATCAATACTTCTTCAATAGTCCGGCGGCGCTGTCGGCGAATTGACTGGCGTTGCCTGCGGTGACGCGTTGCGGCTGTTGGTCGGTCATGAGAGTCTTCTGCAATTGGAAGAACGGGTGATGCGCAGGTGTGGTGTCGCAGGCTCGGCGCTAGCAGTCGGAAAGTTCGATCAGCAGCGTGCCGGAGGCCACCTGCGCCCCAGGTGCGACACAGATGCGGGTAACCAGGGCGTTCATGGGCGCCACGGAGAAGTGTTCCATCTTCATGGCCTCCAGCACCAGCAACGGTGCGCCCTTGATGATCGTCTGGCCTTCGCGCACATGCAGCGCAATCACACGCCCGGCCATCGGTGCTCGAATCAGGCCGCTGGTTGCCGATCCGACATTGGCGCTAGCTGTGAGCGAATGGTCTTCGAGCACGGTTTGCCGACCCGCCAGGCTGGCGAGCAGCCTGCTGCGGTCCACCGCAAATGCAATCTGGTGCCGGCCGGTACGCGACGTAATCGTGGCGCTCTCAAGACTGCATTGCAGCAGCGCCAACTCTTCGTACTGGTCTTCGCAGCTGACCCTGTACCGGCCGGCGCCCAGCGATTGCAGCTGTGCCGCGACCGCCACTCCGTCGATGGAAATCCGCATCGGCGTGGCCCAGGGCAGAGCCAGTGTCACCTGCGCCGGGTCGTGTCCCAGGCGCTGCGCGCGTGTGGCATACACCAGCAGGGCCGCCAGCGGCGCCGCAAGCGATGGCATGGCGCCCAGCAATGCGTCCAGATGTGTGCCGATGAACGCAGTGGTGGCCTGGCCACCGGTAAACGCAGGGTGGTTGAGGCAGACTGCCAGGAAAGCCTGGTTGGTGCGAACACCCAGCACCACGGCTTCGCCCAGCGCGTCTGCCAGTACCCGGCATGCGGTATTGCGATCCGCGGCGTGCGCCACGAACTTGGCGATCATCGAATCGTAGTACGGGGGCACCTCGCAACCGGACTCCAGCGCATGGTCGACGCGCGTGGTGGTGCCCGGTTGCCAGGCCAGCAAACGCCCGCTCTGGGGCAGAAATTGCTGCGACGGATCTTCGGCGCACAGCCGCACTTCGATCGCATGGCCACCGGATTCGAAGCGGCTCAGGATGCGCTGCTGCGATGTTTCCGGCAATGGTTCGCCCTGTGCCACGCGCAGTTGCCACTCGACCAGGTCGTAGCCGGTCAGGGCCTCGGTCACCGGGTGCTCGACCTGCAGCCGCGTGTTCATCTCCATGAAGTAGAAATTGCCTTGCGCGTCCAGCAGGCACTCGATGGTGCCGGCGCCGCGATAGTCGATCGCCCTTGCCGCCGCCACTGCCATGTCGCCCATGCGCCGGCGCAAGGCCTGGCCTGGCTGTCCCGACATGGCGGGCGAGGGGGCCTCTTCGATGAGCTTCTGGTGCCTGCGCTGGACGGAGCAATCGCGTTCGCCCAGGTGCACGACGTTGCCGTGTTCATCGGCAAAGACCTGCATTTCGACGTGGCGCGGCTGCATCACCGCGCGTTCGAGCAGCACGGTTGAATCGCCAAACGCTGCCAATGCCTCCGAGCGTGCACTGGCCAATGCAGCGTTGAACTGCACGGCCGATTCGACCAGCCGCATGCCGCGTCCGCCGCCACCCGAGGTCGCCTTGATCATCAGCGGGTAGCCGATTTTTCCGGCTTCCTGGCGCAGCACGGTGTCGTCCTGTTGTTCGCCGTCAAAACCGGGAACGCAGGGCACTGCGGCGGCCTTCATCAGTCGTTTGGCCTGGGCCTTGTCGCCCATGGCCCGGATCGCTGCGGCTGGCGGTCCGACCCAGACCAGACCCGCATCGACCACTGCCTGCGCAAACGCCTCGTTCTCGGCCAGAAATCCATAACCCGGGTGGACTGCGCCCGCACCGCTTTGCCTGGCCGCTTCGATGATGGCCGCAATGTTGAGGTAGGAGTCACGGGCTGCCGGTGGTCCGATACGCACGGCCTGGTCCGCGATGCGGGTATGCGGTGCATTGGCATCGGCGTCCGAATAGACGGCCACCACGCGGTATCCCATGCGTTGCGCGGTGCGCGCGATGCGAACCGCGATTTCGCCGCGGTTGGCAATCAGGATGGAGGAAAAACGTTTCATGGTCGTGCCACTCCAAATTGCATCGGCCGCAAAACACGGCGCGCCGCTTCGTCGCACAGCGTCAGGCACAGGCCCAGTACGGCGCGCGTGTCGCGCGGGTCGATCACGCCGTCATCGAGCATCAGGCTGGAGGTCGCGATGGCGCTTTGCTGGCTTTCGAAGTTGTCGACGATCTTTTTTTCTTGCGCCGCCATCGCGGCTTCATCGATCGCGATACCCTTGCGCCGGGCACCCGCCTCGGCGACGATGCGCATCGTGGTGGCGGCCTGTTCGCCGCCCATGACAGCGGTGCGTGCGTTGGGCCAGGAGAAAAGAAAGCGCGGCTCGTAGGCGCGTCCGCACATGCCGTAGTTTCCGGCGCCGAAGGATGACCCGCACATCACTGTGAACTGCGGCACGGTCGCGTTGGTCACCGCCTGGATCATCTTGGAGCCATGCTTGATCATGCCGGCGCGCTCATAGGCGGTGCCGACCATGTAGCCGGTGGTGTTCTGCAGGTAGATCAATGCGGTGCCGCTCTGGCAACACGCCTGGATGAAATGGGTTGCCTTGTTGGCGCCGTCCGGATCCAGCGGGCCGTTGTTGGTGATGATGCCCACCGGGTAGCCTTGTATCGTGGCGTGTCCGGTGACGGTGGCGGACCCGTAAAGCGACTTGAACTCCATGAAGTCGGAGTCGTCGACCAGGCGTGTGATGACTTCGCGCATGTCGGCGGGCTTGCGGCCGTCAGCGGACATGATTCCCAGCAGTTCCTCGGGGTCCAGGCGCGGCGGCAGGCCACCGTGGTCTTGTGCCGGCGCAGCCGGTGCCAGATGGCGTGACCATTGCAGGCGTTGCACCACCTCGCGTGCCAGCCTCACACCGTCGGCGTCATCCTCGGCCATGTATTCGCCCAGACCGGAGACACTGGTGTGCATTTCGGCGCCGCCCAGTTCTTCCTCGGTCGCAATCTCGCCGGTGGCGGCCTTGAGCAAGGGCGGGCCGGCCAGAAATGCACGGGCCCGTCCGCGCACCATGATCACGTAGTCCGACAGCCCCGGCATGTAGGCGCCACCGGCGGTGGAGGAGCCATGCACGATGGTGACCACCGGCAATCCGGCAGCAGACAGACGGGCCAGGTTGCGGAATATGGCACCGCCGAGCACGAAGCCGTCGACCTTGTACTGCAGCAGGTTTGCGCCGGCACTTTCGACCAGGAACACGAAGGGCAGCTTGTTCTCCAGCGCAATCTCCTGGGCGCGCAACATCTTTTCGCGGCCCATGGCACGGATCGAACCCGCCTCGATGCCGGCGTCGGAAGCCACCACGACGCAGCGCGTACCCGCCACCACGCCCAGGCCGGTGATCACGCCGGCGCCCGCAATCGCCTTGGTCGGGTCCGGGTTGTCCAGCGTGAAGCCTGCCAGCTGGGAGAGTTCGAGCCATGCACTGCCGGGGTCGAGCAGCAGTGCGATACGGTCGCGTGGCAACAACTGTGCGCGCTTGTCAAACAGCGGTCTGGATCGGGCCGAGCGGTCGCGCGTGCGCTGTTCCAGTTCCCGGACGTCGGCCAACATGCGCAGCATGTGGGTGCGGTTGGCAACGAAGACGTCGCTGTGCGGATTGATGCGGGACTCGAATGTGGTCATGATGTTCGGATTTAGTCCATACAGTTTCGCTGAACAGTTGCCGTTGCCTCGATTGCGGTTGGATTGACGGGTTGTGCGGAAACGGCCATGCCGTTTGCCAGGGGGGTAGCTGTGTACGGCACTGCGTAAGGCGATTGTGCAATCGACCATGCGGGTGCTTGCTCGGTACGGAAGATCTGTCGCAAGTACACTTCGTCCGGCCCGTCTCCGATGCGCAGGCCGCGGGCCAGCGTGGTTGCAAACCATTCACGGCCTTCTTCGACGACACCCTTGGTGACGGGGGGAGGCAAGGCGGCGGATCTTGGTTTGGGGATGGTTGGAACAATTTTCTTGTGGTGTTCCGAATTCTAAAACCGTGACGGGTAAAGCAACTGTGCGCTGCATTCAAGCGGGAAGTGAACCCAGCACATCGGCCTCGGACTGCCTGAGCAACGCCTTGAGCAAGGGTGACGAGAACTGCCGTTGCACGGAGATGGCATAGAAGTTTTCGTACAGGTCTGGCACGATGACGTACCCCGCAAGACGCCCGCTGCGCAACTCGTCCTGCACCACCACCGTGGGTAACAGCGCTACGCTGTCGGAATCGCGCGCCAACAGTCGCAGCAAGGCCATGTCGTCGACCTCGGCGCGCAGCCGATACCGTATCGCGAGCCGCTCACACATCAGGTCGAAAGCGGCGCGGATGTCGTTGTCCCGTCCGGGGAGCAGCAGCGGCACCTCGGCCAGCTCGTCTGGAAAGCGGAACGCCTGGCGCTTGGAGCGGGGCCTGCCCACCAGGCTGACCGGCTGGCGTGCGATGCGCCGGCAGCGCCAGGGGTTGTCGGTGCTGGCGTGCACCCTCTGGTTGGACAGGATCAGGTCCAGCGTGTGGACCCGCAGCCGCGCCAGCAGGTCGACCAGATTACCCGACTGCAGCACCAGTTCGACATCTGCCCGCTCCAGCAGCGGCCGCAGAAAGTTCTCCTGAAAATTGCGTGACAAGGTGGCGACGGCGCCGATGCGCAGCACCTGCCGCTCGTCGCGCCGGCCCTCGCGAAGCAGCGCTGTCAGCTCTGCCCCGGCGGCGAAGATGGAATCGGCATAACCCATCGCCAGCTGGCCTGCTTCGGTGAGCTGCAGGCCACGGCCGACGCGTGCAAACAGCGGTTGTCCCAATTGCGCCTCGAGCTGCCGTATCTGTGCCGAGAGCGCCGATTGCGACACGTGCAGTTGGGTCGCGGCACGGGTGAGATTTCCCTCCTTTGCGACTGCCCAGAAGTAGTGAAGGTGATGGAAATTCAAGCGGGCCATGAATGAAAATGTTCTGTTTGATAAAACAAAATGTTCTGAACAATGCATTTTACGGAACTAATGGAGATGGGCATAGTGCGGACATTGCCCCGGAACGACCAGCCATGACTTCCCATCCAGACACCAACATCACCTTGCCGATCTGGCACACGATCCTGCTGCTGGGTCCGCCAATGGCGGCTGCCGCGGCGGCCCTGTGGGCGAGACCGGGCACCTCCTGTGCCGGCGCGTGGCGCGCTGCGCGCTGGGCGGTCTCGCTGGCCCTGGGTTTTGCAGCCCTGTCGCTGGCCGCCGTTGCCTTTGGCTCGCAAGGCGCGGGTCAGGGTGTGCGCGCCGACGCCGTCGGCGCTGTGATGCTGCTGCTGGTGTCATTTGTCGGCTGGGTCGTCGTGCGTTATTCGCAGACCTACCTCAATGGTGAGCCCAGGGAACAGCACTATGTACGCTGGCTGATGGCCACGTTGGCCGCGGTGGGGCTGGTCGTGGCTACCAACCATGTCCTGGTTCTGGTGCTGGGCTGGACGGCCACCAGCATGGCGCTGCACCGACTGCTGACCTTCTTCGGCGAGAGGCCGCTCGCCGTGGTGGCTGC
>JAGPBF010000047.1 GCA_018063505.1 Rhodoferax sp.
GGTGATCAGTGCGCGGGCAATCGCGATACGTTGGCGCTGGCCGCCGGAGAATTCATGCGGATATTTTTCCAGGTCGGTGGCGCGCAGGCCCACTGACAACAGCACTTCCCTGGCCTTGCGTGCCTGCGCGTCTTTCGTCGTGTCGGCTTGCGCCTGCAGCGGCTCGGTGACGATGCGCAACACCGTCTGGCGCGGGTCCAGCGAGCCGTACGGATCCTGGAACACCATCTGGAAGTCGCGCCGCGCATGGCGCAGGCTGGGTGCATCCAGCGTGGCCATGTCGCGTCCGAGGATTCGCACACTGCCGCTGGTGGGATTCTCCAGGGCCATCACCAGGCGCGCCAGTGTCGACTTGCCCGAGCCCGATTCGCCGACGATGCCCATGCTGCGGCCGGCCTGCATCGTGAAACTCAGGCCCTGCAGCGCATGCACCAGCGGCGCCTTTTGCCACAACTTCTCGCGTGGCAGCTTGTAGGTGCGGGTCACCTGGTCGACAACCAGCAGGGGTTCGCTGGCCGTGGTAGCGCGGTTGTTGCCGGTCGTGGCCATCATGCGGTGTCCTGCGCCAGCACCGCGTCCAGCCGCAGGCAACTGGCCTCATGGCCGGGATCGACGGTCTCCGCCGGTGGTCGGGTCGTGAAACACGCCGGCTGGGCCCAGCTGCAACGATCGGCAAATGCGCAGCCCGCGGGCAGGTCGACCAGTTCCGGCACCGTGCCATCGATGGTGGTCAGCCGCGTTCCTGCCGGCGCACCGAGCCGTGGCCGGGCGCCAAACAGGCCGCGGGTGTAGGGATGGGCCATGTGGCCGAACACCTGCCGCGTGGCGCCGCTTTCGATCACGCTGCCGCCGTACATCACCATCATGCGCTCGACGTTCTGGGCAATCACGCCCAGGTCGTGCGAAATCAGGATCAGCGCCATCGAGCGTTCGAGCACCAGGTCGTGGATCAGGTCCAGGATCTGGCCCTGGATGGTCACGTCCAGCGCGGTGGTCGGTTCGTCGGCAATCAGGATGTCCGGCTCGCAGGCCAGCGCCATCGCGATCGTGATGCGCTGGCGCTGGCCGCCCGAGAACTGGTGCGGATAGGCATCGATACGGCTGGCGGCATTGCCGATGCCCACGCGCTCGAGCAACTCGATGGTTCGCGCGCGGGCTTGTTCGCGCCCCACACCGCGGTGCAGCCGCATCGGCTCGGCGACCTGGTGGCCGATGGTGTGCACCGGATTGAGCGCCGTCATAGGTTCCTGAAAAATCATGCCGATGCGGTTGCCACGCAAGCGCCGCAGCACCGAATCACTCTGGCCCACCAGCTCCTGACCGTCGAACCGGACGCTGCCGGTCACCTCGGCGTTCTCGGGCAGCAGGCCCATCAAGGCCATGGCGGTGATGGATTTCCCGCAGCCCGACTCGCCGACCAATCCCAGCGTGTCGCCGCGTTGCAGGGAAAAGCTCACGTGGCGGATGGCATGGGCCGGTCCGCGCTGGGTCTGCAGGCGTACGCTGAGATCGTTGACTTCGAGCATCGGTTTTGACACGGCGCGGCAGGGTTCAGCGTTTGCGGGCCAGCCGCGGGTCGGTCAGATCGCGCAGGCCATCGCCCAGCAGGTTCAGCCCCAGTACCGCCAGCGCAATCGTCACGCCGGGGAATACCGCCAGCAATGGCGCCTGGAACAACAGGGTCTGGGCTTCGGCCAGCATGCGGCCCCAGGACGGCTGCGGTGGCTGCGTACCCAGGCCGAGGTAGGACAGGGCGGCTTCGGCCAGAATGGCAATGGCAAAGCGGATCGTCACCTGCACCGTCAGCACCGACAGGATGTTGGGCAATACATGGTCCATCGTGATGCTCCACGGACCCTTGCCGCAGGCGCGCGCGGCGAGTACGAATTCGCGCGACCAGATGGCATTGGCCGAGGCACGGGTGATGCGGGCAAACGTCGGTATGTTGAAGATTCCGATGGCGATGATGGAGTTGACGATGCCGGCACCGAACACGGCCGTCATCATGATGGCCGACAGGATCGCAGGGAACGCGAACGTGAAGTCGGACAGGCGCATGATCAGTTCCTCGACCCAGCCGCGCCGCGCCGAGGCCAGCAGTCCGAACGCGGTGCCGAAGAACAGTCCGATGCTGACGGCGATGACACCGACCAGGATGGAATTGCGCGCCCCGACGAGCAGCAGCGAGGCCACGTCGCGGCCGAAAGCGTCGGTTCCCAGCCAGTGCGCTGCGGTGGGCGACTGCAGCTTGTCGGGCAGGTTCATCTCGTACGGAGACCAGGGTGTCCACACCAGCGACAAGGCTGCGGCGAACACCAGCAACAACGTCAGCACGCCACCGATCACGAAACTGCGATGTCCCATGGCGCGACGGATGAAGGATTTCGAGCCGGAATTGACCGGCGCAGCGCTGGCTGCAGCGACAGTGCCGTTCATATGTCACTGGCCTTCACGCGCGGGTCGATGACCGCATACAACACGTCGACGATGAAGTTCACGACCACCACCATGGTGGCCAGGAACATGACGCAGTTGCGCACCACGATCAGGTCGCGGTTGGAGATCGACTGAAAAATCAGTCGGCCCAGGCCCGGCAGGTAGAACACGTTCTCGACCACGATGGTGCCGGCCAGCAACTCGGCCGACTGCAGGCCCATGATCGTGATCACCGGAATCATCGCGTTGCGCAGCACATGGCCCCACAAGGTTGCACGTTGCGACAGACCTTTGGCCCTGGCGGTGCGCACATAATCTTCGCGCATCACTTCGAGCACGGCAGAGCGTGTGATTCGCGCCAGGATAGCGGCCTGCACCACGGCGAGCGACAGCGCCGGCAGCAGCAGCGAGGCAAACGCCGGCCCGACACCCTCGCTCCAGCCAGGGAAACCGCCGGCCGAGAACCATTGGAGCTTGACGGAGAACAGCAGGATCAGCAGGATGGCAAACCAGAAATTGGGAATCGCGATGCCGATCTGGGTCAGGCCCATCAGGCCGACGTCGCCCAGCTTGTTGTGGCGTGCGGCCGCATAGATTCCGACGATCAGGGCCAGCACCGTGGTCAGGCTCATGGCCATCAGCGCCAGAGGAACGGTCAGGGTCAGGCGTTCGAGCATCAATTCGGAAACCGGTGAGCTGTAGGCGTAGCTGTCGCCGAGGTCGCCGGTCAGCATGCCGACGACCCAACTCCAGTAGCGTTCAGAGGCTGGTCGGTCCAGGCCCAGCTTTTCGGCCAGCGCCTGCACCGCTTCGGGTGTGCCCTCCGGCCCCATCATGATTTCGGCGGCGTTGCCGGGCAGGATCTCGAGTACCAGGAACACCACGATCGAGGCGCCGATCAAGGTGGCGATCAGCGTCAGGATGCGCTTGAGGAGGAATGGACCCATGTCGCAGTCGACTTAGCGGCGCTGATTGCCAAGGCGCAGCGACGGCGCTCGCTCGCCCATGCCAATACCATGTGTTGCCGACCGGGTCATTCGAAGGCGCGGATAATCGTCGCACAAGTGCCAGTTGATGGCATGCCCGAGAACATACCGGCGTTACGCTCCATGTCGCTGATCATTACCGATGAATGCATCAATTGTGATGTGTGTGAGCCCGAGTGTCCGAACGAGGCGATCTATCTCGGGCCGGAGATTTATGAGATTGACCCGCACAAGTGTACCGAATGTGTTGGCCACTTTGACGAGCCGCAATGCGTGCAGGTATGCCCTGTGGCCTGTATTCCGGTCAACCCGGAATTCATCGAAGACAAAGAGACGTTGTGGGCCAAATACCGGCGCCTGCAAGACGCCGCTGTGGCGGGCAACAAGAGCTGAATTGACGGCCTGGCCAGGGTCGAACACGCTGCCTGGACAACGATGGCGGCCCGACGGCCGCATGCCGTGACGAATGGATGGCGCTAGTCGGCGGTGCCGTCGCCGGCCTTGTGCTTCTTGTCGGGTGAAGCGGACGCGGTGAAGAATTCCGGGTCTTTCTTTTGCTTTTTGCCCGACGCGCCTGGCGCCTGTCGGCCTGCCGATGCATCGGCCAGATTGCCGGCCTTGTGCTTGATTCTTCCGTTGTTGGCCGGCTTGGCGAGTGAGGGAGGCAGTTTCGCTGCCCGCGCGGATTGCTCCAGCGCCAGCCGTTCGCGCTCCAGCTGGCCCGCCAGCCGCTGGGTCTGCACAGTTGCCGCATCCGTCTGTGCCTTCTGGGCCGGACTGCGGCTGTCGTCCACCGCGATGGTGAGTGCGCCTGCGCACGGGGTCTGGCTATAACTGTTGGCGCACCGGTACACGGTCTGTGCTGAAGTGGCCGAAGCGGCGAAGCAAAACACGCCCCATGTGGCGATGCGTGACACTACAGGCAGCTGGTTCATGGTATCGGGCTCCGGTGACGGGTTGAGCTGTCGCCGGAACGTGGACCTGGTGCTGCTGTGCGCAGCAACTACGTCGGCTTGGCAGGTGGATTGTCTGGCGCCGCGCGGGTATGCAGCAACATGGTTGCCTTGGCCACATCACCACTTTGCAGGAGGGGAACGGCCTTGAGCGAACGTGCGATGCATTCGTCGATGTCGTGCCGATGTTCGGTTCGGGGCTTCTTGAGTACCCAGTTCACGACCTCCGACTTGACGCCGGGATGGCCAATGCCCAGGCGCAGCCTCCAGTAATCGTCGGTACCAAGCTGGTCGTGGATATCGCGCAGGCCATTGTGTCCGGCATGGCTGCCGCCGCGCTTGAGCTTGACCTGGCCCGGTACGATGTCCAGCTCGTCATGCGCAACCAGGATCTCATGGGGCGCGATCTTGAAGAAGCGCGCCAATGGTGCGACTGACCGGCCCGACAGATTCATGAAGGTCTGTGGCTTGAGCAGCCATACCACCTGGCCCTGCATGCTGGTGCGGACACACTGGCCCTGCCAGGCCTTGTCATAGGCCAGGCGAACGCCCAGGGTATCGGCGAGGGCGTCAATCCACCAGAAGCCTGCGTTGTGACGGGTGTCCTCGTATTCGGGCCCGGGATTGCCAAGGCCGACAAACAACTTGATCATAATGGGCGAATTATCAGTGCTGGATTTCCACCGCATTGCAAAGGCGTTGGAGCCTGACCAAAACAAACGGCCCACCGAAGTGGGCCGTTGGCGTAGCGCGGGAGAACCCGATTACTTCTTGGCGGCTGGTGCCTTGGCCGCAGGAGCAGCCTTGGCGGCAGGAGCAGCTTTGGCAGCAGGAGCAGCTTTGGCAGCAGCGCCAGCCTTGGCAGCCGGGGCTCCCTTGGCGCCTGCAGCGGCCTTGCCATCGGCAGGGGCGGCGGCTGCGGTTCCGGCTTCGGCATTGGCCTCGGACGCCTCGGCAGCCGGCATCACGACCGACACCAGTACCGGATTGTCCTTGCCACCCTTGGCCGGTGTCACGCCGCGCGGCAGTGTGACATCCTTGAGGCGCAGCGACTTGCCCTTGACCAGGCCGGACAGGTTGACCTCGATGAACTCGGGCAGATTGGCTGGCAGGCAGGAGACGTCCAGCTCGGTCATCACGTGATTGACCAGGCAATGGTCGACCTTGACGGCGTCCGATTCTTCCTGGTTCACATAGTGCAATGGCACCCGCATGTGCATGCGTGTCTTGGCGTCGACGCGTTGAAAGTCGATATGCAGGACCAGCGGCTTGAACGGGTGCATCTGCAGGTCACGCAACAGGACCTTGTGCGTGGTGCCGTCCACTTCCATGTCCAGAATCGACGAATGGAAGGCTTCTTTCTTGATGGCGTGGAACAACGCGTTGTGGTCCAGCTCGATCAGCTGGGGCTGGCCGTTTTCCCCACCGTAGACGATGCCCGGTGTGCGACCGGTGATGCGGAGACGGCGGCTCGCACCCGTGCCCTGCTTGGCGCGCTCAAAAGCGACAAATTTCATGATTGACTCCAATTGGAGAGCACCGCGACCAGTGCAACTCCTGTTAATAAAGCCGGCCGCCGGATAACCGGCACACCAGCCACGATGGCCTCGACCCGGGATGCCTCTAGAAAAGGTTCTCCTGGTCCGAGAACAAACTCATCACCGAGTCGCCCTTGGCAATCCGCTGTATCGTTTCGGCGATCAGCGGGGCCACGGTCAACTGGCGAATCTTCCTGCAGGCCTGGGCCGCGTTGTTCAGCGGAATGGTGTCGGTGACAACCACTTCGTCGAGCGCGCTTCCCTGCGAGATACGCTCGATCGCAGGGCCTGAAAAAATCGGGTGCGTGCAATACGCGTAAACCTTCTTGGCGCCGCGCTCCTTGAGCACTTCTGCCGCCTTGACCAGCGTGCCGGCGGTGTCGATCATGTCGTCCATGATGACGCAGTTGCGGCCTTCGATCTCGCCGATCACATGCATCACCTCGCTGACATTGGCCCTGGGGCGGCGCTTGTCGATGATGGCCAGGTCGCAGCCGAGCTGCTTGGCCAGCGCACGTGCCCGCACCACACCTCCGACGTCCGGCGATACGACGATCAGGTCGTGGTAGTCGCGCTGGCGCAGATCGCCCAGCAGCACTGGCGAGGCATAGATGTTGTCGACCGGAATGTCGAAGAAGCCCTGGATCTGGTCGGCATGCAGGTCCATCGTCAGAACCCGTGCGACGCCGACCGTCTGCAACATGTTGGCGACCACCTTGGCCGTGATCGGCACGCGGGTCGAGCGTGGTCGGCGATCCTGGCGTGCATATCCGAAATAGGGAATGACGGCGCTGATCCGTTCGGCCGACGCACGCTTGAGCGCGTCGACCATGATCAGCAGTTCCATCAGGTTCTCGTTGGTCGGCGCGCAGGTGCTTTGCACCACGAACACGTCACGCGCACGGACATTCTGGTTGATCTCGACGGTGACTTCACCATCCGAAAAGCGCCCCACCTTGGCGGCACCCAGCGCGATGCCCAGGTGGCTTGCAATGTCGGCCGCCATCAGCGGATTCGCATTGCCGGTGAAAACCATGAAATCTGGAGGTTGCGCGGCCTGCATGGGTGTCTCGGGGATCGGATTAGGATTTTCGCCAGCTACTTGCGCTTCCGGCACGAACATCAAATTTGGCAGGGGAGGAAGGATTCGAACCTTCGCATGCTGGAATCAAAATCCAGTGCCTTAACCAACTTGGCGACTCCCCTACACAGGCTGATGGCAAATTGCCACCCACCGTCAAATCTTGGCCCAACCCTTCAAAGGATGGACGCGCAAGCCACTGCAGCTACGCACCTCGAATCCGGCCGGAGCCGCATTCAATGCTGCATCTGGCGCCGCCCAGGCAAAAACTGCACTGCCTGAACCTGTCATCCGGCCATCCAGGCCCTGCGCTGCCAGCCACTCAAGGGCTTGTGAAACTCCCGGGCAAACCTTCTGGGCCACGATCTGCAAATCGTTGCGCCCAAAATCCTGGGGGTTTCCAGCAAAGCCTGCAAGTATAGCGGCATCGGAGTCTCTTTTTAAAGAGGGGTCCGAAAAAATCAATCGGGTATCGAGCCCGTCTGGTGGTTTTACAACAACGAATCGTCCGACCGGGATCTCCAGCGGTGCGATCTTCTCACCAATTCCTTCGACCCACGCATTGCCACCGGAGAGGAAAAACGGCACGTCGGCGCCGAGCTGCAAGCCAATGCTGGCCAGCGCGGCCAGCGGCAGCTCCAGGTTCCAGAGCCGATGCAATGCGAGCAATGTGCTGGCTGCATCGGACGACCCGCCGCCCATGCCTGCCTGCGAAGGAATGCGTTTGTCGACCTGGATATGGACACCCTGTGTTGTCCCGGTTGCGCTTTGCAGCGCGCGTGCGGCACGCACGGTCAGGTCGTCCGCGGGCAGTGGCGTGGCCAGGTCCTGCCGGCTGATGGCGCCACCCGCGCGCAACTCGAAATGCAGCGTGTCGCACCAGTCGATCAGCACCATCGCAGTCTGCAGAAGGTGGTAGCCGTCAGCCCGTCTGCCGGTGACATGCAGAAAGAGGTTGAGCTTGGCCGGGGCCGGTACGTCGTACAGGAACTTGATCATCTTGCCGTGGCGGCATGCGCCGTCATTCAAATACCAGGCGCAGCTCCACCGTCGGAGCAGGGCTCGTCCGCCGGGCCACCAATCTGCCTTCACCCAGTTTCTGCAAATCGGCCGACCAGCCGGGCACTTCAGCGGGATCGCCAGCGAGCCAGCGAAACAGGCCGGCGATCGGCAGCGCGGTGCCAGTAGCTTCCTGTGTCAAAGCATCCATGGACTCGAAGTTGCGGATCTGGCCTTTCCACTGAAGTTGCGCATCGGCACCAGTCCAGACCAGTCGCGCCAGCGTGGAACCCAGGGGGGTATACAGCGCCAGTTCACCGATGTTGGCCGTTCCGCGAAGGTCAAAACCCGCCGTCATCGATTGCACGGGATCGGAGTCCACCCGCAGCGAGAGCCGACCACTCCAACGGGTGCGTTCCCCCTCTGGTGCCGAGGTGCGCAGCGGTGGCTGGGCACAGGCGGCCAGCAGTAGCGCCGATCCCAGCGACAGGAACTGCCGTCGCACCACCACCATCACAAGGCCACGCGCAATCGTTTCAGTGTTTCGAGCAGCGTTTCGTTGTCGGCATTGAGGCTGAGGCCTTCACGCCACACCGTCATGGCCTGCTCACGCTGGTTCATGGTCCACAAGACCTCGCCCAGATGGGCCGCAATCTCGGCGTCGGGCTTGTCCTTGTATGCCTTCTGCAGGATGCTCAGGGCCTTGGCGTGGTTGCCGCTGCGGAATTCGACCCAGGCCAGGCTGTCGGAGATGAACGGATCATCGGGTGCAAATTCCAAAGCCTTGACGATCAGTTCGCGCGCCTCGGGCAGGCGTTCGTTGCGATCGGCCAGCGAGTAGCCCAGCGCGTTGTAGGCGTGGTGGTAATCGGGCTTGGTGGCGATGGCGCTGCGCAGCAATTTCTCCATCTCGTCCAGCCGCCCCAGCTTCTCGGCGATCATCGCCTGGTCGTACTGGAAATCCAGGTCCTTCGGGTTTGCCGCCAACGCCCTGGCGAGTACGTCGTAGGCCATCTGGTACTGCTTGTTGTCGCGCAACATCTGGACTTCGGCGCTGATCTTCATGCGCTCGTCCTCCGGGCTGCGCGCCGGCAAGGCCTGGATCATTGCGCGCGCCTGTGCCAGCTGGCCCTGGCGCGCCAGGATCGAGGCCCTGCGGCTTTGTACGCTGATCATCTGTTCAGGGTTGTCGATGCGCTCAAGCCAGGCCCTGGCGTTGGCCAGATCCTTTTTGTGTTCGGCAATTTCCGACAGGCGCAGGTAGGCCTGGGTCAGGGCCTGGTCCGGTTCGCCGTCGTTCGATCCGTCCTTGTCGGCGGTGCGCAACTCGACGAAACGCAGCAAGGAGGCTTCGGCCTGCGGCCATTGCCTGTTTTGCTGTTCGAGCGTTCCCTTGACCAGCCACGCTTGCGCGTAGTCCGGCTTGTCGCGTGTGACCATGCCCAGTTGTACCGACGACTCGGCATACCGCTGTTTGCCCAGCAGGGCTGCGGCGTAGTCCATGCGGACCTCAAAGCGCCCGCCACCTTCGAGATAACGCTGGACCAGTGGTTCGGCCTGGGCAGAGCCAGCCGAGAAAAGACTCAGTGCCAGGATGGCCGGGCCATCGGCACTGGCGTCGAGCGCCTGTCCACGCCGAGCAGCGTCCAGCGCACCGTTCAGATCCTTGGTTTCGGCACGCAGGCGGCCGATCGAGGTCCAGGCCGGCGGGCCGAGCTCCGGATTGGCCAGGTATTCGGTCAAGGCCTGTTCGACAACGGCTGTTGCCTGCTTCTTGTCAGCCGCGCGCGCGTAATACGCCGGCATGTTGTTGATCGCGGCAGGGCGTTCGTCCACAGCGGCCAGCGCCAGATCGCGCTTGAGCGGATCGAGCGTCTCCACAAGCCTGTTCAGGCCTATGAGAATCTGCAGCAGGTAGCGATTGGCCTCGCGTGACTGTGGCAGCGCCGTGCGCCAGGCACGTGCCGCCTGAAGCGCCGACTCACCCGAGCGGCCACGCAGCGCTATGTCGGTCGCACGCTTGTAAAGCCGTGGATCATCGGTCTTGCGCGCGGCATCCAGCAGGATGGAGAAGCCGACGCCTGGCTCGCCGCCGATGGCATTGAGCTCGCCGAGCACCAGTTGGTAGAACAACTCGGCATCCAGCGCGGAGTTGGCCGGTTCATCGGCTGATTCCGGCTTGTTCTGGGCAAACGCGGCGTTCGCGCACAATGTGGCAATCAGCACCACGGCGGCGGTGCGGCGGAGGGTTCGAATCATCGATCCATAATAATCCAACAGGCCGCTTGCCGCCGCGCCAGCCAAAGAAAAGCCCATGCCAGAATTGCCCGAAGTCGAAGTCACGCGCCTGAGTTTTTCGGGGCAGATCGCGGGAGCCACTGTGCGCCAGGTCTGGCTCGGCAAGCCGCTGCGTTGGCCACTGGGTTGCGCGCCGCAGCTATTGATCGGCCAGACGGTCCATGCGGTTCGTCGACGGGGCAAGTATCTGCTGCTCGATCTGGATCGGGGTCTTTTGCTGATCCATCTTGGCATGTCGGGCAGCCTGTTTTTTGCCAGTGCATTGGCGCCGCGCGGCGCACATGACCATTTTGAACTTGAGACCAGCCAGGGGCATCTGCGCCTGCATGACCCCCGACGGTTCGGCGCTGTGGTGTTTGCCGAAAGCGAGCAGTCGCCCATTGCCGTCAAGCTGCTGGGGCATCTGGGCATCGAGCCCTTGAGCGATGCATTCGACGCCGGGTCTTTCAGTCGCGGCCTCAAGCAGCGCCGCAGCGCGGTCAAGCAGGTGTTGCTGGCCGGTGATCTGGTGGTCGGTGTGGGCAATATCTATGCGTGCGAGGCCTTGTTTCATGCCGGCATCCGGCCAACGATCCGGGCGCACCGGCTGAGTGTGGCGCGCGCCACACGGCTGCACCAGTGCATTCGCGATGTGTTGTCCCGGGCGGTGCTGCGAGGTGGCAGCACCCTGCGCGACTTCTCCAGTGCCACCGGGGACAGCGGGCATTTTCAGCTGGAGGCTGCGGTCTACGGCCGAGCAGGACAAGCGTGCAAAGTTTGCGGAACACCGATCTCGCAGATGCGGCAAGGCCAGCGCTCGACGTTTTTCTGCCAAAGTTGCCAGCGAAAGTGAGCGCACCGGGGCCGTGCAATGCTATATTGAAAGGCACAGGGGGATACCTTGGCTACATCTTTCAATGAGCAGTTTGACCAGCACGGGGCGTGGCGTCGGGAGTTCGGGCTTCGCCTGAAGCTGCTGGCCGAGTGGATGAAGGACCACGAGCTCCTCGACGCCGGCGTCGAGGAGCGTCTGCGCCGCCTCGAAATGCAGGTGCGTGCAGACAAGGTGATGGTTGCCTTCGTGGGCGAGTTCTCGCGCGGCAAGTCCGAACTGATCAATGCGGTTTTCTTCGCCGGTTATGGGCGGCGCATCATGCCCGCCAGCGCCGGTCGCACGACCATGTGCCCGACAGAAATGGGGTACGACGCCGATGTGCCGCCGTGCCTGCGCCTGTTGCCGATCGAGACCCGGCTGCAACCCCAGGCCCTGATGGAATGGCGCATGGTTCCCGAGAAGTGGACCCGTGTCGACCTGGACGTCAACGACCCGCAGCAGCTGGCTGCGGCGCTGGAGAAGGTGGCCGAAACCCGCCACGTCACGCGTGAGGAGGCCCAGGCATTGGGGTTCTGGCATAGCCAGGAGCCCGAGGACAACCCGGTTGTCGACGCGCAAGGCATGGTCGAGGTGCCGAAATGGCGCCATGCGCTGATCAACATTGCGCATCCGCTGCTCAAGCAGGGCCTGGTCATTCTCGACACCCCCGGCCTCAATGCCATTGGCGCAGAACCCGAACTGACAGTCAGTCTGCTGCCGCAGGCGCAGGCCGTGGTGTTCATCCTGGGCGCCGACACCGGTGTCACCAAGTCGGACATGACGATCTGGCGCGAACACCTGGTGGTGGATAGCGAAGCTTCCGACTTGCGCCTGGTGGTGCTCAACAAGATCGATACCTTGTGGGACGCGCTCAGTTCGCCGTCACAGATTCAGACGCAGATCGACCGTCAACGGGCGTCGACCGCCGACATTCTGGGAATTTCGCAAAACCAGGTAATTCCGATCTCGGCACACAAGGGCCTGGTGGCCAAGGTTACCGACGATGCCGAGCTGCTCGAAGCCAGCTGCCTGCCCAGGCTCGAAGACGCGCTGGCAAACGGCATCATGGGGCAACGTCAGAAGATTCTCGGGTCTGCGGTCGCCACTGGTATTTCCAGTCTGCGCCAGGAAACAGGGCGCGTCATCAACATCCGCAGGCGCGATCTGGCCGAGCAGCTGATGGAGCTCAAGGGCCTGCAGGGCAAGAACTCCACCGTCATCAAGCACATGCGCAGCCGGATTGCGCAGGAGCAGTCCGATTTCGACCTCAGTGGCGCCAAGATCCATGCAGTGCGCTCCGTGCACCTCAAACTGTTGCGTGATGTGTTCGACAGCCTCAGTGCCACCGCACTGAAGGCGGAGATGGCACAACTCAACACGGCACTGCACCAGAAGGGCCTGAAATTCGGCGTCAAGAAGGCGTACAGCGAGACATTCGAGCGCTTGCGGGCGATTTTCAGGCGGGTGCAATCCCTGTGCAAGGAAATCCAGTCCATGCTGGCGGCGACCTTTCGCCAACTCAATGGCGAACACGGGTTTTCGCTGCAGGCGCCTGCCGAGCCGCAGCTGGAGTCGTTCATTCATGACCTCGACAGTGTCGAACGCGGGCACCTGCAATATCTGGGTGTGGCCAATACTTTCAGGCTGGCACAGTCGGAATTCGCAGACAAACTGGTACGCGCATTGGCTACGCGCTTGCGCACCATCCATGAGACCGCACTTGGCGAAGTCGAATTGTGGAGCAAGACCGCGGCCGCGCAGCTGGACGCACAGCTGCGCGAGCGCAGGCGCAATTTCGCACGCCGCATCGAAGCCATCGATCGTATCCAGCAGGCCACTGGCGGGCTGGCCGATCGCATCGGCGAGATCCAGGCCCAGGAAGTGGCCATGACCGAACTCGAGAGCAAGCTCGGTGAATTGACCAACTATCTGATCAAGGTGCGTGGCGCGCAGCAGGCCAAACCGCGCAGCGTGTCGGCGGCCGAGACTGCCGCAACTTGAGCGCCGGTAAACCCGTGTTTGCCAGCCAGGTCGTGGCGTGGCAAAAACTGCACGGGCGCCATGACCTGCCGTGGCAGAACACACGCGATCCTTATCGCGTGTGGCTGTCCGAAGTGATGCTGCAGCAAACCCAGGTGGCCACCGTCATTGATTATTTCGAGCGGTTTGTCACACGCTTTCCCGACGTGCGGGCGCTGGCGGCAGCGCAGCTGGACGAGGTGATGGGTTTGTGGAGTGGCTTGGGGTATTACAGTCGGGCGCGCAATCTGCATCGATGCGCATGCGCCGTCGTCGAGAATTGGGGAGGCGCTTTTCCCGTGCGTGCCGAAGAGCTGGTCACGCTGCCAGGCATCGGGCGCTCGACAGCTGCAGCCATTGCCTCTTTGTGTTTTGGCGAACGGGTCGCCATCATGGATGCCAATGTGCGCCGGGTGTTGGCGCGTTACCTCGCATTCGACGGTGATCTGGCGCAACAGGCCAACCAGAATCTCTTGTGGGAGCAGGCCCACAGCTTGCTGCCGAGCGCCAGACTTGCGCAGACTATGCCAAGCTATACGCAGGGGATGATGGACCTGGGCGCAACAGTGTGCCTGCCACGCCAGCCTTTGTGTGGGGCCTGCCCTGTGCAGGCGAATTGCGCAGGCTTGCAACGGGGGTCGCCGCAGGACTTTCCGGTGCGCTCGCGCAAACTCAGACGCAGTGCGCGCTCGGTATGGTTGCTGATGGCGCGCAACCGCGCAGATGCCGTCTGGCTGCAGCGGCGACCCGTGCCCGGTGTCTGGGCCGGACTCTATTGCCTGCCCTGGTTCGACAGCCGCGAGGCGCTCGTGGAGCAGGTGCCAACGCCATACCGCACGGCGCTACAGGACGTTGGTGGCTTCAAACACGTGCTGACACATATGGACCTGCACCTGCATCCGGTGCTGGTCGAGCTTCCGGCGGATGTCGCGGCTTCTCCTGTCGGGCAATGGTTTGGCGCCGACCAATGGCCGCACCTGGGCCTGCCGGCTCCGGTGCGGGTGTTGCTTCAGGCCTGAGGCCAGCCGAACGAGGTGGACGGGAAACGTCCCGGCGTGGCGTCGAGCTCGCGATGCCGGCTCAGCGTGGTCCAGCGATCGGCGAACAGCTTGGTCAGTTCCTCGACCAGATAGACCGAGCGGTGCTGTCCGCCGGTGCAACCAATGGCCACGGTGACATAGCTGCGGTTGTCATTGGCCAGCGGATCCAGCCATTGATCGAGAAACTGCGCGATCTGCAGCAACATCTGGTGCACCTGGTCATGGCGCTGGAAAAACGCGATGACGGCGTCATCCTTGCCGGTCAGGGCCTTGAGTTCGGGTTCGTAGTGCGGATTGGGCAACATCCGCACATCGAATACGTAATCGGCGTCGCCGGGGATGCCACGCTTGAATGCAAACGATTCGAACACCAGCGTCAGGTGGCCACCCTTGATGACGATCAGCGATTTCACATAGCGCTGAAGCTGGGATGGCCGGATCAGGCTGGTGTCGATGACATGCGCATGTTCGCGCAGGTCGGCCAGCAATTCGCGTTCGAGTTCAATCGCCTCCACCAGCGCCCGATGCTGATCGTTGGTGGCGTCGAGCCCGTCGGTTTGCGATAGTGGATGCTTGCGCCGCGACTCCGAGTAACGCCGCACCAGCGTGTCGGTGGTCGAATCGAGAAACAGCGACTTGATGACAACACCCAGATCGGCCAGGGCGCGCAACAGTTCCGGAACCTGCGGCAGCGACTGCGCGCTGCGCACGTCCATGGCGATGGCCACACGCTTGTTGCTGCGCTCCTGCTGCAGCTTGACGAACGACAGCAGCAATTCTGGTGGCAGGTTGTCGACGCTGTAGTAGCCCGCATCTTCAACTGCGTGCAAGGCCACGGACTTGCCCGACCCCGACATGCCGGTGATAAGTACGAGTTCTAGTTCCATGAGGTGGTGTCGGGTTTTTTCGATCTGAGGTAGCTAGGAAGATTGCAGCATTTCCTTTGCGTGCGCTACCGTGGTTTCCATGAGATGTTCTCCGCCGAGCATACGTGCGATCTCGGCCACACGAGCCTCACCTTGCACAAGCCCGACGGCACTCAGGGTTGATTTGCCATGCAGCTTTTTGGTCACCACCAGATGATGGTCGGCACATGCCGCGACCTGCGGCAGGTGGGTGACCGCCAGCACCTGGCGATCGATACCGAGTTGTCGCATCAGCCGGCCGACAGTCTGTGCGACCGCGCCGCCTACGCCCGAGTCGATCTCGTCGAATATCAGGGTCTGTGCCGTACCGAGCTCGCTGGTGGTGACGGCGATGGCCAGGGCCATGCGTGATAGTTCTCCACCGGATGCGACCTTGGCCACCGCCCGCGGCGTGCTGCCGGCATGGCCGGCGACCAGGAAGACGATGTCTTCCAGCCCGGTCTGCATCGGATTGTCGGCAGGCTGCAACTGCACTTCGAAGCGACCACCTTCCATGCCCAGACCTTGCATGGCCTGGGTAATGGCCTTGGCCAGCAGCGGTGCGACCTTGGTACGCGCCTTTGACACCAGCTTGGCCTCGCGTTGGTAGGCCGCGTGGGTGGCTTGTTCGTTTGCCTGCAGGCCTTCCAGGTCGGAGGCGGCATCGAGGCGGGTCAGTTCTTCGCGCCAGGAACCCAGCAGCGCAGCCATATCTTGCGGAGCGCTCTTGTAGCGCCGCGCCAGCGAAATCCACAAGGCCATTCGCGCGTCGAGCTGAGACAGGCGTTGCGGGTCTGGTTCGGTCTTGCGCAGATAGGCCTTGAGGTCGTGCACCACGTCTTCGAGCTGGGCCAGGCTGGACTCGAGCTGTTCAGCCATGGCCGCGAACGCGGGTTCGTGCTGTTCCTGCTGGCGCAACTGGTTTAGCGCGCCTTGCAGCGCATCGGCCGCACTGGGCTCGGCATCCTGCAAGCCGTCGACCGCACTTTGCGCCGCTTCCAGCAAGGCCTGGGCATTGGACAGCCGGCTGTGTTCGGTATTGAGCTCGTCCCATTCACCATCGCCCGGTGAAAGCTTGTCGAGTTCGCCGATCTGCCAGGAGATTCGTTCGCGTTCGCGCTGCACGTTGGCCTGTGCGGCACGCGCGTCGGTGAGCGCCTTGTGGCTGGTGCGCCACCGCTGCCACAAGGCAGCGAGCGGTTTGAGATCGAGCCTGGCATAGGCGTCAAGAAGGTCGCGCACGGACTCGGCGCGGGTCAGGCTTTGCCAGGCGTGCTGGCCGTGGATGTCGATCAGCTGTTCGCCGAGCTCGCGCAATTGCGTGGCGGTGGCGGGGCTGCCGTTGATCCAGCCGCGGCTCTTTCCTTGCAGGTCGACGGTGCGGCGCAACAACAATGTGTCATTGCTGTCGAAGCCGGCCTGATCCAACCAGTCGGACAGGTTGGCGGGCGCATCGAATTCGGCGCTGACATCGGTCCGGCTGGCGCCTTCGCGAACTGTGCCAGCGTCGGCGCGGGCGCCGGTGACCAGCTGCAATGCGTCGATCAGGATCGATTTGCCGGCACCGGTCTCGCCGGTGAGTACAGTAAATCCGCTCGAGAGGTCGAGTTCAAGCTCGCCGACGATGACGAAGTCGCGCAGGACGATACGTCTGAGGGCCACGATCAGGCAACTCCTTCGTTCCAGTGAAGTTTGCGGCGCAAGGTGTCGAAGTAGCTCCAACCCTTGGGATGCAGAAAGCGCATTCTGTGTTCCGACCGGGACACCACGATGCGGTCACCATGCAGCAGGGACGCCAGCGACTGCATGTCGAAATTGGCACTGGCGTCGCGCCCGGCCACGACCTCGATCGCGATTTCGGACGCGTCGGCCAGCACGATGGGGCGGTTGGAGAGGGTGTGCGGCGCAATCGGCACCAGCACCCAGCCCGGCAGCGACGGGTGCAACAAGGGTCCGCCGGCCGACAGGGCGTAGGCGGTGGAGCCGGTCGGGCTGGCGATGATCAGGCCGTCGGCACGCTGGTTGGCAACGAAATGCCCGTCAACCTCTACCCGCAATTCGACCATTCCCGACGTGGCGCCCCGGTTTACCACCACATCGTTCATGGCCAGCGCGTCGAACACGCAATGCCCATCGCGCATCACGCGCGCCTGCATCAGGCTGCGCTGGTCTTCTTCATATTCGCCGTTCAGCATCGGAAGCAGCAGAGACTGATAACCATCGAGTGGAATATCGGTGATGAACCCCAGCCGACCCTGGTTGATGCCGATCAGCGGAACCTTGTCACACGCGAGTTTTCGGCCGATGCCCAGCATCGTGCCGTCGCCGCCGACAACCAGGCCAAGGTCGCAATGGGCGCCAATGCCGGGCACGTCCAGCGTCGCGTGCCCGGTAATACCCATGTTGCGGGCCGTCTCGGCCTCGAAGGCGACGTCGCAACCCTGCGAATGCAGAAAATGTGCGATATCTTCCAGCGCACGGCGCGAAGACAAGCCGGCAGCGCCCGATCCGACGCTCTGGTACTTGCCAATGAGTGCTACATGGCGGAAATGAGACTTCATCGGCAAATTACATCACTAAAATGACAACATGCTGGATGATCGCGCCAAGTTGCTGATGAAAGCCCTTGTCGAGCGTTACATCGCCGACGGGCAACCGGTGGGTTCACGCACCTTGTCGCGCCAGGCCGGGCTGGAACTCTCACCGGCCACCATCCGCAATGTGATGTCCGACCTTGAGGATCTGGGGCTGATCGTGAGCCCGCATACCTCGGCTGGGC
Source organism: Rhodoferax sp. (assembly GCA_018063505.1). Classification (GTDB taxonomy): domain Bacteria; phylum Pseudomonadota; class Gammaproteobacteria; order Burkholderiales; family Burkholderiaceae_C; genus CAISIP01. Next base: position 17,888 of record JAGPBF010000047.1, read on the forward strand.
GTATTCCGACCGCGCGTGGGTACCGGCTGTTTGTCGACACCATGTTGACGGTTCAGAAGGGCGAACTGCCGCGCCATGTACTGGCGCCGGACCAGCCCCAAAAGGTGCTGACCAAGGCGGCCACGCTGCTGTCGAGCCTGTCGCAGTTCGTTGGTGTGGTGGTGGCGCCCAAGCGCAGTTCGGTGTTCCGTCATATCGAGTTCCTGCGCCTGTCCGATCGCCGCTTGCTGGTCATCATCGTGTCGCCCAACGGCGATGTGCAGAACCGGGTCATCTTTACCGAAACAGACTACTCCCAGTCCGAGCTGATCGAGGCGGCGAACTTCCTCAATTCGAACTACGCCGGCATGGCGATCGAGAACGTGCGCGAGCGCCTGAAGCAGGAAGTGGAGTCGTTGCGTTCGGAAATTGCCACACTGATGCAGGCCGCGGTGTCGCTCAGCAGCGACGAGGAAGACGCCCGCAACGACGACGAAGTCGTCATCTCCGGCGAACGCAACCTGCTGGCGCTGTCGGATTTTTCCAGTGACATGGGCCAGCTGCGGCGCGCATTCGAGTTGTTCGAGCAAAAGGCGCAACTGATGCGCCTGCTCGAAGTGGCTGGCCAGGCAGAAGGCGTACGCATCTTCATCGGCGGCGAAAGCCAGATCGTGCCATTCGAAGACCTGTCCATCGTCAGCGCCCCATACGAAGTCGATGGCCAGATTGTCGGCACCGTCGGCGTCATCGGCCCCACCCGCATGGCCTACGACCGCATGATCCAGATCGTCGACATCACATCGCGGCTGGTGACGAATGCGCTGAACTATCAGAAGTAGTTGCAGCAGTCGCAAAGTGAGCCGTAGGAGCCCGCGGCGACCCACCTATACAATCGCCGGTTCGGTTGGGGCGTTAGCTCAGTTGGTTAGAGCAGAGGACTCATAATCCTTTGGTCGTAGGTTCAAGTCCTACACGCCCTACCAAGCCTTGAAGGTTTGTCAAGCCTTGCGGTCTGCGTCCGCGATAGGGGTTTCTTCGTTTTGCGGGTTCGCTGGTGTGAAGTACTTTCGGGTCAAGTGATAGGCGAGAAGATGGACTGGCATACGGATCCAGTGAGAGCGAACGTACAACGCGAAACGCGCAATCCGCGTACTTGACGAGTTGGTGCTTGGGTGCATCGGCTGAAGTGCCCGCAAATAGCAACTGTCCATCAGCGCCAGTACAAATGGTGAAGGTCGGCCGATGTCGGCTGCATCGCGAACATGTTGCGGCACTTGCAGGTCCAACATCAGTCGTGTGTATCTGAGCGCGTAATAAAGTGGTCGTGTCAGGCCCAGGGTTTGCGCGCGTGGCACGAGTTGGTCCCAGAAGCCACCGTCGGCCGCCGAAAATTCCCGAATGAGGGCATGCAGGTCGAACAAATCACGCAGCCCGTTCTCGAGTTCTCCCTCGTGAAACAGATGGGTTGCGCTGTGCAGCAACATGTCGATGGGCTGCAGTACATGCAGGTTTTCGTGACCTGGCAACGGAACGACGGCGTCCAGCACCGCGGCTATGTTGACTTTGACGCGAGCCGTTTCCGGCAGGATCGAGTGGTGTACATCGATCGTCGTGTCACGGGTGTTGTGGACCAGCGGCGGGATTTCGTGCATCCACTGCCGGTAGTAGCGCTGATCGTAGGCGTCGTGGTGAGAGGCTTGCCAACCGTGCACCATCAACCCGACTTCAGTCGCATCCAGTCTGTCTTTGGGCACGATGATGTCAACGTCGGAAAACGTGCGGCCATTTGCCGCATCAAGCCCTGCCATCCGATAGGCGGCGCCTTTGAGCAACGTGACCTTGACCTCGGCATTGCACAACGCATCGACGATGCATTCAACTTCCCACCGCACGGCAATGGCCTGCCTGTCTGCGATCTTCAGCGCGGAGTCAAGGTGGTTTCGCGGTGCCTGCGGTACGCCTGAGAGTAGATCCGACGCATCGAGCACATACGCCAGACGGGCCAGCAGATTGGAACGACGCCCTTGACGAATAAGTAGATCCCAATCGACTGCCGACAAGGATTTGATCGACCGAGGGCTCAGAAGCGTCGACGTGATGAGGGCTTTGGGCGGTATGGCCATTTCAGGTAAGCTTGGCAAACACTATGGCTCCGGCCGGCTCGGTGTCGGCCGCAGCGTCGCTGCGCCGCATCGCGCCCTGTACAGCAATCGCGCAATAGTTTGCGGACGTTTCATGCCGACGCGTCGTCGAGAAGCTCGTCAAATACCCGAACCGCATCGTTCAGGTCACTGTAAGTGAACTGGTAGCAGTCGCTATGGGTGATAAGTTGGGTCACGGCCTTGAAGCCTTGCACGCCGTGGATGTCGTAGTTGAAAGATTGCTCTGCCACCAGCATGAAGGTATCCGCCTTGGTCGCCCTCTCCAGGCTTGCCGCCGCGCCGCTCGAGAATTTCGGCAATACGATCCAGTTTGGCCGGACCGGTTCGCCAGCCCGCAGGACGCTGTTCGAAGGAGGTCGGACCAATGCGACCGTGCCTTTGGCTGTGTCGGGAACCGGAGCCGTCAGGATGGCATCAGGTGCAAATTTCCGTATGACGTCAATTGAACGGTTCTTAAGGTTGATTGGACGTGCCATGCCGAAAACGAGGCCGCTGTCCATGTCGCAAAGCGCCAGTTCGTCAGAGAGTAGCCGCCAGCCGCGATGAACCAGGCCGGCGCACAGCGTGCTCTTGCCTGACCCTGGAGGCGCCGGAAACATGACCGCCTTGCCGCTTTTTTCGATCACTGCTGCGTGCACAACGAGGTATTGGTGGGCATGGGCCGCGACACACCAATTCAGGCCCCATTCCATCATGGGAAACGCCTGGCCCGCGGGCAAAGGCAGGAACGACCGTTTTCCGTCGAATGCGAACCGGGCGACTGGTTTAATCCAGCGCCGCAATCCGCCATCGAGGGTCACTTCGATGTGAAAGTCGGCAAATGAATCGTTGTCAGCGACGCCGAACTGACCGTACATCATGGCGATATCCCGGGCCAGACTGAGCACGTCTGACTTAATGCGTGCGACAAAGGGCGACACGTTCAGCAGGAGCTCGCCACGGCTGAGCTGGGCTGCAATATCTTTCTCGTCGATCTGGGAAAGCGTCAAGCTGGCAATTCGCGTAGTAGTCCGATTTTTGTATATTGCGCCAGATGGATACGAAGTTGCTGCATTGCGGCTAATTCGTTGCCGGGATGGTATGCGTCCCGCAATGATCGCAGAATTTCGTCTTCGGTTGCGGGCTGGTCGCGGAGCAGATAGTACAACTCGACCGCAAGAGCATCCAGTTTATGTGTATCGCCTGATCGGGCGCTGTAGAACAAGCAAGCGCCTTCGTCGTCCCAAGCCTGCACACATCCTACCGATGCATCGCGAATCTGCCACATGCGACGGTCGGCAGTTTGCTTCACGCGCCCAAGCAAGCCGGTGCCGCAATCCGTCAACTGGGCACTTCAGCGGGGTTAAACAGCCAGCCAGTTGCTGGACAAATAACCTGTAATGTCTGACTCCTTCCACTTGTACGTGGGTGAGTTAGGAGAAAAGTACGACAAAGGTCCCATTTTTGCCATGCGGACAATCTGATCACCACCATTGCTGTTATTGGTTGAAGCCACGCAGTTATTGATCAGAGTCGTGTAGCCACCTGTGGCGTAAAGACTATTAAGCCGCGCTACGGTCACGGACAACGCCCATCCGGAACCATTGCGAACGATGTCCCAGACCTTTGTGGTGGCTCCATAGGCTGTAAAGCCGCCAGGAAAGATAATACCGACCGTGAGATTTCTTTGCGCATTTGCAACGCTCGTCTCATTTCGGGCGGCTTTGACCGCTTCCCATGGGGCGGAACTCATATTAGTGTTCGAATTGACGTTTGTCTTCCAGTCGTTGATATACCAGCACTCATTTCCCCGAGTGACTGTACCGTCCAACCGAGTCTTGGCGCTTCCGACATTTCCTGCAAGTTGTGCAGAACCCCAGGCTGACGTGGAGTTGCAGTGCCACGCCATGACAGGGCGACTTGCCAACGTCATTGCCACCGGTACGGCGGAGGCCCCCAGGCGAATGAAGCGACGGCGCCTGGCCATGGCTGCGATGGCGGGCGAGACGGTGTCGGTGGCCGGATGCACGGAGTGCGTGCTTCCGACGTTGTCATTTATCTTGGTCATAAGCGAGCCTCACTCAATTTGGACGTGTTGGCAACTACCGGGCATTCCGGAAATGTATGCCTAGATCCTGATGATTCGTATGCATGCACTTTTCATGCCGGACGCTCAAGTCCTTGAAGTATATGAAAAAACACCCTCAATCACGAAACATTTTGGCAATATGTAAGCTTATTCGACATCTTAGTGCCGATCACTCATTTCCATGATACCGCCGCAAACACAAGGGGTCCGATTTTCACGTCATGCGAACGAGCGACCTGCCGGGAAATTTGCGGTTCGAATGGCGGCTAGGACTAGGAGAGCAGGAGCACAGCGATACGAGCGCATGTGCTTGGTTCGACGAGGTATACACTGACCCGGCGGAAAAGCCACCTTCTAGACTGCTAGGAATCCGCGACAGGATCACAGGAGTGGTGCGCGGAAATGTCTTTTCGTCAATAGCGGGAGCACGTCGAATGTTTGAGAAATTAGTTGCCGTCAACAAAGACACCCACGCCCAGAAGCGTGTCAAGGAAATCACCAGCTTTGATTTCGCCTCTAAGTTCCACATCGCCTACATCACGCTGCAGGAGTTCACTCGTGCGGCGTCGATTTACCCGATTGTGTTCCTGGAAGACAAGGCCAAGGACGAGTTCCGTCCGGTGGTGATGCTGGGCCTGACACCGGGAGTCAATGTCTTTGTCGATGCTGGCGGCAGATGGCAGGCGTCTTATATCCCTGCGGTGATCCGAAGGTATCCGTTCACGTTGGCGCCGGGCGGAACCGATGACCAGTTCATCGTGTGCATCGACGAGGCCAGCAGCCTGGTCAGCGAAACCGAAGGCTCGGCGCTTTTTGACATTGCGGGGACGCCGACCCAAGTGATCGACAACGTGAAGCGGTATCTATCCGAGTTGCAGCAGATGGAGGTGTCGACGCATGCGTTCTGCGCATTTCTGGCCAAGCACAATATGTTCACTCCGCTGAACATGCGAGTACGCGAGAGTGCAGGGGTCAAGGACATCGCGGGTTGTTATGTTCTCAACGAGGAGCGCTTGAATAATCTGTCGGACGAGCTTTTCCTTGAAATTCGGGCCAAACGTTATCTCCCGGCGGTGTATGCACACCTGATGTCGCTGGCACAAACAGAACGTCTGGTGAAGTTGCGCGAGGACTCTCCAACCGCCG
>JAGPBF010000220.1 GCA_018063505.1 Rhodoferax sp.
CGAGCGCAAGCGGCGGCAGTTCCCCGTCCTTGATCGGAACGGCCGACGGCGCATGGGCCAGCCAGCCACCCTCGCAGGCCGGTATCTGCTGGCCGCCGTCCCAGGGTGCCCGGCTCGACGCCTTGCGACCCGCATGCGCCAACTGGATCACCACGGCGATCGGTGCATGCTGGCGGATCGCCGCCAATACCGGCACCAGGGCTGCCTCGGTGGCGTCGTTCCAGAGGCCCAGGTCGCCGGGGGTGATGCGCCCCGCCGGCTCGACCGCCGTGGCCTCAAGGCACAACATGCCGGCACCCGACAGCGCGAGGTGCCCGAGATGGATCAGGTGCCACGGCTGCGCAGCGCCGTCGATGGCAGAGTACTGGCACATCGGGGAGACGACAACGCGGTTGGCCAGGGTCAAACCGCGCAATGAAAATGGTGAAAACAGGATGCTCATGGATCGTAGGGATGTGGATGGAATGTGCTGGCGACTGACCGCATGCACGCCGCAGGCGACCTCCCAAGCATATGCGGTGTTGCCGAAACGCCCCGACGCACGGTCGGATCTGCCCCCATCACGCAGGCTTGCACCCTTTCCTCGGGTTTCCCCTATGTCCGACACCTGGAAAGTTGCTGATACTTGGTTTTTCGGATGAACTAAGTCGCCCCAACCAGGGATATGCCGAAAAAATGCCGATGAACGCGTGGCGTCCATCGCAGGCAAAACAGGTTCGCAGTAGCCACATCAAGTGCAATCGGCCCCGCCCGGGCCTCAACTGGAGACATCAATGCAATTCAAACGTCATCTGACCGCCCTGGCACTGGCCATGGGTTCGGTCGCCGCTTTTGCGCAGGCCACTGTTGGCGTGAGCTGGTCGAATTTCCAGGAAGAGCGCTGGAAGACCGACGAAGCCGCGATCAAGGCGCAGCTGGAGAAATCGGGCGCCAAGTACATCAGCGCCGACGCCGGTGGCTCGCCCGAGAAGCAGCTGGCCGACATCGATGGCCTGATCGCCAAGGGTGCCAAGGTGCTGATCGTGCTGGCAATGGACAAGGACGCGATCCTGCCGGCCGTCAACAAGGCCAACCAGCAGAAGATTCCGGTCATTGCCTACGACCGGCTGATCGAAGCCCCCGGCATCACCTACATCACCTTCGACAACAAGGAAGTCGGCCGAATGCAGGCGCGCGCGGTATATGCCGTCAAACCCAAAGGCAACTACGCCATGATCAAGGGCTCGCCGACCGACCCCAATGCCAATTTCCTGCGTGAAGGCCAGCAGGAGGTGCTCGATGCGGCGATCAAGAAGGGCGATATCAAGATCGTCGGCGACGAATACACCGACGGCTGGAAACCCGAGGTGGCGCAGAAGAACATGGAACAGATCCTGACCAAGAACGGCGGCAAGGTCGATGCCGTGGTGGCATCGAACGACGGCATGGCCGGCGGCGTGATTGCGGCACTGACGGCCAAGGGCCTCAAGGGCGTGCCGGTGTCCGGCCAGGACGGCGACCATGCGGCGCTGAACCGCGTGGCGCTGGGCAGCCAGACCGTGTCGGTGTGGAAAGATGCGCGCGAACTCGGTCGCGAATCGGCCGCAGCCGCGGTTGAGCTGGCATCGGGCAAGAAGGCTTCCAAGTCCGCCGAGTGGAGTGGCGGCGACAAGAAGATCAAGGTGATGGCCCAGTTCCTCAAGCCGATCCCGGTGACCCAGGGCAATCTGGATGTCGTGGTCAAGGCCGGCTGGATCACGAAAGACGCCTTGTGCAAGGGCGTGACCGACAAGAAGGTTGCCGCCTGCAAGTAAGCGACGTCCGATGAACCCGTCCGCGCCATCGCGCGGTCGGACAGACACCAGCTGCGCGCCGTTCGGCGTGTGGTCCACGACGGGCTGAGCACCGGTCCGTCGTATTGCCGGCACTGCTTGCGGCCCTATGGCTCGCCCGTCCGGGCGGAGGAACAAATGAACCAGACCCTGCAATCGCTCAGGCGCGCCTCGATCGACTTGCGCATGGTGCTGATGGCCACCGTGCTGCTGGTGATCGCGGTGGCATTCAATGCCATGTCGGGCGGCATCTTCCTGTCGCCCGAAAATCTCTACAACATCGCACAGCAGACTGCGGTCGTCGGCATACTGGCCACGGTCATGGTGCTGATCATCGTGGCGCGCCATATCGACCTGTCGATCGGGTCGGTGCTCGGTTTCATCGGCGTGCTGATCGCCACCTTGATGTACAGCTACAACTGGTCCTGGCCCACTGCGGCGCTGGCCGGTCTGGCCACTGCCATCGCGGTCGCCATGTACCAGGGCTACCTGACAGCCGTCATCGGCGTGCCGTCGTTCGTCGTCACGCTGGGCGGGCTGATGTCGTTTCGCGGCGCCGCGTTCCTGGTCGCCGACGGGCGCACCCAGCCGATCACCAACGAATTTTTCCTGCGCCTGGGCGGCGGCTACAACGGCGCCATTGGCGTGACCGCCAGCTGGGTGCTGGGCCTGCTGATGTGCGCCGCGCTGGTCTGGTGGAAAATCAGCCAGCGCCGGGCCCGCCAGGCTTACGGCGTGCCCACCAACGCATGGTGGGTCGACAGCCTCATGACTGCCGTGCCACTGGTCATCATCCTGGCCTTCGTCGCCACCATGAACGCCTATCAGATCCCGAACAAGGAATCCGCCCAGGGCATTCCGATTCCGGTGCTGATCTGGATCGCGGTCGCACTGGGTGTGTCCTTCCTGGTACACCGCACGCGCTTCGGCCGCTATGTTTTTGCCATGGGTGGCAATCCCGATGCCGCCGCGCTGGTCGGCATTCCGGTGCGCCGGGTGATGCTGATGCTGTTCGCGCTGCTCGCCGTATTGACCACCATCGCCGCGATCGTGTCGATTGCCCGGCTCAACGCCGGCACCAATTCACTGGGTACCAACATGGAACTGCTGGTGATTGCCGCCACGGTGATTGGCGGCACCGCACTGGCCGGCGGCAGCGGCTCGATCCTCGGTTCTGTGCTGGGCGCCCTGATCATGCAATCGATCGACAGCGGCATGCTGCTGCTCGACGTGCCGATCGGCTGGCGCTACGTCATCATCGGCCAGGTGCTGATCGCCGCCGTGGTGTTCGATGTCGTGTACCGCAAATGGACGGGGGAACTGCAATGAACACGACCGCAACGCCGTCGGCGAGCAGCAGGAAAATGACGGCCGATCCATCCCGCTGCCTGGTCGAACTGCGCAACATCCGCAAGTCCTTTGGTGGTGTGCACGCGGTCGACGATGTCAGCCTGAACCTGTATCCCGGCGAAGTCGTCGCGCTGCTGGGCCACAACGGCGCCGGCAAGTCCACCCTGATGAAGATGCTGGCGGGTGCCTACCCGATCGACAGCGGCGAGGTGGTCATCGATGGCAATCCCGTGCATGTACGCACACCGGCCGATGCCCAGCGCCTGGGCATCGAGTCGATCTACCAGACACTGGCGCTGGCCGACAACCTGGACGCCGTCGCCAACCTGTTCCTGGGCCGCGAACTGCTGACCCGCTGGAACACGCTGGACGACCACCGCATGGACGCCGAGGCGCGCAAGGTATTCCTGCGCCTGAACAAGAACTTCAGCAACGTGCGCACGCCGGTGCGCCGGCTCTCGGGCGGACAGCGCCAGGTGGTGGCGATATCGCGCGCGATCTATTTCAATGCCCGCATCCTGATCATGGACGAACCCACAGCCGCGCTGGGGCCTGAGGAGACCGCGATGGTCGGAAACCTGGTGCGCCAGCTCAAGAACGACGGCGTGGGCATCTTCCTCATAAGCCACGACATGCCCGATGTGTTTGCGCTCAGCGACCGGCTCGCGGTCATGAAGAACGGCAGCATGGTGGGAACCTATCGCACCCGTGACGTGACCGAAGACGAGGTGCTGGGCATGATCATTGCCGGCAAGCAGCCGGCCGGCAAAGCCCAGGCGCCACGCCCGGCGCCTTGACGGGCCCGCCCCGCAGGACCATGAAGACCAAAGGCGACCAGCAACTGCTCAAGCGCATCAACCGCAGCGTCCTGCTGCGCCTGCTGCGTGACCAGCCAGGGCAGTCGCGGGCACGCCTGGCCCAGGCCAGCGGCCTGACCAAATCCACCGTCAGCGCGCTGGTGCGCGAGTTGCTCGACGAGCACTGGATCGCCGAAGCCGACGCGCCGGTGGCCAGCGATGGTATGGGCCGGCCGTCCACACCCCTGCACATCGACGGCCAGCGCCGGGTTCTTATGGGTGTCGAGATCGGCGTGCGGCAGATGCGGCTGGTCACCGTTTCGCTGACCGGAGTGGTGCTCAGCTCGGCCGAACAGGCACTGGACAGCGCAGACGCCCAAGCCGTCTGCAAGCAGATGGCGCAGATGGTGCACCCCGCCTGGCGCGATCTGGGCCAACGCGGCCTGTTGCTCTCGGGTATCGGCGTCTGTCTGCCTGGCGCGATCGACGAGACCAGCGATCTGGTCCGTTTTGCCCCCAATCTGGGTTGGCGCGACCTGCCCTTTCATGGCATGGTGCACCGCGCACTGGCGCGCAGTGGCGTTCCGGTGGTCGACATCCATCTGCAGAACGACGGTGACGCAGCGGCATTGGGTGAATACGAGTTTGCCACCACCGGCGACGCCGGCCCGCTGATCTTCATCAGCTGCGACGTCGGTGTTGGCGCCGGTGTCGTGCTCAACGACCATCTGTTCTCCGGCGCTCGGGGCATGGCCGGCGAGATCGGGCACAGCATCATGCAGGTCGACGGCGAGTTGTGTTCCTGCGGCCGGCGTGGTTGTGCCGAGACATTCATCGGTGCACGGGCACTGGGAACCCAGGCTGGCATCGAACGTGCGGCGCGTTACCTCGGCGTACTGATCCAGAATCTGGACGTCATGTTCAACCCGCGCGTCGTGGTCGTCGGTGGCCAGTCCTGCAGCGACCGGCCCGAACTGCTGCAGACCGCGATCACGGTGGTCGCGCAATACGCGGCCAATGCCGGGGCGCCACCACCCCAGGTGCGTGGCGCGCGCTACGGCTTGCTGGCCGCCGCTGTTGGCGCCGCAGCGGTAGCATGGCACCATTACCTGCGGCCGGTTCGCTCGGGCAGTCTGCCGGGCGAGGGTAATGCCGGCCGGCTGCCACGGCTGCGTCCGGTCGACGTGCCCGCCCCGTTGCAACATCGCACACCCATGGAGTCCGTATGAAAAAGGTTGTCTGGGGCGTACTGAGCACCGCCAGGATCGGCCGCGAGAAGGTCATCCCCGCGATGCAGGCCGCAAGCCTGTGCGACATGCACGCCATCGCCTCGCGATCGCTCGCGCGTGCGCAACACACCGCAGGCGCGCTCGGAATTCCGGTAGCCTACGGCAGTTATGAAGAGCTGTTCGCCGACCCCGCCATCGAGGCCATCTACAACCCCTTGCCCAACGACCAGCATGTGGCGCTGACACTGCAGGCGGCACGTGCCGGCAAACACGTGTTGTGCGAGAAGCCGCTGGCGCTCGATGCCGATCAGGCCGCGCAACTGCGCGAAGTGGCAACCCGGGTACACATCATGGAAGCTTTCATGGTGCGTTTTCACCCGCAATGGGCGCATGTGCGGGAACGGGTCCGCTGCGGCGACCTGGGCGCGGTGCGCAGCATCCAGACCTGGTTCTCGTATTTCAACAAACAAGCCGACAACATCCGCAACCATGTCGATCAGGGCGGCGGCGCCTTGTACGACATCGGCTGCTACGCCGTTGTCACCGCGCGCTACCTGTTCGAATGCGAACCGCAGCGTGTGATCGCACTGGTCGATCGCGACCCGCAGTTCGGCATCGATCGCACGATCAGCGCGCTGCTCGATTTTGGCTCCGGGCGCAGGCTGGTGTTTACCGCGTCCACGCAGAGTGTTCCGTACCAGCGGGTTCAGGTCATCGGGGAGCGCAAACGCATCGAGGTGCGGATTCCGTTCAATGCCACGCCCGGCAAGGGCATGGAGGTGCTGACCGACGACGGCTCGGCACTCGATGGCAGCGGCATCCGCAGCGAAACCATGGCTGCCTGCGACCAGTACGGTCTGCAAGGCGACGCATTCGCACGGGCCATCCGCACACAGACGCCGCTGGCCTGGGGCGTTGACGACGCAGTGGCCAACATGCGGGTCATCGATGCCTTGTTCGCGTCGGAGAAAAGCGGTGCCTGGGTTGGCGTCTGACGCCACGGCGCAGCGGTATAGGCGCGCCGGCGCACGCGCCACGCTGGTGCTGGCGACCATCGCAACATCCCTGGCCAGCGCCGGCCCGGGCGATCCGGCGCTGGCGCGTTTCATCGAGGAGACCGACAGCGCCGGACTGCAGAGCCGGTTCGACGGCGACTTCGAGTTCCAGGTCGGTGGTGGCGTGGCCAGCTTTGATTGCGATGGTGACGCTCTGCCCGAGGTCTACGTTACCGGCGGCGTCGGCAAGGCCAAGTTCTACCGCAATCGCAGCAGCCGCGGCGGGCCGATCAAGCTGCTCGAGGAACGCTCGGGGCTGGAGCTGACCGGCGCCAACGGCGCCTATCCGATCGACATCGACGGTGACGGCCATGTCGACCTGGTGGTGCTGCGTGTCGGCGAAGTGCAGTTGTTTCGCGGCCTGGGCGGCTGTCGCTTCGAGCGCGCCAACGACAGCTGGAAGTTTCGCAGCGACAACCAGTGGCATAGCGCCTTCAGCGCCACCTGGGAGCG
>JAGPBF010000002.1 GCA_018063505.1 Rhodoferax sp.
TTCCACGCCAGCGCCTGCTGGACCAGCAGGCAGTCCTGGTGGAGGCCATCAGCGACGAATTCGACGTCAGCACCTTGCTCGACATCGACGACCAGCTCAGTTTCCGGCGCCCGGGTATCGGCACCGACGTGACCCGCAAGCTGCGCATGGGCCATTGGAGCATCCAGCGCCAGCTCGACCTGCACGGCCTGCGCAGCGACGAGGCGCGCGAGCAGTTGTCGGCCTTCGTGCGCAACGCGCAGTTGCATGGCATCCGCTGCGTGCGTGTCGTCCATGGCAAGGGCCTGGGCTCGCCGGGCAAGGCGCCAGTACTCAAGAACAAGGTGTTCGCCTGGCTGGTCCAGAAGAAGGAAGTGCTGGCCTTCGTGCAGGCGCGTCCGGCTGAAGGCGGCGCCGGCGCGCTGGTGGTATTGCTGCAACCCGGCGGCCCGAAGTGACGTTGCGCGTGCGATCGCGGCCTAGAATCGGCCTTCCCCGCTGATAGTGACGCGACGCCATGTCCCCATTTGACAAGTTCTTCCAGATACCGGATCTCGATCCGGCGGTACAGAAGAGCTTCCGGCGCGAACAACTGAGCGAACTTACGCTGCCATTGGCCACCAGCCTGATGGAAGGCGGTTTTGTTTCGGTGGTGGCGGCCAAGGCATTCGATGTGGAACCCTGGGTCATCGCGGTGATATCGGCCTCGCCGATGTTCGGCAATCTGTCGAGTTTCTTCTGGACCCGCATTGCCACCGGCCGCTCCAAGGTGCCGATGGTGGTGACGCTGCAGATGATGGTGCTTCTGTGTGTCGTTGCGATCGCACTGAGCCCACGCTCGCACGACGGCGCGTGGATTCTGCTGATCAGCGTAGTGACGGCCCGCATCCTGATCGCCGGCATCATCACGGTGCGCAGCGTGGCCTGGAGCCTGAACTACGACCGGGCCTTGCGGGCCCGCGCCACCGGGCGGCTGCAGGCGATCACCAGTCTCACGGTGGTGCTGACGACCAGCCTGGCCGGCTGGGCGCTGGACGCACGCCCGGAGAATTTTCGTTATGTCTACGCTGCCGGGGCAGCACTGGGCTGCATCGGCGTGTGGATCTTCCGCGGCGTGCTGGTGCAAGGCGAGAAGCGCCACCGGGTAATGGAGCGGCGCGGCGCGCAAGAAGGCCACCGGCGCGACGGATTTCTCAAGGTGCTGCGTGCCGACAAGCTCTATGCACGTTACCAGTTGCACCAGTTCACCTCGGGCATGGCCAACATGATGCTCGAGCCACCACTGGTCTACCTGGTGTCCAAGCAGCTGGGCGCCAGTTATGTGGTGAGCATCGGTATCGTGATGCTGATCCCGTTCACGCTCAACCTCACGACGATGCCGCTATGGGCGCGTTACCTCGACAAGGTGCATGTCACCGAATTCCGGGCCCGGCAGAATGCCGGCTGGGTGGTGGGCGTGCTGATCATGTTCTGGGGCGCCTGGACGTTTTCACTGGCCTGGCTGGCAGTGGGTCGGGTCGTCACCGGCATCGTCAACGGCGGCGGCTCTCTGGCCTGGCAACTCGGGCACAACGACTTCGCGCCCCGCGACCAGTTGTCGACCTACATGGGTATCCATGTCACGCTGACCGGCGTGCGCGGTGCGTTCGCGCCGTTCCTGGGCATGGCGCTGTACCTGGGCTGGGATGCCAAGGGGTATGTGCCCGGCAGCTCCGGCCTGAGTGCGGGTCTGTTCCTGGTGTCAGCCGCGCTCGGCGTGATTGCCTGGCACGGCTTCGACAAGTTGCGCAAGGACGTGCGTTCACGGCCGTTGAACCGGTAGCGACGGACTCAGGCGCCCTGGTTGCGCATCCAGTCGGCAGTCTGAAAGTAGCTTTCGTTCAAGCGTTTGCGCAGGTCGGCGTCGACACCGGTCTCTGCCATCGCCTGGTCCATGCAGGCCAGCCACTGGTCACGTTCGGTGATGCCGATGGCAAACGGCATGTGGCGCGCACGCAGCCGCGGGTGGCCGAATCGCTCGGTGTAAAACTGCGGGCCGCCCAGCCAGCCACACAGGAACCAGAACAGGCGCTGGCGCGCGTTGGCCAGGTCGCTGCCGTGGACGGCGCGCAATTGCGCGTAGACCGGCTCCAGGTCCATCAGGTCGTAAAACCGCTCGGTCAAACGATGCACGGCATCCTCGCCACCGATCCATGCGAACGGGGTTTCGAACCTGGGTTTTTCCTGGGTGGTCACGTCTCGTCGTCCTGCCCCGCCCGGCCTGCCGGCCAGGCGGGGTGTCGGGCCTTATTGTGGCGCACGGCGCAAGGTCTCGATGACCGGCCGGCGCAACACATCGCGCAGCCCCCACCAGCCCGCCAGCATCGCCAGCACGGCGCCCGCCAGTGCGCCTTCGATCGGCACCAGCAGAGACGCCGTCCAGGCGAAATTGAAGACATACCGCGCCAATGCCCAGCCGACCACGCTGGCCACCAATGCTGCCAGCAAACCGGCCAGCAGACCCACACCGGCCAGTTCCGCCCGCTGGACCTGGCGCAGCAGCTTGCCCTGGGCGCCTACCGCGCGCATGATCGCGAATTCGCGCGCACGCTCCTCGCGCGTGGCGGTGATGGCGGCAAACAGCACGACCAGGCCGGCGGCCAGCGTGAAGCCGAACAGGAACTCGACCGCACGCACGACCTGGTCGAGCACGCGCTGGATCTGCGCAAGCGTGGCGCTGACGTCGATGCTGGTGATGTTCGGAAACTCACGCACCAGGCTGTTGTCGAAACCCTTGATGTCCGGCGCCTTGAACGCTGTCATGTAGGTCACCGGTACGTCCTGCAGGTCTTGAACCGGATAGATGACAAAGAAGTTGGCCCGCATCGACGCCCAGTCGACCTTGCGCAGCGACGTGATCTTCGCGTCCACCGCAATGCCAGCGATGTCAAAACGCAGACTGTCGCCCAGCTTCAGGCCCAGCGTCTGGGCAATGCCTTCTTCGACGCTGATGGCACCCTTTTCCTCGTTGACCCAGCGCCCGGCGACGATGGTGTTGTGGGCTGGCCGCTCGGCGCTGTTGGACAGGTTGAATTCGCGATCGAGCAGGCGCCGCGCCCGCTCGTCATCCATATCCTCGGGCACGACGGCGCGGCCATTGATGCCCACCAGCCGGCCCCGGATCATCGGGTACCAGTCGTAACCCCGCACGCCGGCATCCTGCAGCCGCTGCTGGAACATCGCGTTCTGGTCCGGCATCACATTGATGACAAAGCGGTTGGGCGCATCGGCTGGCGTGGCCTGGCGCCAACTGCTGATCAGGTCGGTACGCAGCAACACGAGCAGGATCAGCGCCAGCAGACCAACCGCCAATGCACTGACCTGCACCACGGCGTAAGCCGGGCGGGCCGAGATCTGCCGTGTGGCCAGCACCAGCCAGCGTGGCGCAGTGCTTTCGTTGACGCTGCGGCGCAGCAGCTTGACTGCGGCCCAGCTCAGCCCGGCGAACACCAGCACCGCACCGGCAAAACCACCCACGGCGATCAGGCCCAGCATGAGGTCGCGGCTGGCGGCCAGCAGCAGGGCCACAAATCCGGCGACACCCACGCCCAGCACCATCAGTGAGGCCGGCTTGAGATTGCCGACATCGCGCCGGATCACGCGCAGCGGCGGCACCTGCGCCAGCTGCAAAACCGGCGGCAGGCCAAAGGCCAGCAACAAGGTCATGCCCATGCCCAGCCCGAACAACACCGGCCAGATCGTCGGCGCGGGCAAGCCGGCCTCGACCAGACCTGCCAGCAATGCAACGAAGACAAAATGCACACCGAATCCGATGGCCAATCCCAGTGCGCTGGCCACCAGCCCGACCACGGCGAACTCGGTCGTGTAGGCCATCGCAATGGTGCGCTGGCTCAGGCCCAGCACCCGCAACATGGCGCAGTCATCGAGGTGGCTGGCGGCAAAACCACGCGCGGCCAGCGCCACCGCCACAGCACTGAGCATCGCTGCCAGCAGCGCCACCAGGTTGAGGAATTTCTCCGCCCGGTCCATGGTCTGGCGCATGTCGCCTCGACCGCTCTCGAGCGACTCGACGCTGGTTCCGCGCAACTCACCGGACTCCACGCGTTTGGTCGCCCATTGGCTGAACTGCTTGACAGGCACATCACCACCTGCGACCGCGAAGCGATAACGCACCCGGCTGGCCGGCTGGATCAGGCCGGTGGCGGCGACATCGGCCTCGTTGACCATGACACGTGGTGAAAAGTTGACGAATCCACCGCCACGGTCAGGCTCGATGACGATGACACGGCTGACCTTGAAGCGGGTGTCACCGAGCAACAGGTCATCACCGATTCGCAGATTCAGCGACTCCAGCAGTGCGGGATCGATCCAGGCCTCCCCCGGCGCCGGGACCTCACGGGTCTTCTCACCTGCGCCACCCGCCGTTGCCGACACCACCAGGCTACCGCGCAAGGGGTAAGTGTTGGGCACCGCCTTGAGCGCCACCAGCTTGCTGCCACCACCGCGCTCGTCAGTTGCGCGTGCCATGGTCGGGAAGCCGACGTTGGTGGCGCTTTGCAGTCCCAGCCGGCGGGCCTGCTCGATCACCGCAGCTGGCGTGGGGTTGTCGGACGACAACACGAAATCACCACCCAGCAACTGACGGGCATCGCGCTTGAGGCCGCCCTGCAGCCGGTCGGCAAAGAAGCCGACGGCCGTGAGCGCAGCCACCGCCAGCGTGACGGCCACGATCAACAGACGCAACTCGCCCGAACGCAGGTCGCGCCACAGCGAGCGCAGACCCAGGCGCCAGTAAGACGTATTCATGGCACTACCTTAGCCGATCCGCGATGCCCGTGCTGTTTCGGGGCCTGGATCCGGGGTGAGTTCAGGCCACGGCCCGCATCCGCACGCCGGCCAGACCAGGCTGCAGCTGCAGCCGTTCGGCCGCGGTGAAGCACAGGAAACGCCGGTTCGTCGCCCGGCCAATGGTGCACAGACCCAGGGTTTGCGCCACCGAATGCCCCATCTGCGTGATGCCGCTACGCGAAACGACGATCGGCACGCCCATCTGGGCCGACTTGATCACCATCTCGCTGGTCAATCGACCGGTGGTGTAGAACACCTTGTCTGCACCGGTCATTCCACCGGGATGTGCGCCGGCGTCAATGTCCGGCCCGGCGCGGTCGTCAGCCTGCAGCCACATCCAGCCGGCGATCGTATCGATCGCGTTGTGCCGCCCCACGTCTTCGACGAAAACCAGCAGCTCCTCACCCCGGAACAACGCACAGCCGTGCACCGAGCCGGCCGCCTTGTAGGTACTTTCCTGCAGCCGGATCGTGTCGACGATGCCATACAGCTGCGCCTGCATCAGCCGGGCCTCGGGCAGCTTGAGTTCTGCCACCTCGTCCATCAGGCCGCCGAACATGCTTCCCTGTCCGCAACCGGTGGTGACGACCCGCTTGGCGGTACGGTTCTCGATGTCCGACACGCCATGGCGTGTCTTGACCGCTGCCACGCCGACGTCCCAGTCGACCGTGATCGACTCCACTTCACTGACCGCACGCACCAGACGCTGGTTGCGCAGATAACCCAGTACCAGCAGTTCCGGGCGCGCACCCAGCGTCATCAGTGTGACCAGTTCACGCTTGTCGACATAAACCGTCAATGCGCGTTCGGCCGGAATCGACAGCGCATGCCGATCACCATGTTCGTTGACGACATCGATCGCCTGGGTCAGCGGCGCATGGGCCGAAGTCAGGCGGGGCAAGCGGGTATGGGGCGTGTTGCGCATGGGTCGAGACTACCCCAAGCTGGCCGCCAAGGCCGGTGATCGACCATGCGCACCTTGCGCTCTCAGGGCTTCTTGGCGGGATTGGCCACGGAATCGGGCCGCAAGGTGCTGGGCGGACTGACCGCAGTGGCCGCGGGGGAGTGGGCACCGGCGGCCTCGATCGGCTTGGCTTCGGCCATTTCAAATGGGCCAGGATCGGCACATGGGGGTGTTGCCATCGGCTCCGCGACCGATTTGCCGGCTGCCCGGGCCTGCGCCAGGTAGCGGCTGGCCACCTTGTCTTGCGACTGGCACAGTTGGTGCGCTGCGACCTTGTTGCTCCAGGCCGCCTTTGCGGCAGCGGCGGTTGCCGCTGCCTTGGCTTCGTCCGAGGGCGCCGGCAACTTGGCATGGGCCGTGCTCATGACTGCCATCACCAGCAGGGCCACACGCAGATGCATCGATGTTTTCATTTTCATGCCTTCATGCTTGCACCGGCCTGCCCGGCGCCGAAGTGGATGGGGAGGAGCGTTGACTCGGAATCTTGCCTGCCTTGACGTCGTCGTACCAGAGTTCATGGTGCTCCTTGGCCCAGGCGTCATCGACATAACCGGTACGCATGGCGTTGTACGCGCCTTTCATGCCGATCGTTCCGATGTAGATATGGCCCAGGAACATGGCCATCATCAGCACTGCCGCCACCGCATGCACCATATGGCCGACCTGCATGGTGGCACGCTCATACAGCAGGCCGGGGACCAGCTTGTCGAGCACCAGCCCGGAGCCGATGACGATGGCACCGAGCAGCATCACGCCGCCCCAGAAAACCAGCTTTTCGCCGGCATTGAAGCGGTGCGACGGTACCTCCTTGCCTGACAGCATGCCACCGCCGCTGGCCAACCAGGCGCCATCGCCCTTGCGCGGCAGGTTGTCCTTGATGAAAGTCAGGAACACCACCACCAAGGACACCGCAAACAGCGGGCCGGCAAAGTTGTGCGCGGTCTTGAGCGCATATGTCAACCAGCCGAACAGGTGCAGGCCGATGACCGGGAGCAGGAAAAACTTGCCGAACGCCATCACCACGCCCGAGATTCCCAGCACGCAGAAGGCGATGGCATTGGACCAGTGGGCCGAGCGCTCGAATGGCGTGAAACGCTCGATCTGGCGTGGACCCTGCCCGTCGGCATGTCCCAGCGGTCCCTTGCCAAAGTAGAACAGCGCGAGCGCGCCGAGCACGATCAGCAGCAGGGAACCGCCATAAGGAATGATCCACTGGTTGCGCACCTGGCGCCAGGCTTCACCGGCGTTGGTCCAGCGCGAGCCCGGATACTGAACGAAACCCTGGATCAGGTTGCCGGCCTCGGGCGCCTCGCTGCGCGGCAGGCTGCTGTAGCCGGTGACGCCGGCACCGACCTTGCGCCACATCGGCGCGTTGTTGCCGGGCTGGACCTTGGCGCGTTCACCATTGGTCTGCTCCGCATAACCCGGCGCCAGGTCGGCGTCGGGTCGGACCTCGAAGATGTTCTGGCTCTTGATCGCGCCATCCGCCGCCGGCGCGGCCGGTGTCGCAGTCTGTGCGCAGGCGCCAAACGCGGCCAGCGACAACACGATGGCGACACTCAGTGCTTTGATCATCACAACACTCCCGTCAGTTCTTGCGGCCGTAATAGTCGTTCTGACCGCGTTGGGTACGCACCTTCAGGTGTTGCTCCCAACCTGCCTGGTCGCCGGCTTTCCAGCCGGCATCGACGAACACCGTGCCGGTCCCGGCGTATGGCGCGGCACCGATGCGCTTCTGGGCGCTGGCCGTCTGCGGATGCTCCGAACATGCGCCAAGGCTCAACGCCAGGGCAGAAACCAGCAGTACGGTTTTCATCATTTCGTTCCCGGCGGCTGGCCGGCCTGTTTGGAACCATAGGCCGTGCCCCAGCCCCAGACTTCGGCACCCTTGCCACGCATCACCACGCGGTTGCGGAAAATGTCGGCCACCACATCGCCGTCGCCGGCGATCAGGGCCTTGGTCGAACACATCTCGGCGCAGGCCGGCAACTTGCCCTCGGCCAGACGGTTGCGCCCGTACTTCTCGAACTCGGCCTCGCTGCCGTGTTCCTCGGGACCACCGGCACAGAAGGTGCACTTGTCCATCTTTCCGCGCACACCGAACGAGCCCTGCGACGGGAATTGCGGC
The DNA here is from genome assembly GCA_018063505.1 of Rhodoferax sp. Classification (GTDB taxonomy): domain Bacteria; phylum Pseudomonadota; class Gammaproteobacteria; order Burkholderiales; family Burkholderiaceae_C; genus CAISIP01. Next base: position 7,920 of record JAGPBF010000002.1, read on the forward strand.
GCACCGAACGGGCAGGCATAGGAGCAATAACCGCAACCGATGCAGACATCCTTGTCGTGCAACACCACACCTTCATCGGTGCGGTAGAAGCAGTCCACCGGGCACACTGCCATGCAGGGCGCGTCGCTGCAATGCATGCAGGCCACCGAGATCGACTTCTCGCCCGGCACGCCATCGTTGAGCGTGACCACGCGGCGCCGATTGACCCCCCAGGGGACCTCGTGTTCGCTTTTGCAGGCCGTCACACAACCGTTGCACTCGATGCAACGCTCTGCGTCACAAACAAACTTCATTCGCGCCATGGTGTCTCCTGATAGATCATTTTTCCGTAGGGCCGCCCCAAGGAAAAAGCGGCCCCCTCGAGGGGCAGCGTATTACACGAAGTGAAAAGCATGAGGGTCATGCTCGCTCGATGTTGCAGACCGTCGTCTTGGTCTCCTGCATCATCGTCACGCTGTCATACCCATAAGTCGTCGCGGTATTGACCGCCTCGCCGCGTACGACCGGCGCCGCACCGCTCGGGTAATAGGCCAGCATGTCGGCGCCTTGCCAGCGGCCGGAAAAATGGAACGGCAGGAATACCGTGTCCGGCCCGACCCGTTCAGTGACCAGGGCCTGCACATTGAGGCGTGCGCCGGTGGGTGTCGACACCCAGGCCCGCCCGCCATTGCGGATGCCTTTGTCGGCTGCCACCTTGGGGTGGATCTCGACGAACATTTCCTGCTGCAGTTCGGCCAGCCAGGGGTTGGAGCGGGTCTCCTCGCCACCACCTTCGTACTCGACCAGCCGACCCGAAGTCATGACCAGCGGGAACTTCTCGTGCACCTTGTCGGCGATGTTCCTGTCCTGCACCGTCTTGAACAGGGTCGGCAGGCGCCAGAATGCCTTCTTGTCCTCGTGCGTCGGGTACTTGGCCTGCAGATCGGGTCGGTTGCCATACAGTGGCTCGCGGTGCTGCGGGATCGCGTCCGGGAAGTTCCACACCAGCGCCCGTGCCTTGGCATTGCCAAACGGATAACACCCGTGGTTCTTCATGAACACCCGGATCATGCCGCCCGACGGATCGGTCTTCCAGTTCTTGCCTTCCGCGGCTTTTTTCTCGGCATCGTCCAGTTCGTTCCACCAGCCCAGCTTCTTGAGCAGCACGTGGTCGAGTTCCGGATAACCGGTGGTGATGTCGGCCCCCAGTGAATGGGAACCGTCTTCGGCGAGCAGGTTCTGACCGTCGCGCTCGACGCCAAAGTTGGCGCGGAAGTTGCCGCCACCATCCATCACGTTCAATGCCGTGTTGTACAGGTTCGGGCTGCCCGGATGTTTGAGCGAGGGGTTGCCCCAGCACGGCCAGGGCAGGCCGAAGTAGTCGCCTGTGAAGTCGTAACCGGTTTCCTTGTCTTTGCCTGCTACTGCCCGCAGCGTCTTGGGATCGAACAGATGCATGTTGCGCATGTGCGCCTTGAGCCGCTCCGGGCTCTGGCCGGTGTAGCCGATGGTCCAAACGCACTTGTTGATTTCGCGCAGGATGTCCTCTATCACCGGCTCATCCATGCCGCCGACTTTCTGCATCTTGTAGTTCTTCGACAGCTCCGCAGCAAAACCCAGCTTGCCGGCAAGCTGGTGCATGATCATCTGGTCGCTGCGGCTTTCCCACAAAGGCTCGATCACCTTTTCGCGCCACTGCAACGATCGGTTCGACGCAGTGACCGACCCCGAGGTCTCCAGCTGCGTCGCCGCCGGCAACAGATAAACGGCGCGGTTGGGGTTGAGGTCTTCCGGCTTGCCCGGCATCGCGGCCATCGAAGCGGTGGCCGACGGATACGGATCGACGACGACCAGCAGGTCGAGCTTGTCCATCGCCCGCTTCATTTCCAGGCCGCGGGTCTGGGAGTTCGGCGCATGGCCCCAGAAAAATACTGCGCGCAGGTTGGAATCCTGGTCAATCAGTTCGTTGTTCTCGAGCACGCCATCGATCCAGCGCGAGACCGTGATGCCCGGCTTGCTCATCATCGCCGGCGAGGCATAACGCCCCTTGATCCAGTCGAAGTCGACACCCCAGGTGGCCGCAAAGTGCTTCCACGAGCCTTCGGCCAGACCGTAATAACCCGGCAGCGAGTCGGGGTTCGGGCCCACATCGGTGGCGCCCTGCACGTTGTCATGGCCGCGAAAGATATTGGCGCCGCCACCGGACTTTCCGACATTGCCCAGCGCCAGTTGCAGGATGCACGAGGCCCGCACCATCGCATTGCCGATCGAGTGCTGGGTCTGGCCCATGCACCAGACGACGGTGCCCGGACGGTTCTCGTTGAGCATGGTTGCCACGCGCAGCATCTGCTCTTCGTTGACGCCGCAGGCCTCCTCGACCTTGTCCGGCGTCCATTTGGCGAGCACGTCCTCGCGCACCTTTTCCATGCCATAGACACGGTCGTTGATGTACTGCTTGTCTTCCCAGCCGTTCTTGAAGATGTGGTGCAGCAGGCCGAACAGGAACGGAATATCCGAGCCCGAGCGGATGCGCACGTACTCGTCGGCCTTGGCCGCGGTGCGCGTGAACCGCGGATCGACGACGATCATCTTGCAGCCGGTCTCCTTGGCGTGCAGCATATGCAACATGCTCACCGGATGCGCCTCGGCCGCATTGGAGCCGATATACAACGCCACCTTGCTGTTACGCATGTCGTTGTAGCTGTTGGTCATCGCGCCATAACCCCAGGTGTTGGCGACACCGGCGACAGTCGTCGAATGGCAGATGCGGGCCTGGTGGTCACAGTTGTTGCTGCCCCAGAAGCTGACGAACTTGCGCATCAGATACGACTGTTCGTTGTTGTGCTTGGACGAGCCGACCCAATACACAGCATCCGGCCCGCTGGCCTTGCGCAGGTCGAGCAGCCTGGCGCTGATCTCGTCCAATGCGACATCCCAGGAGATGCGCTGGTACTTGCCGCCCACCAGTTTCATCGGATACCGCAATCTGTATTCGCCATGCCCGTGCTCGCGCAGTGCCGCACCCTTGGCGCAATGCGCGCCCAGGTTGATTGGCGAGTCGAACACCGGTTCCTGGCGGATCCAGACGCCGTTCTCGACCACGGCGTCCACTGCGCAACCGACCGAGCAGTGCGTGCAGACGGTGCGCTTGATCTCGATCTTGCCTTTGCCCACGCCAGGTGCGGCTGGGCCGGCCGCCTGCGCCTTCTTCACCAGGGTCAGCTGCGAGGCGGCCAGCCCCACGCCCACGCCCAGGCCGGAGCGGCGCAGGAACCCGCGCCGGTCCATGGTGGGCAGGGCCTGCGACAGTCCGCGCTGCAGGCTTTGTACAAAGGGCGCGCGAACCGCGTGCCCGGTAGACGCTGCTTTTCTGGTCAACAACATGGAGCTCTCCAAAATCGGGGAAACCGGCGCGAATCAGGTCCGGGTGGTCTTGTAGTACTGCTTGACGTGCTCGCTCAGGCTGTAACCGCCACCACGGGCGGGGGCCGGTCTGGCGGCCTGTGCCGGTGCTTCGGCCTCGGGGCGCCCGGAGGGCAGCAGACTGGCGGCGACGGCAATCGCACCGACCGCACCGGCACCGGTGAACACGGTGCGCCGTGACAATCTGTTCGGGGATGAACGCATGGGTCTGTCTCCTGCTGGGGCCCGGATCAACCGGACGATTGCCGACTTGTACCAGCACAGTCTAGTCCGATGCGGCGCTTTGTGTCGCAGAGGAATACCCGCACGCGCTGGTGGACCGCGGCTCAGGCGACACTCGGGTGCTGCACCTGTCCACTATGTTCCGAGCGGAAAAATTGATAGCATGATCCATGCCACTCACAAACCACCGGTCCGGCCATCGCCTTTCATTGCTTGCGAGGCCTTCCGGCGGCGTCGGGGTCCGTTGTCGGTCGCCAAAATGGCGCAATGGTTGCGACAAGTTGTCGCAAAGTTCCTTGCATCGGCCAGCGCCTCGGACACCGTCCGATCGCACTTGGCGGTGTTGCAGACGGCATGAATTCGATTTACCCGACTATTTCGGTGCGGTATACCGATGGTTTTTGCGGCCTTTCCGAAGGTCGGACATGACCGCGGCCGCTTCCAATCCAATGCGTGGCGCTCTGGACGGCGCGGCCGATCGGAGACCGGTGCCATGAACCGCGCAGCGGCTGAGGGCAACAAGGGCCCGGACAGCTGGCCACTATGGTCGATCCTCGTGGTCGACGACGAGCCCGGCATGCGCAACTTCCTGGTCAAGAGCCTGGTTCCGCGCTGCAACTCGGTGTTCGAAGCCGCCAGCGCCGAGGATGGCGACGCCATCGTGCGCAGCACGCACGTGGACCTGATCATCCTGGACATTGCACTGCCCGGGCGCAATGGCGTGGGGTGGCTCAAGGAACTGCGCGAGCAGGGCTTTTCGGGGCACGTCATCCTGATCACCGCATTCGCCGACCTGGACACCGCGATCGAGTCACTGCGCGCCGGCGCGTCGGACTTCATCGTCAAGCCATTCCGCGTGCCACAGATTCTCAATGCCGTGAAACACTGCCACGAGACCTCGACACTGGCGCGCGAAAACTATGTGCTGCGTCACACCTTGTCGAGCCGGCCGGAGGCCGGCGTGGGTCTGGTCGGCCGATCGGCCGTGATGAGCGAACTGTCGCTGGCCCTGACGCGGGTCGCCAACGTCAACAGCACCGTGTTGCTGCACGGAGAATCGGGCACCGGCAAGGAGCTCGCAGCCCGCGCACTGCACAAGCTGAGCCCGCGCGCGCAGGGGCCATTCGTGCCTGTCAATTGCGCATCGTTGTCGCCTGAACTGATGGAAATCGAGTTGTTCGGCCATGCCAAGGGCGCCTTCACCGGTGCGACAAAGGCGCGCGACGGCCTGTTCTACTACGCCCAGGGTGGCACGCTTTTTCTGGACGAAGTGGCCGATCTGCCCCTGCCCTTGCAGGCCATGCTGCTGCGCGCGCTGGAGGACCATATGATCCGGCCGGTCGGCAGCGAAAAGCTGTTGCCGGTGAACGTGCGCATCGTCGCCGCCACCAACCGCTCGCTGACCGAGGCGGTCACTGCCGGCACCTTCCGCAAGGACCTGTACTACCGGTTGCAGGTGGTCGATATCACCTTGCCGCCACTGCGCCAGCACAAGGAAGACATCGGTGAGCTGGTGCAGCACTTCATGCAACAACTGGCACCATCCCTTGGCGTCGAACAGCTTCGGATCACGCCGGCGGATCTGGCCTACCTGACGCAATACGACTGGCCGGGCAACGTGCGCGAACTGCGCAATCTGATCGAGCGGTCGCTGATTCTGGGCGCCCTCAATGTGTCGGCGCTGTATTCGGTAGGACAAGCCCGACCCGTTCCGACGGATGCACGCGTGCCGGACGTCACCAGCACGACCGATCTGCACACGCGCGAGAAGCAACACATCCTGGCCGTGCTCGAGACCGTGCAGGGCGACAAGACCCAGGCAGCCCAGCTGCTGGGCATCTCGCGGCGCACACTGGAGCGCCGCTGCGCCGAGTGGTCGACCCCGCCTTGACAGCGACCCAGCCCCGGCATGCGCTGCTGGTCCGCCTGACTCCGGACTGGATCAGCCGTTCGATTCGCAACAAGCTGCTGGCGATGGCCCTGCTGCCCTTGCTGGTGGTACTGCCGTTGTTGCTGGTCGCGTTGCTGGCCTGGGGCACGGCCGCATACGACCGCCTGTTGATCACCAAGGTGCAGTCCGATCTGGCCGTGGCCCGGGGATATTTCGGACAGGTGCAATACGAGGTCGGCTCCGGTACCGAGGCAATCGCCACCTCGCATGAGCTGCATGTGGCACTGGCGCGCAACGACGTTGCCGCGATGCACCGGCAACTGGCGCGCGAACGCGCGCGGCTGGGCTTCGACTTCATCAATCTGTATGACGCCCAGGGCGCACTGGTCACCTCCAACTGGCTGACGCCCGCAGTGGCAGCCTCGGCCCGCAGCGCGCAAGCGACGCTGCGCGCTGACGAAGTGACCGCGCCCAGCACCCGTACCGCCGGTGTGACGCTGCTCGATGCCGCCGCGCTGCTGGCCATGGCGCCCGGCCTGGCGCCGCGAATCCACATTCCGCTGGTGCCCACGCGCGGCGCGGCCGCGACCACCCGCAGCGTCGAGAACCGCGCCATGCTCCTGCTGTCGACGATACCTGTCCAGGACAGCCGCGGCCAGACGCTGGCGCTGCTGCGCGGCGGCGTATTGCTGAACCAGAACCTGCCGCTGATAGACCACATCAACCGCATCGTCTACCCCAGCGGCTCCCTGCCGCTGGGCAGTCATGGCACGGCAACACTGTTCATGGACGACGTGCGCATCACGACCAACGTGCGGCTGTTCAAGGACCAACGGGCCATCGGCACGCGGGTATCGCAGGCCGTGCGCGACGCTGTGCTGGGCCGCGGCGACACCTGGCTCGACCGCGCCTTCGTCGTCAACGACTGGTATGTCTCCGGCTACGAACCGCTGCGCGATGCGACCGGCAGCAGGATCGGGATGTTGTATGTCGGTTACCTGGAGCAGCCGTTCCGGCTCGCCAAGTACACGATGCTGGCCGTGATCGTCGGCATCTTCCTGCTGGTGATGGTGCTGGCGGCACTGTTTTCGCTGCGCTGGGCAGGCAGCATCTTCAGGCCGCTGGAATCGATGAACCGGACGATCGCACAGGTCGAAGGCGGCGACACCGGTGCCCGCGTCGGCCCGGTCCAGGCGCGCGACGAGGTTGGCGCGTTGGCCAACCACCTGGACCAACTGCTCGATGTCATCGACGACAAGACCCGCGCACTGCAACGCTGGGCCGATGAACTCGACGCCAAGGTGGTCGAACGCACGCACGAACTGGCCGCCAGCAACGGCGCCTTGCAGCAAACCCAGCGCCAGTTGGTGAAATCGGAGAAGCTGGCAGCCATCGGGCAGATCGCGGCCAGCGTGGCACACGAGATCAACAACCCCATTGCCGTGATCCAGGGCAATCTGGACCTGATGCGCGAAGCTCTCGGCGACCATGCTGCGCCGGTGGCATCCGAATTGCACTTGCTGGACCAGCAGGTCGACCGGATGCGGCTGATCGTGACGCAGTTGCTGCAATACGCACGGCCGACCGAATATGCCGGTTACATCGACGCCGTGGATGTGAACCGCGCGGTCGACGGCGCGCTGCTGCTTGTCGGCCATCTGCTGGCCCATGCACATGTCAGCGTCGAACGCGACACCCGGGCGACCACCCGCGCCGGCATCAACCCGCAGGAACTGCAGCAGGTACTGATCAATCTGCTCACCAATGCGCTGCAGGCCATGCCCGAGGGCGGCCGCCTGTGGCTGGGCGCCACCGACCAGGTCGACGCGCAGGGGCGCCCCGGCGTGGCACTGGAGGTGGGTGATTCCGGCGCCGGGCTCGATCACCAGGCGCGCGAGCACCTGTTTCGGCCGTTCTTCACCACCAGGAAGGACGGCAATGGCCTGGGGCTATGGATCAGCCTGGGCCTGGTGGAACGGTATGGCGGCAGCATCCGGGGCGAGAACTGGCACGAGCGCGGTATCGATCGGCCCGGAGCCGTCTTCACCGTGCGGCTGTTGCGCGACCCCGTGGCACCGGGCTCCGAAGTCGCCGGCCACGATCCGGGCTGAAAAGCCGTCAGGCCAGCATGTCGAATCCCTGGGCCTCGACACCCACGAAGGCTTGCGTGAATTGCGCGACCGCCGCGTAGAACCGGGCCTGCGGATGCTTGCCGATCGCATCACACATGTCCGGCACCCAAGGCTGGACATGGTCGGTAAAAAATTCGCGCTGATGGGTCAGATTGGCTACCGCGGCGTCATCGCCGGCGATCAGGTAACGCATGACCTCGCACAGGCAGGCAACATGGTCTTCGGTCTCCGCCACCGTCTCTTCGCGCGCCAGTCCCAGCGCATCGAGCGCACCGCGCAGTTTGGCCAGCGGCTTCTCGTTGAGGAAGCCGCTGAGGTAATGCGAGCCGTACAGGTAGACGTCGGGCCGGGTCATGCCACCGAACAGGACTGCGTATTCGTCGGTGATGGCCTGGTCGTCCATCTCACGGGCCACGCCTACCAGCGTGCGCCAGGGTTCCTCCAGGTAGGCACCGGCAGCCGGCGCCTCGGTCACGGCCACACGCAGTCGGGCTGCGAGATCGGCCGATGGCGGTGCATAAAAAAGCTGGGCCAGCAAGCCATACAACTCGGCTCTTGCGGTTTCTTCGTCCAGTGCGCTGCTGGTATCGGGTGCTTGCATCATGGTCATAGGTCGGTGATCTTCACTTCGTTCGTTGCCGAATACAGGTCGATCACCCGGCAGTCGGAACACATCTTCAGGCGTTCGAGCGCCGGCCCCTGGAACATGCTGTGGCCGGCCAGTCTGCCCAGCATCGACTCGATCGCCTTGAGCGTGCCAAAAGGCTTGCTGCAGCGCACGCAGGCATACGGCTGCATCTCGTTGATGACCACCGGCTCGTTGCGTTGCGGCGCCAGGTTGAGCTGCGGCACCAGGCTCAGGGCCTTCTCCGGGCAGGTGCCGACACACAGGCCGCACTGCACGCAGTTCTTCTCGATGAAACGCAGCTGGGGTGCGTCGGGGTTGTCCTGCAAGGCCGCGGCCGGGCAGGCATTGACACAGCTCAGGCACATCGTGCAGGCGTTCTTGTCCAGCGCCAACGCGCCCAGCGGCGAGCCCTTTCCCGGCAAGGGGATGGCTGCACCAACAGGCTTGGGCGCATGTTCGGCCAGGTGCGCCAGGGCCAGCTCCAGCGTGGCGCGCTTGTCGGCCTGCGCCGAATAACCTGCGGCCCGTGCCACACCGGTGGCCGGCGCTGCGCGCAGATCACGGTCGAGCTGCGCCAGGTCGCGCGCATCACGGGCGTGCAACACGCGGAAATGCGTGCCGGCATAACCCAGCCCGGTCACGATGGCCTGCGCCAGTGCCATCTGGTCCGTCAGTGCCTCGCGGTACTGGGGCGCATCTTCATCGGTGGTCAGTACCCAGACCTGGGATGCGCCATACGCCATTGCCGACAACCACAGTTCCAGCCCGACCGACACGTCATGCCACAAGGACAGCGGCATCACCCGCGCCGGTATGCCGTGGGTGTCGGCGTCGAGTCGGGCCGCACGGCCGAGGTCGTCGAGCATCCGGCTGCCGGTCTGCTGGTTGTGCAGCAGCAGCGCAGGGCTCCTGCCGCCGTGGCGCAGATAGGTGGACAACAAGGTCTTGAGCCGCGCTCCCTGGTCGGCCGGGCGCGGGTAGGTATAGGTCAGCGCGCCGCTCGGGCACACCGTCGTGCAGGCGCCGCAACCGACACACAGGTGGGGCTCGACCACGATGCGCTGGCGCCCGGGCTCGCTGCGGATCGCCGATGCGGAACAGATGTCGATACAGGCATTGCAGCCCACGCGTTCGTTGCGGCTGTGCGCGCAGAGCTTTTGCTTGTAATGCAAAAACTGCGGCTTCTCGAACTCGCCAATCAGTGCGCGCAATTGCAGCAGTGCGGCCAGATCGCGCCCGTTCCATTGCAGGTACCCCTGGGGCGCGGCATGCTGGGTGAAGGCCGGCTGCGCCCGCAGATCGAGCACCAGGTCGAAGGTCTCGCTCATCGGCTGCGGCTCACGTGCGAAATTGATGGCACCGGCTGCGGTACAGACCTTGACGCAGGCGCGGTGCGAGCGGCACAGGTCCATGTCGATCTGGTAGTCCAGACCGATCGCCCCTTCCGGGCACACCGCCACACAGGCATTGCAACGGGTACACAGATCCAGGTCGATCGGATTGCTGCGCGTCCAGCCCAGTTCGAAGGCGCCGAGCCAGCCGCTGAGTGTGCGGATGTCCCCTGCCAGCACCGGATAGCGCCGCTCCTGCAGAACGTCGGCCTCACCCGCACCCAGACTGAATACCGTGATGGCGAACGCGTCGCCCATCAGTGCAGCGGCCTGTTCGGCAGCACCGAGCTGGCCGATGATCAACAAACGGCCCTGGCTGTTGAACGGTACCGTCGCCACCGGCTCGGGCTCGGGCAAATGCGCGACGGCCAGCAGGGCGGCGATCTTGGCGCCGGCCTTGCCTGCGTCCTTGCTCCAGCCGCCGGTCTCGCGGATATTGACGAAGCGGATCGGCGCCACTGGCGTTGGTGACTGCTCCGCCAGCTCCAGGAACAGGCGTTTCTCCTGGGTGCAGGCCACCACCAGCTCTTCGCCGGTCTGTGCCGCCTTGAGGAAACTTCCGGCCTCGCGCCGGCACAGGCTCGAGTGCAGCGTCAGCTTCTCGTTCAGTGCGGCGCCGAGTTCGCGCGGATCCAGCGGCATGGTCTTGTTGCAATCGCAGATCAGGGTGGTCATACAGTTCGGTCCGTCTTGTCGGGGTCAGTCGTATTGGAGGTCGTCGCGGACGGGTCACTCGCGGCCGCGTCGGCGGGTTCCGGTGTCACCGGACCTGCGCTGTCGGGCGCTACGGCAGCAGCCATGGCTTGTGTATCGGGTGCAGCAGCTTCAGTTGCATTGGCGCCAGGCGCGGCATCCTGCGCGGGCTTCTCTTGGTCGAACAGGTTCAGGAACTGGGCGCTCACCATCTTGCGCAGCATCGATGCGGGCAGCGGGTCCGGAATCGAATAATCATCGATATAGGTGTCCAGACCATCCATCACGTTGAAGTGCGGATCGGCAAACAGCTTTTTCATCGCCGCGTTGCGCACCTCGGGCGCCACGGCCCGCGCCACAAATGGCTTGAAGTCGGAGTCGGCATGCAAGGCGGCCACGTCCTGCATCGACGGCGGCGGCGCCTGCGGCTCGGCCGGTTCGGGTACCGTCGCGTCGGCGCTGCGCTCACTGGCCGCCGGCGGTTTGCGTACGACGGATGCCGTGGTGCCCGGTGGCATCGAAGTGCCGATGTCCGGCGCCTGCGGTGCCGCCGGCGCTTCTTCGCCAGCGTCCTGCCGGGCCGGCTTGCCTTCGCGGGCGGCCTGCTTGCGTTGCGACCAGCGGCCCAGAAAACCTTCAGCCATGGCCACCACCACCGCGCTTCTTCCCGGTGCTGATCGACGCCGGATTGCCGAAACGGTCGGTCAGGGACTGGAAACTCTGCGGGCGCTGGCGCCGCTTGGGTTCGATCACATGGTGGGTGTCGACAAAAGCCTGCAACCAGGCCACGGCATCGGGCGGCGCGGGCACCTGCTCCACCAGTTCCTGGGCATCGAGCCAGCGGCCGGCGTCGTGGTAACTCAGCGACACCTTGCACGGCATCGGCATCGGCTCCCCCGGACCTGTCGGATGTTCGTCCATGCGGTACATCACGAACCAGCACGGTGCCTGCGTCGTCACGTTCAGGTAATAACCCTCTGCATCGTCGCGAAACAGCTCGACATCCAGGCCCGGATGCAACCAGCGCTGCACCAGAGCGTCATCGGGCAAGCGGCGCGGCGCCGTGCCCCAGGCCGGGTCGTTGTCGAGCACTGCGTCAAGCACCCAACGCCATTCCTGCCAGCGGCGCATCGGGCCTTGGACGGGCTGGCGACGCATGATGACGGCGACGTGGCGGGTGGGGCGGGACGGGTTCATCTCCTCGCAATGTAGCGGATCGCGCAGACCGGGCCCGACGCAGGGTTGTATCAGGCCAAGGCGCCGCTGCCGTATCCGGCTGCCGCGCGCAGCGTTCCTCCTGGCACGATGGCCACCGCGCAGTACTTGAACTCCGGGATCTTGCCCACCGGGTCCAGCGCCGCGTTGGTCAGCAGATTGGCCGCCGCCTCGTAATAGGCGAACGGGATGAACACGGCGCCAGCGGGTGTGCCATCGTCACGGCGCAGATGGATCGCCACCGATCCACGGCGCGACGCGATCGTGATGACGTCACCAGCCGTGACCCCGAGCTTGCGCATGTCGGCGCTGCACATCGACGCGGTCGCCATCGGCTCGATCGCGTCGAGTACGCTGGAGCGCCGCGTCATGCTGCCGGTATGCCAGTGCTCTAGCTGGCGCCCGGTGATCAGTACGAACGGGTAATCCGCGTCCGGCCGTTCGTTGGCCGCAATGATGTCTGCCGGCACCAGCCGGACCCGGCCGTCGGTAGTGGGAAAGTTGTCGATGAACACCGTCGGATGACCCTGGTCGTCCGCGTCCAGGCAGGGATAGGTCACGCTGGACTCGCGCTGCAGGCGCTCCCAGCTGATGCCGGCGATCGAGGTAGCCATGGCCTGGCGCATCTCCTCGAATACCGCCGCAACACCATGGTGCTCACCGGCATACGTCCACGCGTCACTGGCGTCGCCGCGTGCGGCATAAGCGCCCAGGCGCTGCCCCAGCTGCTGGATGATCCACAGGTCAGCGCGCGCGTCGCCCGGCGGGTCAACCGCCTGTTTGCCCAGCTGCACCATGCGGTCGGTGTTGCTGACGGTGCCGGTCTTCTCGGGCCAGGCCGTGGCCGGCAACACGACGTCGGCCAGCCAGGCGGTCTCGGTCATGAAGATGTCCTGCACCACCAGATGCTCCAGGCTGGCCAGCGCATGGCGCGCATGGTTCAGGTCCGGGTCGCTCATGGCCGGGTTCTCGCCCATGATGTACATGCCGCGGATCTTGTGCGGATCGGTGTCTGGCGCCAGCGCCTTGTGCATGATCTCGACCACGGTGTAACCCGGCTGTTTATCCAGCGCGCTGTCCCAGAATTCTTCGAACCAGGCGTGGGCGCCCTGGTTATCGACACGCTGGTAGTTCGGAAACATCATCGGAATCAGGCCGGCATCGCTGGCGCCCTGCACATTGTTCTGGCCACGCAGCGGGTGCAGGCCGGAGCCAGGCTTGCCGATCTGGCCGGCCACCGTGGCCAGCGCGATCAGGCAGCGCACGTTGTCGGTGCCGTGTACATGCTGGCTGATGCCCATGCCCCACAGGATCATCGAACCCTTGACAGCACCCGGTTTCGAGCCGGCCGGCCTGGCATATTCGCGCGCGACCTCGCGCAGCGTCTGCGCGGGAATGCCGCAGATCGGCGCCATCGCCTCCGGACTGTAGGCCAGCACGTTTTCGCGCAAGGCCTCGAAATTGCTGGCCCGATCACGCACGAAGTCCTCATCGACCAGGCCTTCGTCGATGATGGTGTGGATCAGCGCATTGAGCATCGCCACATCGGTGTCGGGCTTGAACTGCAGCGTGCGCCAGGCATGTTTGCCGATATCGGTTACCCGCGGATCGGCCAGCACGATCTTGACACCCGTCTTGGCCGCGTTTTTCATCCAGGTGGCGGCCACCGGATGGTTGCTGGTCGGATTGGAGCCGATCACCAGGATCAGCCCGGAGTGTTCGATGTCGTTGACCTGGTTGCTCACCGCCCCTGACCCGACACCCTCGAGCAGCGCCGCGACACTGGAGGCGTGGCACAGGCGTGTGCAGTGGTCGACATTGTTCGAGCCAAAGCCGGTACGCACCAGCTTCTGGAACAGGTAGGCCTCCTCGTTGCTTCCCTTGGCCGAACCGAAGCCGGCCAGCGACTTGGCCCCGTGCACGTCACGCAGCGACTTGAGCTTCCCGGCGGCCAGTGCCAGCGCTTCGTCCCAGCTGGCCTCGCGGAACACCGACTGCCAGTTTTCCGGCTCGGGAACGGCTGCCGGATCCTTGGTGATGCCCGGCTTGCGGATCAGCGGTGTCGTCAGTCGTTGCGGGTGATGCGCGTAATCGAAACCAAAACGCCCCTTGACACACAGGCGGCTGTGGTTGGCCGGTCCGTCGCGCCCATCGACGCTGACGATGCGGTTGTCCTTGACGTTGTATGTCAGCAGGCAACCGACGCCACAGAACGGGCACACCGAATCGACCTTTTTGTCGATCACCTGCGAGCCGACCCGGGTCTTGGGCGCCAGGGCGCCGGTCGGACAGGCTTGCACACATTCGCCGCAGGCCACGCAACTGCTGGCGCCCATGGCATCGTCCAGGTCGAACACGATGGCGCTGTGCGAACCGCGCCGCGCATAACCGATCACGTCGTTGACCTGTTCCTCGCGGCAGGCCCGAACGCAACGGTTGCACTGGATGCAGGCATCCAGGTTGACCGCCATCGCCGGATGCGACAGGTCGGCAGCTGGCTGCTCGCGCCGCAGCGCCTTGAGCGCCGGGCGCACCTGCACGTTCATGCGCGTGGCCCAGTCACTGAGCTCGCCATGCGGCGAAGCACCCTGGGCATCGTTCCACAGGTAACCCTGGTCGGGCATGTCCGACAACAACATCTCGAGCACCATCTGCTGGCTCTTGATGGCACGCGGGCTCTGGCTCTGCACCTGCATGCCGTCGATGGCGCTGCGACAGCAACTCGGCGCCAGTGTGCGCTCGCCGGTGATCTCGACGACGCAGGCGCGGCAGTTGCCATCGGCCCGGTAACCGTCCTTGTGGCACAAGTGGGGAATCGCAATGCCATGCCGCTGTGCGGCATCGAGGATGGATTCGTTTTCGAAGGCTTCGACGGAACGGCCGTCCAGCGCGAAGGTGATGGTGCGGGGCGTGACTGCAGCCACGGTGGCGGGCGCGTTCATCAGCGGATCTCCTGTGCGAAATATTTCTGCACACTGCGGATCGGATTGGGGGCAGCCTGGCCCAGACCACAGATCGACGCGTCGACCATGACCTGGCTCAGATCCTCCAACGTGTCGTTGTCCCATACCGGCGCCTGCATCAGTTGAGCGGCCTTGACGGTGCCGACGCGGCATGGCGTGCATTGGCCGCAACTCTCGTCGGCAAAGAAGTGCAGCATGTTCAGCGCCGCATCACGCGCCTTGTCGTGCTGGCTGAGCACGATCACCGCAGCCGACCCGATGAAGCAGCCATGGGGCTGAAGCGTATCGAAATCGAGCGGTTCATCGGCCAGGCTGGCCGGCAAGATGCCGCCGGAGGCGCCGCCCGGGAGATAGGCATACAGATCGTGCCCGTCGGGCATGCCGCCGCAGTAGCTATCAATCAACTCGCGCACGCTGATGCCCGCTGGCGCGAGCTTGACACCCGGCGACCGGACCCTTCCGCTGACGCTGTACGAGCGCAGGCCCTTGCGTCCGTTGCGGCCAAAACCGGCGAACCATTCGGCGCCCTTGTCCAGGATGTCGCGCACCCAGTACAAGGTCTCGAAGTTGTGCTCCAGCGTGGGGTGGCCGAACAGGCCGACGCTGGCGATATACGGCGGGCGTTTGCGCGGTTCGCCGCGTTTGCCTTCGATGCTCTCGATCATGGCCGACTCTTCGCCGCAGATATAGGCACCGGCGCCGCGGCGCAGTTCGATATGCGGCAAGGCAAACGGCAAATCGGCACGCAGTTTGTCGAGTTCCGTCTGCAGGATCGCGCGACAGCCGTGGTATTCGTCGCGCAGGTAGACGTAGCAGGCTTGCACACCGACGATCCGGGCCGCGATCAGCATGCCTTCGAGGAAACGGTGCGGGTCGCGTTCGAGGTAGGTTCGGTCCTTGAAGGTGCCGGGTTCGCCTTCGTCGATATTGACGGCCATCATGCGCGGGCCCGCCATGCCACGCACGATGCGCCACTTGCGCCCGGCCGGGAACCCTGCGCCACCCAGGCCGCGCAGGCCCGAGCTCTCCATCACGTGGATGATGTGTTCGGCCTCGTGGCGGTCGGCCACCAGTTCGGCCAGCAGCGCATAACCCCCGTTGGCCTTGTAGGAGCGCAGTCCGACATAGGCCGGAGCCACAGCATGGTCCTGCAGACCCGCGGTGATGCTGTGCTCGACCTGTGCCGCCAGGTCGAAGGTGCCGGTGTCAGGGGCCATCGGATGCGCCGTGGCCTGCGCCTGCACCGCGTCGAGCACCTTCTGCACGCTGGCATGTGGCAGTGGGTTCTGGTGCACCACCGCTATCGGCCCCTGCTCGCATCGACCCAGGCAAGGCGCCGGGATCACGCGCACTTCGGCCGACCCAAAAGCCGATTCCAGCTTCTGCAGCAGTTCGGCGCCGCCGCCCAGCGCACAACTGAGCCCGCTGCAGACCCGCACGGTCAAGCCGGGCGCCCTTGCGTCGGCGTCGATGACCTCGAAGTGGTGATAGAAGGTCGCGACCTCGTAGACCTCGGCCATGCCAATTTTCATGGCCGCTGCCAGTGCCACCAGATGCCGGTCATGCAGGCAACGGAAGTGGTCGTTGAGGCAATGCAGGTATTCGATCAGCAGATCGCGCCGATAACCGCTTGCCGGTGCTTCGCCGATCAGCGCACGCACTTGCCTCGCCGACTCTGCGTCGACCTGGCGACCCTTGAGCTGGCGCTTCTGGCGAATCCGCGCGCGCATATCGTCGACGCTGGCCAGCGCAACGCCTGGCACGGTTGGGGATGGGGATGTGGAACGCATGGTCTCGATATGAAAAGCCGGATCGTCGCCGGCACCGGGTTCGGCAACTGGCGCGTGGCGAGGCGGTCAAAGGCGGCCGTTGGAACGACGTACGCCATGCTGGAATCATCGACGCTGGGCCTGGCCCTGCCATCACCCAAGCGACGCCCGACAGGCAGTATCCGACGTTTTGCCCAGTATCGCGTCAGCACGGCAGCAGGTCCAATTGAATCGGAACACCAGGCAATTCAAGCTCTGAATAAGGGTTAACCCGACGACAGCCCAATGTCTCAGGCCAGGGCCCCGGAGTTGGCAGCGACCTGCCCCAGCCAGAGCGGTTCCTGGGCCAATGTCAGCGCGGCTGCCAGGGTGCGGGACGGCTGATCACCGGCCTGCACCATGAATCCGACCGGCGTGCGCATTTCGGGCCGCATCAGGGGCAAGGCCTCCAGTCCGTGCTGGTCGCGGAACGCGGCAACCAGCGCGCCCGGCATCACGCTGCAGACAACACCATTGGCAGCGCCGAGCGCCAGTGTCACGATCGAATTGGTTTCCATCACCGGCTGCACCACCACGCCGGCAGTGGCAAATGCACCGTCGACCAGGGTGCGGTTGTGCATGTCCGGCGTCAGCAGGCACAAGGGCAGCCGTGCCGCTTCGGCCCAGGAGATGGCGGGTCCGAACGGTGGCGGCGGCTCTGCCGGGCGCTCAGCCTTGCGGCGGCGCACAAGAAAATAGTGTTCGGTGTATTGCGGAACCACCCGCAGATGCAGACCCTGAGTACGCAGGCGGTCGGTATAACCCAGCCCCAGGTCCAACGACAGATTCTCCAGTCCGGCCTCGATCTCGGGCGAACTGAGCGACAACACGGCCGGTGTGATGCCGGCGTGCCGCGCCTGCAAGCGGGCGGCGAAGCGGGCGGCGATCGGCATGGCGGTCGGAATGCAGCCGATACGCAGCGCCCCGCGTGGGTCGTCCGCACCACTGTCGAGGTCCTGGCGCAGCCGCTCATGTTCGCGCAGCATGCGCCGTGCACTGTCGAGTACGCGCACGCCTTCAGGGGTCAGCCCGACATAGGAACGGCCACGCAGGACAACGGCACAACCGAATTCCTTCTCCATCGCGCGCAAGGCGTTGGACAAGGCAGGCTGGGTGATGTGGCAGGCCTGGGCCGCGCGGCCGAAGTGCTTGTGCTCATCGAGCGCGACGAGGTACTTGAGCGAGCCGAGCAGGTTCATGGCGTGGCAGCAGTGGGCCGCCCACTTCGGGCGTGACAGGGCGGATTGTCACCGATGCGCCCGGCGCCAGGCCCGGCTCCGCACGCAGATCTCAGGTGTCCTTGGAGATCTTGATCGACGGAAATTTGGATGAGAAGTCCTTGTTCTGGGCTGCAATCGACACCGCAACCTGGCGCGCCACCGACTTGTAGATGGCGGCCACCTCGCCGTCCGGATCGGCGACGACGGTGGGCTTCCCGCTGTCGGCCTGCAGACGGATCTGCATGTTCAGCGGCAAGGCGCCCAGATAATCCATGCCGTACTCGGCCGCCATGTTCCTGCCGCCGTCGGCGCCGAAGATATGTTCGACATGCCCGCACTGGCTGCACACATGGACCGCCATGTTTTCGACGATGCCCAGGATCGGGACGCCGACCTTCTGGAACATCTTGATGCCCTTCTTGGCATCGAGCAGTGCGATGTCCTGCGGCGTCGTGACGATCACCGCGCCGGTCATCGGCACCCGCTGGCTGAGCGTGAGCTGGATGTCGCCGGTACCCGGCGGCATGTCGACGATCAGGTAGTCCAGGTCACGCCAGTTGGTCTGGCGCAACAGTTGCTCGAGCGCCTGGGTGGCCATCGGGCCGCGCCAGATCATGGCCTCGTCCTGCGCCACCAGGAAACCGATCGACATCACCTGCAGGCCGTAGTTCTCCAGCGGGTCCATGGTCTTGCCGTCATCCGATTCGGGTTTGCCCGAAATCCCCAGCATCATCGGCACGCTGGGACCGTAGATGTCGGCGTCCAGGATGCCGACCGAAGCGCCTTCGGCCGCAAGCGCCAGCGCCAGGTTGACGGCGGTGGTACTTTTGCCTACCCCGCCCTTGCCCGATGCCACGGCAACGATGTTCTTCACGTTGGGCATCAGCTGCACGCCGCGCTGCACCGCGTGCGGGATGATCTTCGTGCGGATGTTCACCGACACGTTGTCGACGCCGGCCACGCCCTTTGCCGCAGCCACCAGCGCCTTGCGAAAACCCGGAATCTGGCTTTTGCACGGATAACCGATTTCCACGTCGAAAGCCACGTCGCCATCACCAATGGTCAGGTTCCTGAGGGCGCGCGAAGAGACGAAATCCTGTCCGGTGTTGGGGTCGACAACGGTCCTGAGCGCGTCCATCAAAACCTGTTCCGTGATCGCCATGCGTAGCTCCAAATGAATGATCTGTCGAGTCCGCTAGTCTAGCGAACGCGCCGACCACCCCCGCCAGCAGGGTCAATCCATAATCAGCCCATGACCACACCCGCCCTGGCGCCAAACCGAACCGGGCTGCTGCTCACGGGCGGCGGAGCACGTGCCGCCTACCAGGTTGGCGTGCTCGAAGCCGTGGCCGACATCCGGCTGGCCTGCGCCGCGCACCGGCAGGGAAACCCGTTCCCGATCATCACCGGCACCTCGGCCGGCGCCATCAATGCCGCAGCGCTGGCCTGCGGCGCGGACGACTTCGATGGTTCCGTGCGGCAGCTGGTCGACGTCTGGAGGAACTTCCACGCCGGCCAGGTCTACCGCGCCGATTCGATCGGTGTGCTGCGCACCGGCGCGAGCTGGCTGACGCTGATGTCGGTGGGTTGGGTCGTGGCGCGCTGGCGCAAACTCAAGCCAAGGTCCTTGCTCGACAACACGCCATTGCTGGACCTGCTGCAGCAGACGATTGCGCTGCACCAGCTGCAGCAACACATCTCCCAGGGCCAGCTGCATGCGCTGGCGGTCACCGCGTCGAGTTACACCTCGGGTGAACACACCACATTCTTCGATGGCGACGCCAGCATCGAACCCTGGACGCGCTCGCAGCGTTTCGGCGTACGCGAGACCATCACCTACCAGCATCTGCTGGCATCGTCGGCAATACCGTTCGTATTTCCGGCCAAACCATTGCAGGTCAACGGCAGCCCCGAGTACTTCGGCGACGGCTCGATGCGCCAGTCGGCGCCGGTGGCTGCCGCCATCCACCTGGGGGCGGAACGCATCATGGTGGTCGGTGCCGGCCGCATGCATGAACCCAAGACGGACCGGCGCCTGGCGCCGGCACCGAAATACCCTACCCTGGCCCAGATCGCCGGGCACGCCTTGTCGAACATCTTTCTGGACGCGCTGGCCGTTGACATCGAACGGGTGCGCCGCATCAACCACACGATCGGCCTGGTGCCCACGCAGGCGCGCGGACAGAGCGGCCTGCGCCCGATCGATCTGCTGGTGATTTCGCCGTCGCAGCGCATCGACGCGATCGCGGCGCAACACGTCGGCGACCTGCCCAGGCCGGTACGGGCCTTGCTCGGAGGTGTCGGCGTCACCACCGACAAGACCGATTTCCAGGGCGCGGCGCTGGCCAGTTATCTGTTGTTCGAAGCCAACTACACCCGCGACCTTATGGCGCTGGGGCGCGCCGACGCCGAAAACCAGCGCGGCGAGATCTGCCGCTTCTTCGGCTGGACCGATCCCTGCGCGGTTCCGCGGGATGGCCAGGAGCCCGCTTTCGTCGAACGCAGGCGCGATCCACTGCGCCTGCGCTGAGACATCCGCCAGTGGCAGCAGCCGACTAAAATCGACTGCTTCCGCCGCTGCTCCCGCGGCCCTGATTCCTCCGATTGACTTCCGATGCCCCGCCAACTATTCGTCACCACCGCCCTGCCATATGCCAATGGCAAATTCCATATCGGCCACATCATGGAGTACATCCAGGCCGACATCTGGGTGCGGCACCAGCGCATGCAGGGCAATCAGGTGGATTTCGTCTGCGCTGACGATGCGCACGGCGCACCGATCATGATTGCGGCCGAAAAGGCCGGCGTCACGCCGCAGCAATTCGTTGCCGGCATCGCGGCCGGTCGCAAGCCCTATCTCGACGGTTTTCATATCGCTTTTGACAACTGGCATTCGACCGACGCACCGGAAAACCATGCACTGGCGCAGCAGATCTACCGCGACCTGCGCGACCGCGCCGACGGCTCGCTGATCGAGACCCGCACCATCGAGCAGTTCTTCGACCCCGAGAAGAACATGTTCCTGCCCGACCGATTCATCAAGGGCGAATGCCCGCGTTGCCATTCGAAGGACCAGTACGGCGACAACTGCGAGGTTTGCGGCGCCGTCTATGCACCGACCGACCTGATCGCGCCCTACTCGGCGCTGTCGGGCGCCAAACCGGTGCTCAAAAGCTCGGAGCACTTTTTCTTCAAGCTGTCGGACCCGCGCTGCGTGGCATTCCTGCAGCGCTGGACGCAGGACGGACGGCTGCAGCCCGAAGTGGCGAACAAGGTCAAGGAATGGTTCAGCGTGCGCAAGAACCCGGACGGCAGCACCAGCGAAGGCCTGGGTGACTGGGACATCAGCCGCGACGCACCGTATTTCGGCATCGCGATTCCGGATGCACCTGGCAAATATTTCTACGTCTGGCTGGACGCACCCATCGGGTACCTGGCATCGCTGAAGAACCTGCTCGACAAACGCGGCCAGGATTACGAGGCCTATATGGCCAACCCGGCGCTGGAGCAGTACCACTTCATCGGCAAGGACATCGTCACCTTCCACACGCTGTTCTGGCCGGCAACGCTGCATTTCAGCGGTCGCAAGACACCCGACAACATCTTCGTACACGGTTTCCTGACCGTCAACAATGGCGAGAAGATGAGCAAGAGCCGTGGCACCGGGCTCGATCCGCTCAAATACCTGAGCCTGGGGATGAACCCCGAATGGCTGCGTTATTACCTTGCCGCCAAGCTCAACGGGCGCAACGAGGACATCGACTTCAACGCCGAGGATTTCATGCTGCGGGTCAACAGCGACCTGATCGGCAAATACGTCAATATCGCCAGCCGGGCGGTCAAGTTCATTCCGGGCGGGCGGCTGGTAGCGGCACCGTCCGAGCCTGGAGCCGGGGCACTGGTGAGCCAGGTGCGGGACCTGTACGAGTCCCGTGACTATGGCCGTGCCTTGCGCGAGATCATGGCATTTGCCGACAAGGTGAATCTGCGTTTTGACAGCGCCGCGCCCTGGAAACTCGTCAAGGAAGGTCGGGTCGACGAGGCGGCCGGCGTCTGCTCGGCCTGTATCGAGAGTTTCAAGATCATGACCGCATGCCTCAAGCCGGTCCTGCCCATGCTGGCAGCGCAGGCCGAAAAATTTCTCAACGCGCCTGCGCTCGACTGGTGCAACGCCACCACAGCACTTGGCGCGGGCCACACCATCGGGAGTTACCAACACCTGATGCAACGCGTCGACATCAAGCAACTCGAGGCCCTGTTCGAACCGCCGGCCGCTCCGGTGGCCGAAAGGCCCCTGCCCGGGGGCGAAGCGATTGCCCCCACCATCACCATCGACGATTTCGCCAAGGTCGACCTGCGCATTGCAAAAATCGTCGCCTGCGAAGCGGTAGAAGGTTCAACCAAGCTGCTGCGCCTGACGCTGGACGTAGGCGAAGGCGCCACGCGCAACGTGTTCTCGGGTATTGCCAGTGCCTACAAGCCCGAGCAGCTGGTCGGCAAGTTCACCGTGATGGTGGCCAACCTGGCACCGCGCAAAATGAAATTTGGCGTCAGCGAAGGCATGGTGCTGGCCGCCAGCCATGCCGACGAGAAGGCCTCGCCAGGCATCCATCTGCTCGAACCCTTCACAGGGGCGCAGGCCGGGTTGCGAGTGCGCTGACCATCGCCGGGTCGTAGAACTCGGCCCGGGCGCGACCGGCTTTCTTGGCGCAATACATCGCGCTATCTGCCTGCATCACCAGTGTTGCGCGGGTCTCCGAGGGCGAGGCGACCATGCCGGCCACGCCAATACTGACGCTCAACCACGGCGATACCGGCGAATCGGCATGTGGAATTCGCGCGCTGGCCAGTTCCTGGATGCAGCGGCGTGCAATCACCATCGCATCTGCGGCATCGGTTCCCGGCAACAGGATCGCAAACTCCTCCCCGCCATAACGCGCAACCAGTTCGCCCGAGCGTTTGGCACACATCACCAGAATGCGGGCAACCTGGCGCAGACACTCGTCGCCGGTCTGGTGGCCGTACATGTCGTTGTAGCGCTTGAAGTGGTCAATGTCGATCATCAGCAGTGACAGCGGGCTGTGGTTGCGCGCGCAGCGTTGCCACTCGGTCTGCAAGGTCTGGTCGAAAAGACGCCGGTTGGCAATGCCGGTCAGTCCGTCGGTGGTCGACAGCCGCATCAATTGCTCGTTGGCGCGCTCCAGCGCCAGCCCTTTTTCGACCATTGGCGTCATGTCCAGCCGCGTCATCACCAGATAACCCGATGGTGTGCGAATTTCATAGAAATGCACCCAGTGGCCATCGTCGGTATGGCGCAGCAGCGGCGTCTGCACGGTGCCCCGGCCAGCCATGCGCGTGGCCAGCCATTCTTCTTCACGACCAACTGCATCGAAAATCTTGCCTTGCGCCAACGCGCGGCGCATCAGGTTCTCGTATGTCTGGCCAATCACCTCGCCATCGCCGCCCTTGCTGCCATCGCCGCGATAGGGATCCTGGCGCGCGACCTCCTGGTTGTAAACCAGCAGGCGGTCCTGATTGTCGTAAACGGCCACGCCGGCCGGCACCGCATCGATCACCTCGTGCAGACGTATTTCCGCAGCACGCAAACGACCGAGCGCAAGCTCCAGATCCAGTGCCAGCTGCTGCCGTTCTGCCGACACATCCTGCTGGTGGAATTGACGCCCCGCCATGCGTTGCACGATGTTGGCCATGACCAGACTGCCGGCCATACCGGCCGCTCCCAGCACCACCATCCACGGTACCGGCTCACTCCAGGCCCAGCCCCCCACCGCCATGATCGCCAAATGCCCCAGCGAGACGAGCAGCAACCAGGCTGCAATCGTCAGGCCCCGCGGGCCGGCGGCCGCCTCAGTGGGACGCCGCACGGCAGGCCTGGCCTTGTACCCCGGCCGCCATCGGCCCCAGGCAAGAACGCATGCCGGGGCAGGAGGGAGGAAGGGAGGTCGTGGTTTGCATGTTCACTCGCGTTCGCCGGCCGGGCCGACCGCTGCAGTGCTGCCACCGGTCATAAACGGTGCGGCACCCATCCTATCGTAAAGGATCGACGTTTATTGCGCTCGGAATGCACCGGCGCAGCGCCCAAGGCGGCCGTTGCCACTGGCTCAGCGCCGCTCGCTGCGATCCTGCTCGGGGTCGCCGGTCGAGCCGGTGGACAACACCCGCAGGTCGGTGTTGAACACCACGCTGAAGATGCGCGCATCGCTGGCATTGGGACCGTCGCGGTAGCGCCAGTCGTAGTGGGTCTCGCGCCTGAGTTCGAAGCGGCTGATGCGCATCGGCTTGCCAAGCATGCGGCGCACATCCTCCATCATCATGCCCGGTCCGATTCTGGCAAAGTTCGCCGGTGTCAGCACCTGACGCAAGGCACGCATCTTTCCATCAGGGCCAATCGTGATCATGTAGTTCTGGTACCCGGCTGGCTGGCGGTTGTACTCCAGCGTGTGGCCACCATCGGCTGCGTCCCAGATGTTTTCGGGCTCACCGAACCGCGCCCGCACATCGGCCTCGGTCGACAAGCCCTCTTCCAGTTCGGCAATGTTCTGCGGATCGCAGGCCGCCAGTACAAGGATCGCAGCCACCAACGCCCACAACCATTTAGACCCGACCATGCCTGCCCCTGTAAAATTCACGACTTCAGAGGTCCAAGTCTATGTCCATATTTCGCCGCCCGGATTACGAGTCCGACACCACGCAGTTCATCCACCGGCTCAAGTCCGAGAAACCCGAACTCGAGGCGCAGCAGCGTCAGGGACGGGAATTGTTATGGGACAAGCTGCTCGATCGCTTCGCCTGGCGCGCTTATCGCCAGGCCGAAGTGCGGCAAAAGCCCTACGTGTACCAGACGGATCCGAAATAGCCGCATGGTGCGGCCCGGATAAGGCCACGGTGATGGCAGATTCGTTGACGCCAGAGCCAAGCGGGCTTGGCGACATGCCCGAAGTCGTCGATCAGGTGGCGCTGGCGCGGCTCTATGGCGAACCGCTGTTCGCCATTCCCCAGGATCTTTACATTCCGCCTGACGCACTCGAAGTGTTCCTCGAGGCGTTCGAAGGGCCGCTGGACTTGCTGCTGTACCTGATCCGCAAGCAGAACTTCAATATCCTGGACATTCCCATGGCAGGGGTGACGCGCCAATACCTGGTTTACGTCGACGAGATTCGCGGCCGCAACCTGGAACTGGCTGCCGAATACCTGTTGATGGCGGCCATGCTGATCGAGATCAAGTCGCGCATGTTGCTGCCGCCGCGCAAGATGGCCGATGGTGAAGAGGCGCAGGATCCGCGGGCCGAACTGGTGCGCCGTCTGCTCGAATACGAACGCATCAAGCTCGCAGCCGCGGCGCTCAACACGACACCGGTGCTGGGGCGCGATTTCTTGCGCGCCCAGGTGACGATCGAACAGTCACTGCAACCGCGCTTCCCGGACGTCGACCTGGCAGACCTGCAGGAAGCCTGGCACGACATCCTGCGCCGTGCAAAACTGGTGCAACACCACCATATCTCGCGCGAGCAGCTGTCGGTACGCGAGCACATGGCGATCGTGCTGCGGCATTTGCAAGGCCAGCGTTTTGTCGAATTCGAGAACCTGTTCGATCCGACCCAGGGATCGCAGGTACTGGTGGTGACCTTCATCGCCCTGCTCGAACTGGCCAAGGAAAATCTGATCGACATCACGCAGGCCGAATCCTTCGCGCCGATCTATGTGCGGCTGGCCTACAGCACGGCCGACGCGCAGTCCAGCTGACCCGCCAGATCCGTCAGACCTCGTCTTTGGCCTCACGCGCCATCAGGGTGGCCACCGCCTGCGCCGGACTGAGGCGGCCGTCAAGCAAGGCATCAACCGCCATGGCAATCGGCATTTCAACCCCCAGCGACGCCGCGCGCTGAACCACAGCCCTGGCGCAATAGACACCTTCGGCCACATGGCCGAGTGATTGCACCGCCTGGGCCAGGGTCTGGCCACTGGCCAGCGCCAGGCCAACCCGCCGATTGCGCGACAGATCCCCGGTGGCAGTGAGCACCAGGTCACCGAGTCCGCTCAGTCCCATGAAGGTTTCCGGCCGTGCACCGAGTGCCACGCCAACCAGGGTCATTTCATGCAGACCGCGGGTGATCAGTGCGGCACGGGCATTCAATCCCAGTTGCAGGCCGTCACACAGACCGGTGGCGATGGCCAGCACGTTCTTGACGGCGCCGCCCACCTCGACCCCGATCACATCGTCACTGGCGTAGATACGCAATGTCGGGCCGTGAAAGGCCGATACCATGGCCGCCCGCACCTCGGCATGCGGGCTGGCGGCCACCAACGCAGCTGGTTTGCCGGCAGCCACTTCCTGCGCAAAACTGGGACCACTGAGCACCCCGGCCTGCAGGTCCGGCGCCACCAGCGCCTGGATCTCGTGCGCCATCAGGCCCGCTGGTGGTGGCAGCGAAGAATCGGCCGAGGTGTGCCCCTGCTCGAAACCCTTGCACAACCAGACAACCGGCGCCTGACATTCGCGCAAGGACGCGAGCATGCTGCGCAACGCCGCCATCGGACTGGCCACCACGACCAGGCTGGCCGGTGCCACAGCCGCAACAGCCTCGTGCGCGTCACCAGGCCAATGCCGCAACGCCAACGCCTGCGGCAAATCGACGTCGGGCAGATAGCGCTGGTTGACCCGGTGCTGGCGCATGGCATCGACCAGCGCCGCATCCCGTGCCCACAGGCTGACAGCATCGCCCCACTGGGAAGCGGCGCTGACCGCCAGCGCCGTGCCCCAGGCACCAGCGCCCACGACGGCGATAGACATGCGGACCGTCTGCCTGTGTTGTGCGAGCCGGCTACTGGGTGACAGCGCCGGGCGCCGCGCCTTCGACCTGCTGGGCACGTTGCTGCTCGTACATGCCCTGGAAGTTGACTTCGGAAAGATGCACCGGCGGAAAGCCGCTGCGCTGGATCAGGTCGGCCACGTTAGCACGCAGATACGGATAGACGATCTGCGGGCAGGCGATACCCATGATCTGGTTCATCTGTTCCTGCTCGATGTTGCGGATCTCGAAAATACCGGCCTGCTTGACCTCGACCAGAAATACGGTGCGCTCCTGGAGCTTGGTGTGCACGGTGGCGGTGACACAGATCTCATAGACACCGTCGGCAGCGTTGTTGGCTTCAACACCGAGCTGGATGTCGACCGTCGGTTGCGCCTGCTCGAGCAAGATGGCAGGGGAATTGGGCTGCTCCAGCGAGGATTCCTTGAGGTAAATGCGCTGAATCTGGAAGGTAGGTGTGTTTTCTTCGGCCATGGAGTCTCTTTCAGGTTGAGGAGTGGGGCCCGGTCCCGACCGACGGACAAATCGTCCGTCCGCCTGCCCGGCGCGACTGGGGGATTATCTCAGGTGCTTATGCCAGGCTGGCCTTGCCCTGCGGGCTGCCGTGCGTGCTTGCCAGGGCGCGGCCCGAACGCAGCGCTCAGGCGGACGCCAGCAGCGGCACCAGGGCGCCACGCCGATCCAGGGCGACCAGTTCGTCGCAACCGCCAACATGGGTCTGCCCTATGAAGATCTGCGGCACGGTGCGCTGGCCAGTGATTTCCATCATCTTGCTGCGCTGCCCATGGTCCAGGTCGACCCGTATTTCTTCGATCTGTTCAACACCCCGTTCGCGCAACAACTGTTTGGCACGAATGCAATAGGGGCATACGGCGGTGGAATACATCTTTACAGGCTGCATGAAACGGCTCTCACAGAGGTAATAAAGGGGCAGACGCCAGAAGGCGCAGCGTTCAGGACTTTTCGATTGGCAGACTGGCCGAACGCCAGCCACCCAGGCCACCGGCCAGCGACTGGACCTTGTCGTAGCCGAGCTTCCTGGCGATGGCCACGGCACGGCCGGAGCGGGCGCCGCTCTGGCAGACAAGGATCAAGGGCAAGGCCTTGTTCTTGACCGCGCCAGGCAATTTTTCCTCGAGCTGACCCAACGGAATGTTCTTGGCATTGCCCACATGGCCGGCCGCGAACTCGTCGGCTTCGCAGACGTCGATCACGACTGCCTTCTCGCGATTGATCATCTGAACCGCCTGCGAAGGGCTCAGGCCAGCGGTGGCTGCGCCGCGCAAGGCGGGCATGAACAACATCGTGGCAGACGCCAGCGCCACCAGAATCAACCACCAGTTTTCAACAACAAATGTCACGGTATTCCTAAAAGGTCGAACGCACGCATCGGGCGTGAATCAGCGCGCATTTTAGAATGCGCTCCATAGACGTTGCCGCCGACGCGGCTTTATTGCCGCAATTCGCGGCGAGTAACCGTGTGCGCCGCGCCCCACTTCCCCCGTCCCACTGCCCCTTATTACCGACAACTGCAATGCATAAACTAGTTCTGATCCGGCACGGCGAATCGACCTGGAACCTGGAAAACCGGTTCACCGGCTGGACCGACGTCGACCTGACGCCCACCGGGGTCGAGCAGGCCAAGAATGCAGGCCGCCTGCTGCGCGAAGGCAACTACGAATTCGACCTGGCCTATACCAGTGTGCTCAAGCGTGCGACCCGCACCTTGTGGCACTGCCTCGACGAAATGGACCGCACCTGGTTGCCCGTGGTACACAGCTGGCGCCTGAACGAGCGCCACTACGGCGATCTGCAGGGGCTGAACAAGGCTGAAACGGCACGCCAGTATGGCGACGCGCAGGTGCTGGTCTGGCGCCGCAGTTATGACACCCCGCCACCGCCACTCGACGCCAACGATCCGCGCTGCGAAAGGGGAGATATTCGTTATGCCAGACTCAGACCCGAACAGATACCGCTGACCGAGTGCCTGAAAGACACCGTCGATCGGGTGATGCCGTTCTGGAACGATTCGATCGCTGCTTCGATCCGAGCCGGGAAAAACGTCATGGTGGCCGCCCATGGCAATTCGATTCGCGCGCTGGTGAAGCACCTGGACAAGGTTTCAGACAGCGACATCGTCGGTCTGAACATTCCCAATGGCATTCCTCTGGTGTACGAACTCGACGCCGATCTGACGCCGATTCGACACTATTACCTGGGTGATCCGGCCGCAGTGGCAGCCGCCACCCATGCGGTTGCGGCACAAGGCAAGGCCTGACAATGCAGTCCGGTCCAAGCTTATTTTTGACCCGCGCAGTTTGCACCGGAACCACCACGCGTCTGCCGTGTCCAAGGTGTATATTGAGTCAGCGAAGGAAAAATCATGGGTCATAAACTGAAGGTTGCCGGCTGGATCTCGGTGGGTGTCATCACCGGGGCTTTGACGACGGTCTCGTTGCAGACGGTCGCGCGCGGCACATTGGCGCCGTTGCCGCTGGAGGAGTTGCAGCAATTGGCCGCCGTTTTCAGCATGGTCAAGACAGACTATGTCGAAGCGGTCGACGAGAAAAAGTTGATCACGGACGCCATTTCGGGCATGGTTGCCAGCCTCGATCCGCACTCGCAATATTTCGACAAGAAATCGTTCAAGGAATTCCGCGAAGGCACCGCCGGACGTTTTGTCGGCGTCGGAATCGAGATCACGCAGGAAGACGGGTTGGTCAAGATCGTCACGCCGATCGAGGGCACGCCGGCGTTTCGCGCAGGTCTCAAGACCAATGACCTGATTACCAAGATCGACGACACCGTGGTCAAGGGTTTGTCGCTCAACGACGCGGTCAAGCGCATGCGCGGCGAACCCAATACCAAGGTCACGCTGATGATCTTGCGCAAAGACGAGAACCGGAGCTTTCCTGTCATCCTCACGCGCGAGGAAATCCGCACCCAATCGGTGCGCAGCAAGGTGATCGAGCCCGGTTATGCCTGGATCCGCCTGAGCCAGTTCCAGGAGCGCACCGTCGATGACTTCGTGCGCAAGATGGAGGAAATCTACAAGCAGGATCCCAACCTCAAAGGCCTGGTGCTCGACCTGCGCAACGATCCGGGCGGCCTGCTCGACGCTGCGGTGGCTATTTCTGCAGCATTCCTGCCCGAGAACGTCACGGTCGTGTCGACCAACGGTCAACTGCCCGAGAGCAAGTTCATCTACCGGGCATCGCCCGAGGCCTATGTGCGGCGCGGCTCGTCAGACCCGCTCAAACGCCTGCCGGCCGCGATGAAGAACGTGCCGCTGGTGGTACTGGTCAACGAAGGATCTGCGTCGGCCAGCGAGATCGTTGCCGGCGCGCTGCAGGATCACAAACGGGCGACCATCATGGGCCGCCAGACCTTTGGCAAGGGCTCGGTGCAGACCGTACGGCCACTGGGGCCCGACACCGGCCTGAAGATCACGACCGCCCGCTACTACACGCCCAGTGGTGCCTCCATCCAGGCCAAAGGCATTGTTCCTGACGTCATGGTCGATGAAACCGAAGAGGGCAATGTATTCGCGGCGCTGCGTACCCGTGAAGCCGACCTCGAGAAGCACCTGAACAGCGGCCAGGGCAAGGAAGAGAAGGACGTGGGTCGCGAAAAGGCGCGCGAACTGGCACTGAAGAAACTCGAGGAAGACAGCAAGAAACCGGTGGCAGACCGCAAGATGCCCGAATTCGGCACGGACAAGGACTTCCCGCTGATGCAGGCGCTCAATCAGCTCAAGGGCCGGCCGGTGATGGTCAGCAAGACCTTGTCCGAGCGCAAGGACGAGCCAAAGACCAACTGATAGCGGCACTCCCGCGGGTCGGCAGCAAGGGCCATGAACGACGAACAGTTGCTGCGTTACTCGCGCCATATCCTGCTCGATGAAGTGGGCGTAGAGGGTCAGCAGCGCATCGACGCTGCCCATGCGCTGGTGATTGGCGCAGGTGGGCTGGGATCACCGGTCGCCCTGTATCTGGGCTCGGCCGGTGTCGGGCGCATCACCCTGGTCGATAACGACTGCGTCGACATCACCAACCTGCAGCGCCAGGTCGCGCATACGACAGACAGGGTTGGCTCACCCAAGGTGACATCGGCGCTGGCCGCCATTGGCGCGATCAACCCGCACGTGCAGGTGCAAACCGTGTGCCTGCGAGCCGATGCCGCGCTGCTGGACCAGCTGGTTCCGCCAGCCGACGTGGTGCTCGATTGCAGCGACAACTTTGCCACCCGGCATCTGATCAACGCCGCCTGCGTGCGCCATCGCAAGCCCCTGGTATCGGGGGCGGCGATCCGGTTCGACGGCCAGATCAGTGTCTATGACACCCGCTGCGAAGAATCTCCGTGTTACGCATGCGTATTCCCGCCAGATGAGGGCTTCGAGGAAGCCCGCTGCGCCACCATGGGCGTTTTTGCACCTGTGGTGGGCATCATCGGAACCATGCAGGCTGCCGAAGCCCTGAAATTGCTGACCGGTGTTGGCACGCCACTGACGGGTCGCCTGCAGATGCTCGATGCCCGCGTGATGGAATGGACCGAGGTGCGTATCGGCCGCAGTAGCACCTGCCGCATTTGCGCCGAACGCGGTGCAGCGTGAGAGGCGCGCCATTGCGGCACCGCTGAAGCACCGGCGCCGCTGTGGCGCCGACCATGCGAGCCGCTGCATTTGATGCGGGAAACACCGCCTTTCCCTTTGGCTGCCGCCCCAGGCATACTGTTAAACTTTCGCCGCACCCATCGCCAACAACCAGTGACTTCATCGATCGCCCCTCCCGTCGTCGATATCAGCAAGCTTCGTCTGGGTGATGCACGTGCGCTGCTGGAGCACGGCACAGTGGGCGAACTGCCCGATTCCGATGTCTCGCCAACGGAATTCGTGCAAAGTGTCATTGATGGTTTGTGTGAGCTGTCGCTCAAGGACCCGCTGACCGGACTGGCCAATCGGCGCCATTTCCTGTCGGTGCTGGAGCGCGAAATCGACGGTGTTGCGCGATCCGGTGAACCGGCATTGCTGCTGATGCTCGACATAGACCACTTCAAGTCGATCAACGACACGCACGGCCATCTGGCAGGAGACCGCGTATTGCAGGCCGTAGCCAAGTGCTTGTCGCGCTGCATTCGACCCATGGACACCGTGGCCCGGTATGGCGGTGAAGAATTTGCGGTGGTATTGCCGAACTGCCTGGTATCGGTGGGAGAAGCGGTCGCAGAGCGAATCCGCAAGACGGTCGAAACCTTGATGATTCCGGTCAGTGCCACCGCCAATGTCAAGGTGACCATCAGTATCGGGGGTGCCTATGCACCTTCCTGGGTGCGATCGACGGCACCGCTGTGGATCGAACGCGCGGACAATCTGCTGTACCGGGCAAAGTCCGACGGCCGCAACCGGGTTGTCATCGACCAACAGCAGGCCATTGCTGTCAGTGCAGAGGAGAAGAATCTGTTGTTCGGGCATTTGGCATTGGGTGAGCCGGCGTGGCTCGAACGTGTTGCCGTTGATCCTGCCAGTGGCAGTGCGAGTGGAGTAGGCGAATGAGCGACGAATTGCAAGCAACTGCGGGAACCAGTCCCATTTCGCCGCCCGTGCCTTTGGCACCCTACGGCAAGGTGATGGCTGTCACCAGTGGCAAGGGTGGCGTCGGCAAGACCTTCGTGTCCGCCAACCTGGCAGCGGCCTTGGCAAAACGTGGCCAGCGGGTGCTGGTGCTGGACGCCGACCTGGGCCTGGCCAATCTGGACGTGGTACTGAACCTGTACCCGAAGGTCACGCTGCACGACGTGTTCAGCGGCAAATCGACGATCGAAGAGGCGGTCATCCAGGCCCCTGGCGGGTTTTCCGTGCTGCTGGCCGGCTCCGGCATGGTCGAATACTCGCGCTTGACGCCCGAGATTCGGGCCGACTTCCTGCGCATCATCCGCGGGCTGGTTCCGCGTTACGACGTCGTGTTGCTTGACACCGGCGCCGGCATTTCGGATGTGGTGTTGTTCGCGGTCTCACTGGCCTCTGTGGTACTGGTGGTCGCGACACCGGAGCCAACCTCGCTGACCGACGCGTATGCCACGATCAAGGTGCTGGCCGGCCAGCAGCACCGCGCGAACATCCACATGGTGATCAACCAGACCGCACGCCTTGGCGACGGTCGCGCCATCACCGGTCAGTTGCAGCAGGTGCTGGACCGATTCGTGGTGACCGAACCTGGCAAAGGCGTTCGCCTGGTCCATTTGGCCGACATACCGGCCGATCCATCCGTGCGCCAGGCCGTGATGCGGCGACAGTTGCTGATGCAAACGCTGCCGGGCTGCCCTGCCGCCTTGGCCATGACCCAACTCGCGCGCAGGCTCGAGGAAACCGTGATCCAGTCAGGCCGCTGAGGGCAAGGCACTGACAATCCAGCCCTCCAGCGGATCGATGGGAACGGGCAGGCCAAACGAAGGCCAGCCCTGTTGCTGGCCCCACGCGGCTTGCATCAGACACAACACCGCATCGAGCTGATCGCCGCTGCCGTCCAGCACCAGTGCCTCGTTCTGCGCCGGTGTCAGCTGCAGCCGCATGCCCAGGCGGGTTTGCCCCTGCACCAGTGCATCGACGAGGATGGCACGGCGTTCGGCGCGCTGCGCGGTCTGCTTGGTGCGGTCATCACTTTTGTAGCTGTCCCGGCCCAGAACCTCACGCGCCAACAGGCCAGGATACGCCTCCAGCGCGACACGCCGTGGCCGGCCATGCGCATCGACATCGGTGCTGTCTCCGGCAAACAGCCCGGGAATGGACACACCGGCATCGACCAGCAACGGAACGCCAGCGTGCAACATGTAGGCCACCGGCGGATTGACCCATTTCATCGACGGGCTCGATCCCGCCCAGCGATCGGTCGCACGGTGGGCAAACTTGCGGCCAGCCGGACGTGCATTGCAGAACGCCGCAAACAAGTCGCGGATCTGGGCCCTGCTCAGGGCCTGGTAGGTTCGCAGGTAATCGAGCCATTGCGTGGGCCAGCCCAGGGTTTGAACCAGTTCACGCGGCAAGCCGAACGGCAGGTCGAAACCGCCGACCCAGCTCCGACGTTCCCGCAAGCTCGAGGCAAAGGCCTCAAGCGTGAAAATGGCCTGCAAGGCATCGAGGCTGACGACCCCTGCCTTGGCCTGACCCAGAGCCATCACGATAGGTTTGCGTGGCCCCGGCCGACTGCTGAAGTCACATCCGATCAGCAACATGGCACGGCAATGTACTATGGGGTGGACGGGCGATCGTTCGCAACGCCCGGATTGGCTTCAGACAAACACAGTGCGCGTGCTCCGCGCCATCAGGCCAGACTCAGGCGCGTCCCATGATGGAGGCTGTGGCCATCAGTTCCTCGAGCAGTGCCAGCGACACCAAGCCCGACACCGAATAGGGATCGAGTTCGGGCCGCTCTGCGTATTTGAGCAGGATGGTGGCATTGATGCGCGACATGTTCACCTGTCCCATGGTCCACCCGCCAAAACGGCGCTCGGAGATTTCCTCGTAGTGCAGCAGCACCACGTCCTTGTGCCGCACGTCCTTCTGGATATGGCCATACAGGTCGCTCACCGCCATGCGGCCACCCTCGATCGCCTGCAGGAAGATCCCGCCACCGTAGCAAAGGATTCCGGTAATGCCACAGGTCGGGTTGGACTGGCGAGACTGGGACAGTATGGCGTCGATCGCTTCCACACTGGTGTCCACCGCTCGGCTTGCATACAAGAGTCTTACCAGCATGGTATCAGCCCTTTCCGGGTATCAGGGACAGGAATTCCCGGCGCAGGTTGGGATCCTTCAGAAAGGAGCCCCGCATCACCGAGTTGATCATCTTGCTATCCATGTCTTTCACGCCGCGCCAGGCCATGCAGTAGTGGCTGGCCTCCATGACGATGGCCAGGCCATCGGGCTGTGTCTTGACCTGGATGAGATCGGCCAGTTGCACCACCGCCTCCTCCTGGATCTGCGGCCGGCCCATGACCCATTCGGCCAGCCTTGCGTACTTGGACAAGCCGATCACATTGGTGTGCTCGTTGGGCATGACGCCGATCCAGATCTTTCCGATGACCGGACAGAAATGGTGGCTGCAGGCGCTGCGCACCGTGATCGGACCGACGATCATCAGCTCGTTCAGGTGTTCGGCATTGGGGAACTCGGTGATCGTCGGCGCCTTGACGAAGCGGCCATTGAACACCTCGTTGACATACATCTTGGCAACCCGACGCGCCGTGTTGTCGGTGTTGTGGTCGTTCTCGGTATCGATGACCATGCTCGAGAGCACGCCCTTCATCTTGGACTCCACCTCGTCAAGCAACAATTCGAGTTCGCCAGGTTGTATGAAGTCTGCGATGTTGTCGTTGGCATGGAACCGCTTGCGCGCAGCCAGCAGCCGCTCGCGTATCTTGACCGATACCGGCGTACCTTCTTCCACGTCCATTGCACTCATGTTGGAGGGGCTCGACATTGACATTGTCCCATCCTACCAGCGATTGGCTCGGGCGAATGCCTGTCAAACAAGACCCTGAATCGACATCAGGAAAACATGGCCTTCATGAAACAGCCGGGCCGCTCCCAGGCTTTCCTGCACCCCCTCAGGGGGCCTGGCAGAGCCAGGACTGGGGGCGATCAAGATAGCGCCGGGCCGCTCCCAAGCTTTCTTGCACCCCCTCGGGGGGCCTGGCGGAGCCAGGGGTGGGGGCCATTCAATACCGCCGCCCCACCAACAGCAATGCCAGCCGCATGGCGCCATAGGCCAGCTGCTCGAGCACGCGCAAGCGCCAGGAGCGGTTTTCGAATTCAACCGCATCGACCGTGCGTCCCCCCTGAGTGATGGCTTGTTCGAGTTGCTGGCGCAACTGCATGGCGAATGCACGGTCATGCACCACGATATTGGCCTCGCGCGCCAGCAGCAGGCTCAGCGGATCAAGGTTGGACGAGCCTACAGTGGCCCAGCGCGAATCCACCACCGCTACTTTGGCATGCAGAAAACTGGCGGCGTATTCGTGGATCTCGACACCGGCCGCCAGCAATGCACCATAGACAGGCCGCGAGCCGTGGTACTGCAGAAAATATTCATATCGCCCCTGCAACAGCAGGCGCACCCGCACGCCGCGGCCAGCGGCAAGGATCAGGGCCTTGCGCAGGCGCACGCCCGGCAGAAAATAGGCATTGGCGATGATCACCTCCTGCCGCGCAGTACCAATCGCCCGAAGGTAAGCGCGCTCGATCCGGCGCCGGTTGCGCACGTTGTCGCGCAGCACCAACTCGGCACGGGCACCCCGGCCAGGCCCCGCGGCCATCCCTGAGTTCGGCGCGTCGTCCAGCGCTGGGGCATTCTGGCCACGTACCGTCAGGGCTTGGCGCATCCGTTGTTGCAGTTCGCGCCACGCCGCAGGCAGTTCGCGATCACGCAATTCCTGCGCCACCGTCGAACGCCACCAGAACCGGGCCGCGGCCTCCTGCATGTCCTGCACCAACGGTCCGGTCACACGTACTGCAAAATCCAGCCTAGGCGCAGACAACGCACCGGCTGCCGGATCATGGAAGTCGTCCATGATGTTGATGCCCCCGCAAAATGCCAGCGCACCGTCAATGACACATATCTTGCGATGAAGGCGACGCCATCGGCTGGGGACCACGGCACCCCAAGGACCCAGCGGCTGGAACACATGCCACGACACACCGCTGGCATCGAAACGACCGGCCCACTCAGCCGGCAAGGCCGGAGTGCCGAAGCCGTCCATCATCAGAAACACCTTGACCCCGCGCTCTGCCGCACGTGCCAGCGCCTGGGCAACAAGCAGCCCCGACTCGTCGAAGCTGAAGATATAGGTTTCCAGTCGAATCTCTTCGCGCGCAGCGTCGATGGCATCGGCAATTGCCGGAAACAGCTCCCGCCCGCCTTGCAGCAGCGCGATCTGGTGACCGGGCCGACTCCCGGTTCCGTTCCGGGCAAACGGCGCCATCAGTCTGGCAGTTCGAACTCGGCGACCAGCGGCAGATGGTCGGACATGCGCCACCAGATACGCCCGCGCGGTACCTGCAGGCCCAGGGGCACCATGCCACGAACGAAGATCTGGTCGAGTTGCG
Organism: Rhodoferax sp.; assembly: GCA_018063505.1. Taxonomy (GTDB): domain Bacteria; phylum Pseudomonadota; class Gammaproteobacteria; order Burkholderiales; family Burkholderiaceae_C; genus CAISIP01. The sequence goes on from JAGPBF010000002.1 coordinate 44,415, forward strand.
CCAGCGGCATCCGTGACGGGAAAGTGGGCTGCGGCTGGCCGGCATAACCGAACAGGCCAACGGCAGCCATTTCACGTTGCACGGATTTGCCCCAGTCGTTGAAGTCACCGGCCACGACCAGTGGTGCTTGCGGCGGAATCTCCCGCGCAATGAATCGATGCAGCTGCGCCAGCTGCCGCACACGACTGGCCCGGATCAGGCCCAGATGCACGACCACCACATGGACCGGACGCCCATGCAGCTCGATCTCGGAGTGCAGCAGGCCACGTTGCTCGAACCGGTGGTCCGACATGTCTTCATGCTGGTGATCGATCACCGGCCAGCGCGACAACATCGCATTGCCGTGCTCACCGTGGCGGGTCGTGGCGTTGGTGCGATAGACCGCTTCGTAACCTGGTGGGGCGAGGAATTCTGCCTGCGGCATTTCCGGCCAGCGGGCAAAGAACTGCGCTTCGCGCCGATGCAGCTTGCGCACTTCCTGAAGGCACACGATGTCCGCGTCGAGTTGTTCGACCGCATGTCCCAGATTGTGGATTTCCAGGCGCCTGCGCGGCCCGACACCCTGCACACCCTTGTGGATGTTGTAGGTTGCAACGCGAATGATGTTCATGGGCCTGGCTCCGGCGTGACCCAGCGCGGCAACAGCAGGATCGCCTCGGCGTTGGACGGTGAAAAGCAGCTCTGCGCCGCCTCGCGCCAGGGCAACCAGCGCGAGGCGACATGTTCGCGTGGATTGAGCTGCACCGCGACGGCCTTGGGAACGGTCAGGCCGAACAGATGCTCGGTATTGCGCGTCACGCCGGGCGCATACCTGTGGCGCCAGCGCGGATAGATCTCGTAAACGTTCTCCATGTGCCAATCCCGTAAATGGCTGGCCAAGGGGCTGCCAGAGCGGCAATCCAAGCCGGTTTCCTCCAGCACTTCACGTGCGGCGGTGGTGCGAAAACGCTCGCCCAGCCTGTCCTTGCTGCCGGTCACCGACTGCCAGAAATCGGGCGCATCTGCCCGCTGGATCAGCAACACGTCCAGTGCCGGGGTGTGGATCACCACCAGCACCGATTGCGGAATCTTGTAGGCCACGGTCATGGCGCAGGCGGGTGCCAGACTCTCACCTGCCCGATTCTGCAGCATGGCCACGCCTCACATGCTCAGTCTGCCGTGACGGTGCGCAAACGGATATGGAGTTCGCGCAACTGCTTCTCGTCGACCTCGGCCGGTGCCTGTGTCAACAGGCACTGGGCCCGCTGCGTCTTGGGGAAGGCAATCACATCGCGGATCGACTCGGCGCCGGTCATCATCGTGACGATGCGGTCCAGACCGAACGCCAGGCCGCCATGGGGTGGCGCACCGTATTGCAAGGCATCGAGCAGGAAACCGAATTTGAGCTGGGCTTCCTCGGGCGTGATCTTGAGTGCATCAAACACCTTTTGCTGCACATCGGCGCGATGGATACGGACCGAGCCACCACCCATCTCCCAGCCGTTGAGCACCATGTCGTATCCCTTGGAGATGCACTTGGCCGGGTCGGACACCATCCAGTCCTCGTGCCCATCCTTGGGTGCCGTGAACGGGTGGTGCGTTGCGGTGTAACGCTGGGCTTCGTCATCGAACTCGAACATCGGGAAGTCGACCACCCACATCGGGCGCCAGCCGGCCGTGAACAGGCCGTTGTTGCGACCGAATTCGCTGAGCCCGATCTTCAGGCGCAACGCTCCCATGGCGTCATTGACGACCTTGGCCTTGTCGGCACCGAAAAATACCAGGTCGCCGTCTTGTGCGCCGGTGCGTGCCAGGATCTGCGTCAAGGCCGCGTCATGCAGGTTCTTGACGATCGGGCTTTGCAAGCCCGACCAGCGGTTCGCCGGTTCACCGGGTCCTGCCACCGCATCATTGACCTTGATATAGGCCAGCCCCTTGGCACCGTAGATCTTGACGAACTCGGTATACGCATCGATCTCGCCGCGGCTCAAGCCGCCGGTGTCGCGCGCACCGCCCGGAACGCGCAGTCCGACCACACGTCCGCCCTTGGCATTCGCGGCACTGGCAAACACCTTGAAATCGACATCCGCCATGACGTCGGTCAATTCGGTGAACTCCATGTTGACGCGCAGGTCCGGCTTGTCGGATCCATACAGGTGCATCGCGTCGGCATAGGTCATGACAGGGAAATCGCCCAGGTCGACCTTGATGGTGTTTTTGAACACGGCCGTGATCATGGCCTGCGTCAGGTCACGAATCTCCTGCTCTTCGAGGAACGAGGTCTCGATATCGATCTGCGTGAATTCCGGCTGGCGGTCGGCGCGCAGGTCTTCGTCGCGGAAGCACTTGGTGATCTGGTAATAACGGTCGTAACCGGCCACCATCAGCAACTGCTTGAACAACTGGGGCGACTGCGGCAGCGCAAAGAAATGGCCGGCGTGCACCCGGCTCGGCACCAGGTAGTCGCGCGCGCCTTCGGGTGTCGACTTGGTCAGCATCGGTGTCTCGATGTCGACGAATCCCTGGCCATCGAGGAACTTGCGCACCTCCATGGAAACCCGATGGCGCAGCATCAGGTTGTTCTGCATGTAGGGGCGGCGCAGGTCCAGCACCCGATGCGTCAGCCGCGTGGTCTCGCTGAGGTTTTCGTCATCGAGCTGGAACGGCGGCGTCACCGATGCATTGAGTACCACCAGTTCATGGCACAGCACTTCGATCCTGCCGCTCTTGAGGTTCTCGTTGATCGTGCCGGCCGGGCGCGCGCGCACCAGCCCTTTCACCTGGATGCAAAACTCGTTGCGAAGGCCTTCGGCCAGCGCAAACATGTCGGCGCGGTCGGGGTCGCAGACCACCTGAACATAACCCTCGCGATCACGCACGTCGACAAAAATCACGCCGCCATGGTCACGGCGCCGGTTGACCCAGCCGCAAAGGGTGACGACCTGGCCCAGCAGGGTCTCGGTCACAAGACCGCAGTAATGGGAACGCATGCTCATAGAAAACTTTCAATGGCCGAGCCCAAAGCCGGCCCGGCAGACTGGGAAATCAGTGATTCGGATTGCGGGGAGGATTCCCCGGTGGCACGGCGCCCATGGAGATGACATAGGTGAGCGCTTCATCCACGCTCATCTTCAGTTCGATCACGTCGGCACGCGGCAACATCAGGAAGAAACCACTGGTGGGATTGGGCGTGGTCGGCACATACACGCTGACGAAATCAGCGCCAAGATGTTGTGCGGCCTCGCCCTGCGCAGTACCGGTCTGGAACGCGATGGTCCACACACCGGCACGGGGATACTGGATCAGCATCGCGGTACGAAACGCCTTGCCTTCGCTGGAGAACAAGGTATGCGAAATCTTCTTGACGCTGTTGTAGACCGACTTGATGATCGGAATATTGGCGAACAGGCGGTCCCACTGCATGACCATCCAGCGGCCGGCCACGTTGGACACCAGTGCACCGGTCGCCAGCAGCGTCACGAACACCAATAACACGCCCAGGCCGTGCATCGCGCGCAGACGTTCGATGGCCGCGATCTGGCGATCGCCGCTCAGGAAGGCCTCCAGGCCATACAGAAGGCCACCAAAAATGCCATCCATCAGGCCGATCAGCCATGTCATGACCCACACGGTGATCGCCAGCGGCAGCCAGACCAGCAGTCCGGTGATCAGATATTTCTTGATCGGCATGGGAAGAATCGCGGTCGCCCGAAATCAGCTGCCAGACCCGGCACTGGGCGTCGATTCCGCTTTCTTGGCAGCCACTGGCGTGGCGCTTGCAGAGTCCGACTTGACCTTGCCGCCGCCGTCTGACGCGGTGGCTGCGGCTGGCGTGGATGCGGCGGCCGCACCGGATTTGGATTCGTCGCCCACCGGGGCGGCGGGTTTGTTGCCGCCCTTGAAATCGGTTGCATACCAGCCCGAACCCTTGAGCTGGAAACCGGCTGCGGTCACCTGTTTCTTGAAGGTATCGGCCTGGCAGGATGGGCACTGCACCAAGGGCTGGTCTGAAATTTTCTGCAATACGTCCTTGGCAAACCCGCAAGAATCACATTTATACGCGTAGATAGGCATGCTGGTATTGCTCTGTTTGAAAGGCTGAAAAACCTTCAATTATAGATGGCACGCCCCACCTGGCTGGCGACCAGGGGAACCCTCAGAACAGGCGCACATGGACCATCAGCTGCATGGCCAGCAATCCGAGGGCAAATCCGATGGCGCCATAGACCAGGCCTTGCAGCAAGCGGTTGGTACGCCGTTGTTCCATCAGCAGTTCCCTGAGCTCCAACGGGATCCCGCCCGGATCCTTGCGCAGGTAGTCGTGCAACAGGCGCGGCAGGCCCGGCAACAGCTTGGCATACCGTGGCGCCTCCTCCTTGAGTTGCTCAAGCAACTTCTGGGGTCCGACCTGCTCCAGCATCCACTTTTCAAGAAACGGCCTGGCGGTGCTCCACAGGTCGAGCTCGGGATCGAGGTCCCGGCCCAGGCCTTCGATATTGAGCAGCGTCTTTTGCAACAGCACCAGTTGCGGCTGGATCTCGACATGGAAACGGCGCGAGGTCTGGAACAGGCGCATCAGGACCATGCCCAGCGATATCTCCTTCAGCGGGCGGTCGAAATAGGGCTCGCAGACCGTACGCACGGCGGCCTCCAGCTCATCGACGCGGGTTCCGGGAGGAACCCAGCCCGACTCGATGTGCAGTTCGGCGACCCGCTTGTAGTCGCGCCGGAAGAAGGCGGTGAAGTTTTGCGCCAGATATTCCTTGTCGAACTCGGTCAAGGTGCCAACGATGCCGAAATCCAGCGAAATATAGCGCCCGAAAGTCTCCGGCTCGACACTGACCTGGATGTTGCCCGGATGCATGTCGGCATGGAAGAAGCCATCCCGGAACACCTGCGTGAAGAACAGGGTGACCCCGTCGCGCGCCAGTTTCGGGATGTCGACACCGGCCGCACGCAGCCGGTCGACCTGGCTGATCGGAATGCCGCGCATGCGCTCCATGACGATGACGTCCGGGCTGCAGTAGTCCCAGTACATCTCGGGGATCAGCACCAGGTCCAGTCCGGCCATGTTGCGCCGCAGCTGGGCGGCGCAGGCGGCCTCGCGCACCAGGTCGAGCTCGTCGTGCAGGTATTTGTCGAACTCGGCCACCACTTCCCGTGGCTTGAGGCGTCGACCGTCACTGGACAATCCGCCGACCCACGAGGCCATGGTGCGCATCAGGCCCAGGTCTTTTTCGATCGCCGGCAACATGCCCGGGCGCAGCACCTTGACCGCAACCTCGCGCTTGATGCCGTGGCGGTCGATCAATACCGCGAAATGAACCTGGGCAATCGAGGCACTGGCAACCGGAACACGCTCGAACGACGCAAAGATCTCATCCAGCGGCTTGCGAAAGGCCCGCTCGATACTCCGGATCGCGATGTCCGAATCGAACGGCGGCACCCGATCCTGCAGACGGGCCAGTTCGTCCGCCACGTCCAGCGGCAACAGGTCGCGTCGGGTCGACAACACCTGCCCGAACTTGACGAAGATCGGCCCCAGCCGCTCAAGCGCCTCGCGCAAGCGCACGCCACGGGGTGCATCGAGCCTGCGTCCGATCGAGACGATACGCGCCGCGACCCGCAACCAGGGTTTCTGAAAACTGTTCAGGAAAAGTTCATCGAGCCCATAACGCAGCACCACCCAGATGATGAAGGCACCGCGAAACAGCCGCGTCATGGCACCGTACCGCCGGCATCCCTGGATGCGGCGGAGGCCGCTACGCCACCGGCAAACTGCCGCAGAACCTGGGCCATGCGCCGGGCGACCAGGCCCAGTGTATGCGCCGGTGCGTCACCGACGATGCGTGCGAGATCGTCCTCGACATCCCAACGCACATGATCGACCAGCCAGTTAACGTCGGCTGCCAGTTGCACATCGCCTTCGATCCGGATAGCCGGTTTGTCGCCGCGCAGCAGCGACTGGGCAATGGTGGTGGCCGCCTCGTCGGTGGCGGTCAGGCTCAGGTCGGCCACGCCGTCGGCCGCAGCCAGATCCAGCAGGCCGGCCGGCGTGATCAGGAACCGGACAAAAAATGTGCGCCACTGCACCAGCACGACGCGGCCCTTCTGGCGGGCCAGACGTTCGGTGGCAGCCGGCTCGCGCATCAGCACATGGTTGAGCAGCAAAACCATGCGCCGCTGAACCTCGTCGATGGCCCAAGCCGGTGGCTGAAATCGGGTCGCCAGCGATTGCACCAGGCTTTCGAACAAATAAAAAGGGGACTGTGTTGCCATAGTCCCCGATTATTCCCGCAATCGCCCCACTGCCGGGGCAAGTCCTTCTTAAGCCAACTTATTGCAAGGCCTGCACGCCTGCCACCAGCCAGCCGCTGGAGCCGGACTTGGGTTTGGTCATGTTCCAGACCTCGCGGAAAGGGCTTGGACCGGCCGATGGCTCCTCGCGGATCATGCCGGAGAACTCCACGCTGGCCATGTAGTCGCTGCCGATGTCCTCCACACCCAGCAACTTCGCGTCGATCATGACCACGTCAGTGTGGTTGACCGGGCCACCGGTATGCGCCTCGCGCTCGGCCAGCTGGGTCTTGATTTCACCAAGCATCTCGTCGGTCATCATTGCGCGCAGCGACGATATGTCCGACTTGTCCCATGCCGCCTGGAGCGTCACGAAGTTGGCTTTGGCAGCCTTGAGGAAACCGTCGACATCAAAGCCGGCCGGAATGCCCCAGGATTGCGAGCCCAGCAATGCCGAGCCGATGATGGACTCGCGGTTCTGGTTTCCACCCATGGCTTCGAGCGGCATCGCATTGCTGCGCTCCCAGGGTCGGGCCGAGGCATCGTTGCCGACGTTTTCGGGGCGATACGGCCGCGGTGCCTCTACCGACCCGCCGGTGCCAGCCCCCTGGAACGCGAACGGTGCGTTCGCATTGCGCGCGGGAGCGGCCTTGTTTCTGCGCATCAGCCAGCCGATGACACCGACCGCCACCATCGCCAGCAACGCCAGCATCAGCACCTGTCCAAACGCTTCGCCAAATCCCAGCGAATGCGCCAGCCAGGCCAGTCCGAGCCCTGCAGCAAGCCCACCGAGCATCGCGCCCCATGGCCTGCGTGGTGCCGCCGCGCCAGCTGTGGCCGGCTTGCCGGCCGCGTTGCTGACGTTCTGCGGCGGCGTCACCGGCGCCTGGCGATTCGTCACATTGCCCGATTGCTTGCCGAACGATCCACCACCACCCAGGCGGCGTGCGTCCGCATCCACGCCAGCAAACACCAGCGCCAATCCGAGTACCAAAGTCCAGAGTTTCATCTTGTCTCCCGTTTCAAATCAAGCAGTCGCTACTGCACATGGCCCGACGATACCTTCAACACTTGATGCCGACATGCAGCGCCACCATTCCACCTGTCAGATTGTGGTAATCCACATGGCCGAACCCTGCGGCATGCATCAGCGCCTTGAGCTCACCCTGGGCCGGATGCATGCGGATCGACTCCGCCAGATAGCGGTAACTCGTTTCGTCACCCGCCACGAGCGCGCCGAGCCGGGGCAGGACCTTGAATGAATACCAGTCGTAGGCCTTTTCGAGCGGTTTTGCCACCCGTGAGAATTCAAGTACCAGCAGTTTCCCGCCAGGTTTGAGCACCCGCCGCATCTCGGCCAGCGCCTGATCCTTGTGCGTCATGTTGCGCAACCCGAAGGCGACGCTGACACGGTCGAACTGCCCGTCGGCAAACGGCAGCTTCTCGGCATCGCAGACGACGGCATCGATCATCTGGCCGCAATCCACCAGACGGTCGCGACCGACGCGCAGCATCGCCTCGTTGATATCTGACAGCACGACCCGGCCGGTCGACCCGACCTGACGGGCAAAAGCCTTGGCCAGGTCTCCGGTACCACCGGCAATATCGAGTACCTGATGCCCTGCGCGCACGTCGGCCACCAGCACGGCATATGCCTTCCAGGCACGGTGCAATCCGGCCGACATCAGGTCGTTCATCAGATCGTATTTGGGGGCGACCGAATCGAACACGCCACGTACGCGGCGCGCCTTGTCTGCCTCCTGGACAGATTCAAAGCCGAAATGGGTCGTGGTCATGATGGTCGATGCTAGTGCCGAATGTGTTGGGGGCCGTGACAACCCCATGGGCTATTGGGAAATCTGTCGTGTAATTGATGAAACCGGATTCAATGGCTGGCGCACCCGTGGCTGGCCGGTGCGGGCATATCGGCATCGCGGTCGACGCCGGCCGCCGCCAGCCGAGCCTGGTACTGGGCCCACAACTGGTCTTGCTGCGATCCCAGGAAGTACAGGTAGTCCCAGCTGAAGATGCCGGTATCGTGCCCGTCCGAAAAGCGGGGCTGCACCGCATAGTTGCCGACCGGGTCGAGCGAATCGAGCTCGACCAGCCGTTTGCCGGTCTGCAGCACTTCCTGGCCCGGGCCGTGCCCCTGCACTTCCGCCGAGGGCGAATACACGCGCATCAGTTCGAACGGAATCCGGAACAGGGAACCGTCGGCGAAACCGACCTCCAGCACCCTGGACTGACCATGTACCGTGATGGATTGCGGTGCCGGAGCACCGGGTTTCAGACCTGCCATGATGCGACCCCTTGTTTGTCGTTGATGAACACTGCCCCGCGAAGCAACCCACTGCCGCCCCGGGCCGGCGCTGGGCGGTCGCGCCGGTTCGATTGAAGTTACCACGCCTGCCGCCCACGCCGGCGCGTTGTCCTGGCATGCCCAGGACCAAGGCAGGGTATGGCGCCAGCGCTTGCGGCGCCAACATGCCACCCACTCAAACCAGCACGCGCTCGATGCCCCCCGCGTTGGCCTTGGCCACGTACTGCTCCAGCCACTGCTCACCCAGGATATGACGGGCCATTTCGACAACGATGTAGTCGGCTTCGAGCAGGCCGTTCTGCAGGTCATCGCCATAACGGGTCAGCCCTTGCAGGCAACTCGGACACGAAGTCAGGATCTTCACATTGGCGTCGGGCGCCACCGCGCCACTCTGGCGCAATGCGGCCTCGTCGCGGCGCAACTCCTCTTCCTTGCGAAAGCGCACCTGCGTCGAGATATCGGGCCGTGTGATGCCAAGCGTGCCGCTCTCGCCGCAGCAGCGCTTGCTCTCGAGCACCTGCCCCGGCGCATCGCCACCAACCAGTGCCCGCACCGTCTTCATCGGCTGCTGCAGTTTCATCGGGCTGTGGCAGGGATCGTGGTACAGGTAGGCCCCACCGGCATCGAGCCGGATGTTCTTCTCGAGCAGGTACTCGTGGATGTCGATGATCCGGCAGCCCGGAAAGATGTCCTCGAACTTGTAACCCTGCAGCTGGTCGTAACAGGTGCCGCAGCTGACCACCACGGTACGGATATCTAGGTAGTTCAGCGTATTGGCGACCCGATGGAACAACACCCGGTTGTCGGTGATGATCTTCTCGGCCTTGTCGAACTGCCCGGAGCCGCGCTGCGGGTAACCGCAGCACAGGTAGCCCGGCGGCAACACGGTCTGCACACCGGCATGCCACAGCATCGCCTGGGTGGCCAGGCCGACCTGGCTGAACAGCCGCTCCGACCCGCAACCCGGAAAATAGAACACCGCCTCGGTATCCGGACTGGTCATCACCGGATCGCGGATGATCGGCACGTAGTCCGCGTCCTCGATGTCAAGCAAGGCACGCGCCGTCTTCTTGGGCAGGCCGCCGGGCATCTTCTTGTTGATGAAGTGAATCACCTGCTCCTTGAGCGGAGCCTTGCCCACCGTCGCCGGCGGGTGCAGTGTCTGCTTGCGTGCAAAGCCGCGCAGCAGTTCGCTGGCGATGTTCTGCACCTTGAAACCGACGTCAACCATCGCCATGCGCGCCAGCTTGATCGTCTGCGGGTTGGTCGCATTGAGGAAGAACATCGCCGCCGCATTGGCCGGGCGGAACGACTTCTGCCCCATTTTGCGCAGCAGATTGCGCATGTTCATCGACACATTGCCAAAATCGATGTCCACCGGACACGGCGACAGACATTTGTGGCAGACCGTGCAATGGTCAGCGACGTCTTCAAATTCCTCCCAGTGCTTGATGCTGATGCCGCGCCGGGTCTGTTCCTCGTACAAAAAGGCCTCGACCAGCAGCGAGGTCGCCAGGATCTTGTTGCGCGGGCTGTACAGCAGATTGGCCCGCGGCACGTGGGTGGCGCACACCGGTTTGCATTTGCCGCAGCGCAGACAGTCCTTGATCGAGGCCGAGATCGCGCCGATATCGGACTGCTGCATGATCAGCGATTCGTGCCCCATCAGCCCGAAGCTGGGTGTGTAGGCATTGCTCAGATCGGCAAATACCGTGTCCTGCCCGACGCCGCCACCGGGCGCCGGCGGGGCAGCAACCGTGCGCAACAACTTGCCCTTGTTGAACCGGCCTTCGGGATCGATGCGCTGCTTGTATTGGGCAAACGGGCGCAATTCTTCCTCGGTCAGGAACTCCAGCTTGGTAATGCCGATACCATGCTCGCCCGAGATCACGCCGCCGAGCGAACGCGCCAGTGCCATGATCCGCTTGACGGCCTGGTGCGCCGTCTGCAACATGTCGTAGTCGTCGCTGTTGACCGGAATATTGGTGTGCACATTGCCGTCGCCCGCATGCATGTGCAAGGCAATCCAGACCCGGCCCTTGAGCACCCGCTGGTGGATGTCATTGCACTCCTGCAGGATCGGCTCGAAAGCGGCTCCCGAGAAGATCGCGCGCAGCGGTGCCAGCAACTGGATTTTCCAGCTGGCGCGCAGGCTGTGGTCCTGCAACTGTACGAACAGGCTGTCGATATCGGTCAGCCAGCCCTGCCACTGCGCCTGCACCGCCAGAATCAGTTCGCGGGCCTGTGCGACCCGGTCCTCCAGCAGTTCGGCCGATCGAACCTGTCCGGTGTCGTCCGGCCGGGCCAGCGGCAGCCGGGGTTGTGCAAAAAATGCCAGCAATGCCGTGCACAGCTGCAGCTTGTTGCGCAGGCTCAACTCGATGTTCATGCGCTCGATGCCATCGGTGTAATCGGCCATGCGCGGCAGCGGGATCACAACGTCCTCGTTGATCTTGAACGCGTTGGTGTGGCGCGAGATTGCCGCAGTGCGCTTTCGATCGAGCCAGAACTTCTTGCGCGCTTCGGCACTGACCGCCACAAAGCCCTCGCCACCACGCTGATTGGCCAGTCGCACGACCTCGGAAGTGATGCGCGCTACGTCATCGGCATTTTCACCGGCAATGTCGCCGATCAGCACCATCTTGGGCAGGCCGGATCCCGAACCGGCAGCGCGTTTGGACTTGGTGGCGTAACCCACCGCCTTCAGATAACGGTCGTCCAGATGCTCCAGGCCGGCCAGCAATACGCCCGAGCGCTTCTGCTCGGCGAACATGAAGTCGATGATGTCGACGATGCCGGGAACTGCTTGGCGCGGGTTGCCGAAGAACTCCAGGCACACGGTACGGACTTCCGCCGGCATCTTGTGCACCACCCAGCGCGCGCTGGTGATCAGGCCGTCACAGCCCTCCTTCTGGATGCCGGGCAGGCCACTGAGGAACTTGTCGGTGACGTCCTTGCCCAGGCCGGCCTTGCGGAAACTCGCCCCCGGGATCACCAGCCTCTCGGTGCGCTCCAGCGTATGACCGTCGGCCCTGAAATGGCGCAGTTCGAAAGTGGCCACTTGCGCATCATGGATCTTGCCCAGGTTGTGGTCCATCCGGACCACCTCGAGCCAGGTCGCCTGCGGCGTGACCATGCGCCAGGACAGCAGGTTGTCGAGGGCTGTCCCCCACAACACGGCTTTTTTGCCACCGGCATTCATCGCGACGTTGCCGCCGATGCAAGAAGCCTCGGCCGACGTCGGATCCACCGCGAAAACGAATCCGGCCCGCTCTGCCGCATCGGCCACGCGCTGCGTCACCACGCCGGCTTCGGTCCAGATCGTCGGCAATGGCTGTGCATGGCCCGGCACGGAACGCATCTCGACCTCGGTCATGGCCTCGAGCTTCTCGGTGTTGATGACGGCGCTCTTCCAGGTCAGCGGGCAGGCGCCGCCGGTGTAACCGGTTCCACCGCCGCGCGGAATGATGGTCAGGCCCAGATCGATGCAGCCCTTGACCAGCCCTGCCATTTCAGCCTCGGAGTCCGGCGTCAGCACAACGAACGGGTACTCGATGCGCCAGTCGGTGGCGTCGGTCACATGCGAGACCCGGCTCAGGCCGTCGAACTTGATGTTGTCGCGGGCGGTCAGGCGGCGCAGCACACGCTGGGTCCGGCGCCGCAGTTCCTGGATCTGCACAAAGCCCTTGTCGAAGGCCTCGACCGCCTTGCCCGCGGCGACCAGCATTTCGCCGACCAGCGCATCACGTTCGCTGCCGTGCTCCGGCGTGCGGCGCTTTTCGATTTCACCCAGGCGGTGGTGCAGGGCTTCGACCAGCAGGCGGCGGCGCTTGGGGTTGTCCAGCAGGTCGTCCTGCAGGTACGGATTGCGCTGAACGACCCAGATATCGCCCAGAACTTCGTACAACATGCGCGCCGAGCGGCCGGTCTGGCGTTCGTCACGCAAGCGCATCAGTGTCGCCCAGGCCGATGCGCCCAACAGACGGATCACGATCTCCCGATCAGAAAACGAGGTGTAGTTATAGGGAATTTCGCGGATGCGTTCGGACGTTGTCGCCCCCGGCACGCTTTGGGGCATCAATTGTTCAGGTCGGGTTACAGCGTTCATTTACTTTGGCGTGGGTAGCTGTCGCAGGAGGAAACCAGGCTGGCATCAGGCGTTTGCGCCCTGCCCGTGTCACCGGGAGACGGCGACAACCCTCCAGCCGCGCATTATCGCAGCGCAGCATTTTCTGTTCTGGCAGAAGGTTGTCTCATGGAAATCCCTCTATCGCTGCGAGAATCTGCGCGCTTTAATCGGATCGTCACGATCCACGGGTACCATTCGCCCTTTTCAGAAGGACTCACGATGAAATTCAAGATTGCGGCGGTTGCATTGGCAGCCACCATATCCATGTCAGCCCAGGCCCAGACGGAGATCCAGTGGTGGCATTCGATGACCGCCGTCAACGGCGAAGTGGTCAACGATCTGGCCAAGAACTTCAACGCCACCCAGAAAGATTACAAGATCGTCCCGACCTACAAAGGCACGTACGACGAATCCTTCACCGCAGCGGTAGCCGCGTTCCGCGCAGGCAATGCGCCGCATGTCCTGCAGGTGTTCGAAGTCGGAACGGCCACCATGATGGCCAGCAAGGGCGTGAGCGTTCCGGTTGCCAAGATCATGAAGGATTCGGGCGAGAAATTCGACCCCAAGGCCTATGTCCCGGCGGTTGCGGGGTACTACACCGCGCCGAACGGGGAGATGCTGAGCTTCCCGTTCAACAGCTCGACCACGGTCTTTTATTTCAACAAGGATGCGTTCAAGGCCGCCGGACTGGACACCAGCAAGGCGCCGAGCACCTGGCCAGAGGTGGCGCTGGCCGCCGCCAAGCTCAAGGCCAGCGGACACAAGTGCCCGATCACGCTGGCCTGGCAGGGCTGGACCCAGTTGGAGAGCTTCTCGACCTGGCACAACGTCGAATTCGCCACCAAGGGCAACGGCATGCAGGGCATGGATGCACGCATGAAGGTCAACTCGGCACTACACGTGCGCCACATCGAGAACCTCGCCAACATGGCCAAGCAGGGCCTGTTCGTCTACAAGGGCCGGGCCAACACGCCCGAAGCCAGCTTCGTGTCGGGTGAGTGCGCGATGATCACGACCTCCACCGGTTTCTACGGAAACGTGGCCAAGAATGCCAAGTTCGCCTTTGGCCTGGCACCGCTGCCCTACTATCCCGACGTTCCGGGCGCACCGCAAAACACCGTGATCGGCGGCGCCAGCCTGTGGGTCATGTCCGGCAAGAATGCCAATGAATACAAGGGCATCGCCAAGTTCTTCAGCTACCTGTCCAGCCCCGATGTCCAGGCGGCGATGCACCAGCGCACCGGTTACCTGCCGATCACCACCGCGGCGTTCCAGCTGACCGAGAAATCGGGCTTCTACGAAAAGAATCCGGGTACCGATGTCGGCGTGAACCAGATGATCCGCAAGACCACCGACAAGTCACGCGGCATCCGCCTGGGCAACTATGTGCAGATCCGCACGATCGAGGACGAAGAGCTCGAACAGGTCTGGTCCGGCAAGAAGTCTGCCAAGGAGGCGCTCGATTCCATCGTCACACGCGGCAATGAACTGCTGGAGCGCTTCGAGAAAGCGAACAAGAAGAGCTAGGCCTGCGGGTGGAAAAGCGCGTCGTTTTCCGCTCAGGATGGCTGCCCTGGGTGCTGATAGCACCCCAGGCGCTGGTCATCCTGGTGTTCTTCTTTCTGCCTGCGGGGCAGATGCTGGTGCAATCGGTCCAGCAGTCAAATGCGTTCGGCACCTCGGTCGAGTATGTCGGCCTGGACAATTTTCGCAACCTGTGGAATGACGCCAGTTACCTGGAGTCTTTCTACACCACCGCCATTTTCTCGACGCTGGTGGCGGTGCTGGGCATCGGCATCTCGCTGCTGCTGGCGGTCTTTGCCGACCGCATCGTCCGCGGTGCCCTGATCTACAAGACGCTGCTGATCTGGCCGTATGCCGTCGCGCCCGCAGTTGCAGGCGTGCTGTGGCTTTTCATGTTTGCCCCCAGCGTCGGCGTCGTGACCTACTGGCTCGGCGTTCTGGGGGTGAACTGGAACCACCTGCTCAATGGGCCACAGGCCATGGCGCTGGTGATCATGGCAGCCGTTTGGAAGCAGATTTCGTACAACTTCCTGTTCTTCCTGGCCGGGCTGCAGAGCATTCCGAAATCGTTGATCGAGGCGGCCGCCATTGACGGCGCCGGCCCCTGGCGCCGATTCAGGACCATCGTCTTCCCGTTGCTGTCGCCAACGACCTTTTTTTTGCTGGTCATCAACATCGTCTACGCGTTCTTCGACACCTTCGGCATCATTGACGCTGTCACCCAGGGCGGCCCGGGCAAGGCGACCTCGATCCTGGTGTACAAGCTGTACTACGACGGGTTCAAGGCGATGGATCTCGGGGGTTCCGCCGCCCAGTCTGCGGTGCTGATGGTCATTGTGGTGGCACTCACCGTCGTTCAATTCCGGTTCGTCGAAAAGAAAGTGAACTACTGATGGTCGAGCGACGTCCCCTACTGGCGGTGCTGTCGCACGTGGTGTTGATCCTGGGTGTGCTGGTGGTGGCCTTTCCGCTGTACATGACCTTCGTCGCGTCGACCCAGACCGTCGACGAAATCATCCATCCGCCGATGACGCTGTGGCCCGGGTCGCACCTGATCGAAAACTACACCGCGGCGTGGAATGGCACTGGCGGTGGCAACGGCTCCAAGGCGCCGGTCGGCCAGATGATGGTGGTCAGCCTGATCACCGCACTGGTGATCTCGCTGGGCAAGATCGCGATTTCGCTGTTGTCGGCGTTTGCCATTGTCTATTTCCGGTTCCGCTTTCGCATGGTCGTGTTCTGGGGCATCTTCATCACGCTGATGCTCCCGGTCGAAGTCCGTATCCTGCCCACCTACCAGGTGGTGTCGGACCTCGGAATGCTCAACAGCTATGCCGGGCTCACGATCCCGCTGATCGCATCGGCCACGGCCACGTTTCTGTTCCGCCAGTTTTTCCTCACGGTGCCGGACGAGCTGGTGGAGGCAGCGCGTATGGATGGTGCCGGGCCGTTGCGGTTCTTCAAGGATGTGCTGGTTCCGCTGTCCAGCACCTCGATCGCCGCGCTGTTCGTGATCCAGTTCATCTACGGCTGGAACCAGTATCTCTGGCCCTTGCTGGTCACGACGAACGAAGACATGTACCCGGTGGTGATCGGCATCAAGCGCATGATCTCGGGCGGCGACGCGCAGACCGCGTGGAACGTCGTGATGGCCACTGCGCTGATGGCCATGATCCCGCCAGCGGTGGTCGTGATGCTGATGCAGAAGTGGTTTGTCAAGGGACTGGTCGATACCGAAAAATAGGCAGGCGAGAACATCGAATGGCAGCCATCCAACTCAAGAACGTCGTCAAGCGCTATGGTGCGGGCAAGACGGCAAACCAGGTTATCCACGGCGTCAGTGCCGACATCGCCGACGGCGAGTTCGTCGTGATCGTCGGCCCATCGGGCTGCGGCAAGTCGACGCTGCTGCGTATGGTGGCCGGCCTGGAGGAGATCAGCGACGGCGAGATCTCGATCGGGGGGAGGGTCGTCAACGACCTGGAGCCCGCCGAGCGCGATATCGCCATGGTGTTCCAGAATTACGCGCTCTATCCGCACATGAGCGTGTTTGAAAACATGGCCTATGGACTGAAGATTGCCAAGGTACCGCCGGACCAGATCCGAGCGCGCGTCGACAAGGCCGCCGCCATTCTGGAGTTGGCGCCCTACCTGGCGCGCAGGCCACGCGAACTCTCCGGCGGGCAGCGCCAGCGGGTGGCGATGGGGCGTGCCATCGTGCGCCAGCCCCAGGTATTCCTGTTCGACGAGCCGCTCAGCAACCTGGACGCCAAGCTGCGCGCCCAGACCCGGCTGGAGATCCAGAAGCTGCACCGCGAACTCGGCATCACCTCGTTGTTCGTGACACACGACCAGGTCGAGGCGATGACGCTGGCGCAGCGCATGATCGTCATGAACGCCGGCGTGATGGAGCAATTTGGCACGCCGGAGGAGGTATATACCCGGCCGGCAACCACGTTTGTCGCGAGCTTCATCGGTTCGCCACCCATGAATCTGTTGTGGGACGCGCCACAACACAGGCCCAATACCATCGTGGGCATCCGGCCGGAGCACCTCGATATCACCGATACCGGCTGGGCGCTGCATGTAGAGGCGGTCGAGATGCTGGGGGCCGAGCGCCTGGTCTACGGCCGATGGTCCCATGGGTCGGGCAAGGAAATGGTGATCGTGCGCACCGAAGAAGCGGATGCCGTGCCGGTGATTGGTACAACCATCCACGTGACGCCGCGGCCCGATCGCTTGCACAGTTTCGACGCCAAGACCGGCAAACGCCTGTGACAACCACCCCCTGGCCCTATCCTCGCTGGATTGCCCACCGGGGCGCCGGCAGGCTGGCACCCGAGAACACCTTGGCCGCGTTCCGGCTGGGCGCCAGCCATGGCTACCGGATGTTCGAGTGCGACGTCAAACTCAGCCAGGACGGTGTGCCGTTCCTGATGCACGACGCGGACCTGCGGCGCACGACCGACGGATCCGGCATTGGTGGAGAGCAAGCCTGGCAGCGGCTCTCACAGCTCGACGCAGGCAGCTGGCATTCGCGTCGGTACGCGGGAGAAGGGCTGCCCTGCCTGGAAAACATCGCACGTTTCTGCCGGCACAACGGACACCTGCTGAACATCGAGATCAAGCCAACGCCCGGCACCGAGCGCCATACCGGCGAAGTCGTGGCACGACATGCTGCGCGTCTGTGGGCCAACGCCGCGATCGCGCCTTTGATGACCTCATTCGACATCGCGGCGCTGGAGGGCGCACAAGCGACGGCTCCCGCACTGCCACGCGGATTGCTGCTGGACAAGGCCCGTGCTGACTGGCTTGACACGGCAAGGCAACTGGCGTGTGTGGCCGTCGTCTGCCACTACAGCCTGTGGGACACCGACACAGTCGCGGCCGCCCACGGCGCCGGCCTGCGCTGCCTTAGCTACACGGTCAACGACGAATGGATCGCACATCGACTGAACACGCTGGGCACCGACGGCATCATCACCGACCGGATCGACCTTTTTTCGCCCGCCTGAGCGATCAATCCCGCAGCCACTATCTGGCAAACATGTGGGGCGCAAACCACTGAAAGTGCGAAGCCGTCACCGACAATACCGCACATGAACGCCCAGGTTCCCAATGCCATTGACGATTCGGCACCACTGCCACTGTTGCGGCGCTTTTCCAGCGGGGTGAGCAGACTCGGTGTCGTGCGCGCCACGCTGCTGATGAGCCTGACCAGTTCGCTGGGTTCGTTCTGTCTGACCTGGATCTTCCTCTGGGCCAATGGCTCGCAGCGGATGGGCAACGCCATCTGGATCTCGCTGCTGGTACCGATTCCGTTGACCATCGTATGTGGGGGCGTCTGCGTGGTTCTGGTGATTTCGCTGGACCAGGCCTGGAAACAGGTGCATGAACTGGCCATGCTGGACACGCTGACGGGCCTGAGCAACCGCCGCGACTTCATGCCTGCGGCCCAGCGTGAGCTCGATCTGGCGCTGCGGCATCAGCAGCCGCTGGCCTTGGTGGTGCTCGATGTCGACCATTTCAAGAGCATCAACGATGCCTTGGGCCATCTGGGCGGCGACGAAGTCCTGGTGCAGGTCGCGCAGCGGTGCCGCCAGGCGCTGCGCACAACCGATCTGCTGGCGCGCTGGGGTGGAGAAGAATTCATCATGCTGCTGCCCAACACGCCGCTGGCGCAGGCCCGCCAACTGGCCGAGCGGGTGCGTGCATCGATTGTCGGAGCACCCGCGATCACCGTCAGCGATCAGTCTGTCGTGGTCACGGCCAGTCTGGGTGCCGCCGGCATCATGCCGGGACAGGCCTCGACGCTGGAAGACCTGATCAGAAGGGCCGACGCCGCACTCTATCTGGCCAAGACCGCTGGTCGCGACCAGGTCTCGATATCGGAGCCCGACAAACCCGTACGGGATGCGTTAGCGCGCCGCGTGGCCATGGCCTCGAGATCATGAACAGCCGCCTGCGGCCGTCTGACGGTCAGCGTCTCCAGCCACCGAGCATCAGCCATTGGCTGGTGGCACAAACTGCAACCATGGCCATGTAGGTCGACAATTTCCCGTCATTGCCCCAGAACCACAGGCCCCCCGCAAGCACCAGAATGCCGGCGACCACATTCACCAGACCCTGCCACCAGAAACCGGCCTTGGCCTTGCTCCCCATGGCGGTCAAGCGGATCAACGAAGGCAATAACAGACCGACGGCAACGGCCGGCAACGCAAAATTGATCAAATGGTTTAGCAGATTGAAAACACCCATGGCAAGACCAATTTTATAATCGCCGCATACGTGACCTTATGGCTGTCTGGACACTTGGCATCAACCACACCACCGCGCCGCTCGATCTGCGTGGTCGGCTGGCGTTCGCCAGCGAACAGATCGTTCCGACCTTGCAAGGTCTGCGCCTGGCCCTGACACGCCCGCCCGAGGCCGCCATAGTCTCGACCTGCAACCGGACCGAAATCTACTGCGCGGGCGAAAAACCCGAGTTCGAACCGGCGCTCGACTGGCTGGCCCGTGCGGGTGGGGTGTCGAGTTCGGTACTGCGAACCCATTCCTACACGCTCGAAGGCGGCATGGCCGCACGCCATGCATTCCGGGTTGCCAGTGGACTGGACTCCATGGTGCTGGGCGAACCCCAGATCCTGGGCCAGCTCAAGGATGCGGTTCGCGTGGCACAGCAGGCCGGCGTACTGGGAACCACGCTGAGCCAAATGTTCCAGCGTTCGTTCTCGGTGGCCAAGGAAGTGCGCTCCTCCACCGAAATCGGCGCCCATTCCATCAGCATGGCGGCCGCCACCGTGCGCCTTGCCAGCCAGTTGTTCGAGGACCTTGCACAGGTCAGGGTCCTGTTCATCGGTGCCGGCGACATGATCGAGTTGTGCTCGACGCATTTTGCGGCGCGCCAACCCAAGTCCATCACGGTCGCCAATCGCACCCTCGAACGTGGTGAGAAACTCGCTGCCCAGCTTGGTGGCGCGGTGATGCGGCTGGCCGATCTGCCGGAACGGCTGCACGAATTCGATGCGGTCATCAGTTGCACCGCAAGCTCACTGCCGATCGTGGGCCTGGGCGCCGTCGAGCGGGCGCTCAAGCGCCGCAAGCATCGACCGATGTTCATGGTCGACCTGGCCGTTCCCAGCGATATCGAGCCCGAAGTCAAGGAACTCCAGGATGTCTACCTGTATACCGTCGACGATCTGGCCCAAGTGGTGCAGACCGGACGCGCCAATCGGCAGGCGGCGGTTGCGCAGGCGGAAGTCATCATCGACGCAGGCGTACAGAGTTTCATGCACTGGATCGACCAGCGCGATGCCGTGCCGCTGATCCAGCAACTCAATGCCCAGGCCGATGAATGGCGCCAGGGCGAGATCGCTCGCGCTCGCAAGCTACTGGCCAGGGGCGAGGATGTCGAGGCAGTACTCGAAGCCTTGTCGCGCGGCTTGACGCAGAAGATGCTGCATGGCGCATTGGCCGAATTGCGCGCCGGTGACGCCGATGCCCGCAAGCAGGCCGGCTCGGCAGTACAGCAGTTCTTCCTGCGCAAGGAACGTTAGCGACGCCCGCGCGCTGCCCGCCGCCGCGGACAGCTTCCGACCCGGCCCACAGCGGGTCTCGACATCTCTTTTTTCCCTTGCGCCTGCGCCGACCAGGCAAGCCACTGAAGCACCGCCATGAAAGCCTTTTTCCGCCAGCAACTCGACCGATATACGGCCCGTCTCGGCGAGCTGGAGTTTCTGCTCTCGCGCGAAGACATCATGAAAGACATGGAGCAGTTTCTGCAACTCTCGCGGGAACACTCGGATGTGGCTGCCGTTGCGACCCGGTGGGAGCGGTATCAGCGCCGTGAGACTGAGCTGGGCCAGGCACAGGAGATGCGCGAGAGCGCGGCGCAAGATCCCGACATGATGGCATTGGCGCAGGAAGAGGTTGACGCTGCCAACGGCGAACTGGTTCGGCTGGCCGCCGAGCTACAGCGAATGTTGCTACCCAAGGACCCGGACGACTGCCGCAATGCATTCATGGAAATCCGCGCCGGCACGGGTGGCGACGAGTCGGCACTGTTTGCCGGCGACCTGGTTCGCATGTATTCGCGCTACTTCGAGCGCCGCGGCTGGAAGACCGAGGTTATCAGCGCTTCGGAGTCCGAGCTGGGCGGATTCAAGGAGATCGTGCTGCGCATCGTCGGCCAGAATGTCTATGGCGACCTCAAGTTCGAGTCCGGCGGCCACCGCGTGCAGCGGGTGCCAGCCACCGAAACCCAGGGGCGTATCCACACCAGCGCCTGTACCGTGGCCGTTCTGGCCGAACCGGATGAATCGGTCGCGGTGCAGATCAACCCGGCCGACCTGCGCATCGATACCTACCGCGCCAGCGGCGCCGGCGGCCAACATATCAACAAGACCGATTCGGCCGTGCGCATCACGCACCTGCCGACCGGCATCGTCGCCGAATGCCAGGACGACCGCAGCCAGCACCGCAACAAGGCCAAGGCCTTGCAGGTGTTGTCGGCCCGCATCCAGGAGAAAGACCGGGTCGAGCGCGCCGCACGCGACGCAGCCGAGCGCAAGAACCTGATCGGCAGCGGCGACCGCAGCGACCGGATTCGTACCTACAACTTCCCGCAGGGCCGACTGACCGACCATCGTATCAACCTGACCCTTTACAAGTTGCTGATCATCATGGAAGGTGATCTGGACGACGTGATCCAGGCACTGCAGGCGGCGCAGGCGGCCGAGCAGCTTGCCGCGCTGGAAGTCGGTGCCAGCGCCTGAGCGCAGTCAGCCATGTCCAGCATCGCCCACACCCTGGCGAAAGCCCGTTCGGCAGGTCTTGACCGGCTCGATGCCGACCTGCTGCTGCTGCATGCACTCGGAAACCGTGCCACGGAGTTGAACCAGCGGCGCAGCTGGTTGCTGGCGCATGATGCCGACCCGGTCGCGCCGGACACGCAGGCGCTTTTTGAGCAACTGGTGTTGCGTCGACGTGGCGGCGAACCACTGGCCTACATCGTGGGTCACAAGGAATTTTTTGGACTGGACCTGCTGGTCGATCCCAGGGTTCTGGTACCCCGTGCTGACACTGAAGTCCTGGTGGAATGGGCACTCGCATGTATCGATCAGCTGCCATTGCGCTGCACAGGCGACCCGATACGGCTGCTGGATCTTGGTACCGGCAGTGGTGCCATCGCATTGGCCATTGGGCATGCCCGGCCGCTGACGCAGGTCGACGCGGTCGATGCCAGCGCAGGTGCGCTGGAACTGGCCCGTGCGAACGCAGCAAGGCTCGGACTGGCGCTGCAATGGCTCGAAGGCTCGTGGTACGAACCGGTCACGGGGCAATATGACGTGATCGTGTCCAACCCGCCCTATGTTCGGGCGGACGACCCGCACCTGCCCGGCCTCGCACATGAGCCAGGCACGGCCTTGGTTTCCGGGGCCGACGGCTTGGATGACATCCGCCACATCGTGAACGGTGCGGCCGCCCACCTGCTGCCCGATGGCTGGCTGCTGCTGGAGCATGGCTTCGATCAGGGTCCCGATGTCAGCGCGCTGTTGCAGGCGGCCGGTTTCCGACACATCTCGGCCCGGCGTGACCTGGGCGGTCATTGGCGCTGTTCGGGCGGACAATGCAACCTCGAAGACCCCGGACAAGCCAGGTCTTGTGCCGCAACGGCCGCGGGAAGGTGAAATAATCGGGCAGTTGATCTCCCAGGAGGAATTTATGAGCGACACGCAACAACGCATCGACGAACTGGTCAAGTCCAACGAGGTCTTGCTGTTCATGAAAGGAACAGCCAGTTTTCCGCAGTGCGGCTTCTCGGGCCGTGCGATCCAGATTCTCAAGGCCTGCGGCGTGGACACGCGCCAGCTCAAGACCGTGAATGTGCTGGAAGACCAGGAAATCCGCGCCGGCATCAAGGACTACAGCCAGTGGCCCACGATTCCCCAGCTGTACGTGAACGGCGAATTTGTCGGCGGTTCGGACATCATGATGGAGATGTACGAAAACGGCGAGCTTCAGCAGGTCCTGACCAAGCGCAGCTGACACACCTGGCGGCGCGGCCCATGAAGCGGATGGAGCAATGCCATCCGCCGCCGGCCCCGCAGTTCCGTCGGCATATTTGCAACAATATCCAGCCCGATGGAGGTTTGTCGATTTCGCATCGCAGCAAACCTGTGATTGAATGCTTGCAGCAGCTTTGCGAAAGGAAGCGTTCATGGAATTCGACAAGCCGGTGTCCCCACCATCGACGTTCCGGTTACCTGTAGCGCAAATGCGCCGGGTATTCGAACCGCATGAGGTCCAGCGCAAGCTCGACGGCCTTGCCGAGCGCGATTACGACACCCTGCGTGCCACCTACCAGCGCATGCTCGAGCGCGGGCCCCAGCGCTTTCAGGTCAAACCTTCCGGTGTGCCCGACATGGGCGATCTGTATGCGACCTTGCCCAATTTTCATGAGGTACTGGACGATGTCAAACGCCATGTCGCGCTGGCGCAGGACTGCCGCGACGGCCTCGAGGTCACCCCTATCCTGCTGCTGGGGCCACCGGGTATCGGCAAGACCCACTTCGCCCGCAAACTCGCCGACCTGCTGGGGACCGGCATGAGCCTGGTGCCGATGAGTTCGATGACGGCCGGATGGCTGTTGTCAGGCGCATCGTCGCAGTGGAAAGGCGCCAGGCCCGGCAAGGTGTTCGAGGCGCTGGTCGACGGCGAATATGCCAATCCGGTCATCGTCGTCGACGAAATCGACAAGGCCAGTGCCGATGCGCAATACGATCCGCTGGGCGCCTTGTACAGCCTGCTGGAGCACGACACGGCGCAGAACTTCACCGATGAGTTTGCCGAAGTGGCGATCGATGCCAGCCAGGTCATCTGGATCACCACCGCCAACGACGAACGCACGATACCGGAGCCCATCCTGAACCGCATGAATGTGTTTTGGGTCGACGCGCCCGATGAACACGCGGCGCGGCAGATTGCGCGCAACCTGTACCAGGCGATCCGCGCCGACCACGGATGGGGTGAACGCTTTGTCGCCGAACCGGCATCGGACCTGCTGGACCGCCTGGCCGAACTGTCGCCCCGCGATATGCGCCGGGCCCTGATGACCGGGTTCGGCAACGCCCGCCTTGACAATCGCGACGCGGTTCAGGTGGCAGACTTGCCCAGGCCGACCGGTCGCAAGTCTGCGATCGGCTTCATGCAGTAGCGCAGCATCTGCGCAGTGTCCTTGTTCAGACGATGGTGTGTTGCCATTGGCGGCTCGCGCCCATGACGGCGCGTGGATAGGTGTCCTTGCCCCGCGAACCGTTGTATCGACCCAGCGCCATGAAGAGGTCGCCGTTCTCCCGGTCCAGATAGTGGCGCAGGATCACGCAGCCAAACCGCAGGTTGGTCTGCATGTGGAACAACACCGACGGATCGCCAGAGGCCAGCACCCGGGTCCAGAACGGCATGACCTGCATGTAACCCCGGGCTCCGGCGATCGACACCGCAAACTTGCGAAAGCCGCTTTCCACCTGGATCAAGCCCAGTACCAGCGTCGTATCGAGTCCAGCCCGTTTGCTTTCATACCAGACGGTCTGCAAAAACTCCTTGCGGGTCTCGAGATCGGTCTTGCGTCGGCTCAACCGGGTGCTCATGGCACCGAGCCAGCGCAGATACGCAATCCGGGAGGCGGTATCGGTGAAATCGGGGACCGGCGGCGCGGCGCTGTTGACCGAAGCGCTCAGCGCCGTGCGCACCGAGTCGATCAGCGGCTCTTCGAGCTGGCCACCCGCCTGTGCCGGCGCATGAGCGACCGCCAGGATCCCTGCCGGAACCATGGAGGCCAGCCATTGGCGGCGTGTGACCGCACCGGCGCCGCTGCTGTGATGTGTGTAGGTGTGGCTGGCTGTCAAATCCCTCATTGCCCCAATCTGGACGTCACGAAACCCAGGATCTCGTGCACTGCGACCTTGGTCGCTGCCGTCTCGCGGCGGTGCTGGTATTCAACCTGCCCATCCTTGAGCCCACGGTCACCAATGGTGACACGATGGGGCACGCCGATCAACTCCCAGTCGGCGAACATCGCACCCGGCCGCTCACCGCGGTCATCCAGGATCACATCGACACCGGCCTGCAGCAACTGCGCGTACAGGGTCTCGGCCGCCGTCTTGACCTCTGCACTGCGGTCCGCGCCGATGGGGCAGACAACCACGGTGAATGGCGCCAGCGCATCGGGCCAGATGATGCCGCGGTCGTCGTGGTTCTGTTCGATCGCCGCCGCCGGCAGGCGCGTGATGCCGATGCCATAACAACCCATCTCATGGAATTGCGGTTTCCCGGCCGCGTCCAGGAATGTGGCGTTCATCGCGCGGCTGTATTTGGTGCCAAGGTAAAACACGTGGCCGACCTCGATTCCACGTTCGATCGCGAGTACGCCCTGTCCATCGGGCGAAGGATCACCGGCAACCACATCACGGATGTCGGCTACCACCTCCGGCTCAGGCAGGTCACGTCCCCAGTTGACGCCCGTGTAGTGAAAGTCAGGCTCATTGGCGCCGCAAATCCAGTCGTGCATGACGGCAACCTCGCGGTCGGCCACGACCCGCACCGGAAGGCGCAGGTTGATCAGGCCCAGGTAGCCGGGCTTGCAGCCGAAATGCGCGTCGATCTCCTCCAATGTCGAGAACCGGAATCCGGACTCAAGCCCCGGAATCTTGTTGGCCTTGACCTCGTTGAGGTCATGATCACCCCGCAGCATCAGCAACCATACCTGGGTTTTCGTGACATTTCCGGTGTCGTCTTTTTCTTCCGACGTCACCACCAGCGACTTGACCGTCTGCTGCAATGGAACACCCAGGAATTGTGCAACGTCGGCACAGGTGCTCTTGCCAGGCGTGGCAGTCTTGGTCAGCGTCTGGCCGGGGGCAGGCCGCGGTTGCGCCGGTGCCAGCGCCTCCGCTTTCTCCATGTTGGCGGCATAGTCGCTGCCCGGGCAATAGACGATGGCGTCTTCACCGGTCGCGGCAATCACCTGGAACTCTTCGCTCAGATCGCCGCCGATCGCGCCGCTGTCGGCTGCCACCGCACGATAACGCAGGCCGAAACGGTCGAATATGCGACGGTACGCCAAGGCCATTGTCTGATAGCTGCTCTTGGCTCCGGCGACATCCTGGTCGAAGCTGTAGGCATCCTTCATGGTGAACTCGCGCCCGCGCATCAGGCCGAACCGGGGCCGGCGTTCATCGCGGAACTTGGTCTGGATCTGGTAGAAGTTGCGCGGCAACTGCTTGTAGCTGCGGATGTCCTGCCGCACGATGTCGGTCACCACCTCCTCACTGGTGGGCTGCACGACGTAGTCACGCGCATGGCGATCCTGTATGCGCAGCAACTCGGGGCCCATCTTGGTGAAGCGACCGGTCTCTTGCCAGAACTCGGCCGGCTGCACCACCGGCATCGACAACTCGACGGCCCCGGCCCGGTTCATTTCTTCGCGCACGATGGCCTCGACCTTGCGGATGACCCGCAATCCCATTGGCATGTAGCTGTAGATCCCGGCCCCGAGCTTCTTGATCATGCCCGAGCGCATCATCAGTTTATGGCTGGCGACCTCTGCATCGGCTGGTGCTTCCTTGAGGGTGGAAATGAAAAATCGGGAGGCTTTCATGGGGTTCGAAACAGGACAGGGACCTTTGCCACCCACCGCTTGCGGGGCATAATGGTCTCAGTTAGAAAATTGGGGTTTGATTATGCTTGACCGGGACGGATTTCGGCCCAATGTCGGCATCGTTCTACTCAACCAGAGGAACCAGGTATTTTGGGGCAAACGCATTCGCACCCACTCATGGCAGTTTCCGCAGGGTGGCATTGATCGGGGGGAGACCCCTGAACAGGCCATGTACCGTGAACTGCACGAGGAGGTGGGCCTCCAGCCGGAGCATGTCTGTGTCGTCGCTCGTACCCGGGACTGGTTGCGTTATGAGGTGCCTGATCGTTACATTCGACGCGACGCGCGAGGCCATTACAAAGGCCAGAAGCAGATCTGGTTCTTGCTGCAATTGACCGGCTACGACTGGAACCTGAACCTGCGCGCCACAGACCATCCAGAGTTCGATGCATGGCGCTGGAACGACTATTGGGTGCCGCTGGACATGGTCGTGGAGTTCAAGCGCGGCGTCTACGAGATGGCCTTGACCGAACTGTCACGTTACCTGCCCCGGCATGACGTGCGCAATCGTTTTCTGCGCAGCGGAAGCCGGGCGCGTGACCAGGAATATGGTGGACACGCCGACGCGCCTCCTGGTGCATCGTTCGAGTTGCCGCCGGGTGGAAGCTTCGAACCGGATCCACAGACAAATTCAGAGACCGATGTATCCGGGGAACCCCATGCGCGTTAGTTTGACAGTGGTTATGTGTTTCTTGTTGGCCGGCAATGCCTTGGCGCAGATTGCCGATCTGGATCCCGACTGGAAAGAGCTGGAGGTGCCGCCTCCTGCCAGGTTCAGCGCCGACCGTCTGGTTCCGATAGACATGCCGCGTTACGTGACTGTCAAGGTCGGCGTGGACCCCGACAGCCTGAGCGTTGGCAAGGATGGAATCGTTCGTTATGTCGCGGTGGCCGTGTCGCAAAGCGGCAACGTCAATGCGATGTACCAAGGCATCTGGTGCCTCAAGGGTGAGGTCAAGACATATGCCCGTTTTGGCAGCGACGGCAAATGGAACCCGGTCGAGGACGCGCAATGGCTGCCTTTGAACGGCAATCAGCGCTCGATGCACGCGCTGGCCCTGGCGCGCCAGGGCGCTTGTGATGGCCGTGCCGCAACATCCAGTTCGCCGGAATCGATCATCCGCAAACTCAAGTCATCGCGTTTCGACGGGACGCAGCAGTAGCGATTCAGCCGGGACGACTGCAGTCCTGCCGGCTTGGAGCCACGCTGCGCGGGTGCATGCGCCAGGTCAGGCGGGTATGGCGTGCCGTCGCGATCAGCGGGTGACCACGAGATTGTCGCGATGCACCATCTCCGGCTCGGCTACGTAACCGAGCAGGCCTTCCAATGCATTCGACGATTTTCGGCAGATCAACCTGGCTTCAAAGCTGGAGTAATTGGCCAGGCCACGTGCTATCTCGATTCCCGATGGGGCCCTGACGGCGATCACGTCACCACGTGAAAACTCGCCGGTCACACCGACCATTCCGATCGGAAGCAGACTCTTGCCTTCATCACGCAACTTGGCGACTGCCCCGGCGTCGACGGTGACAGCGCCACGCAGTTGCAGGTGATCGGCGATCCACTGCTTGCGTGCCTGCGTTTTCTGCGTTTGCGCCACCAGAAGTGTCCCGATCGACTCGCCGCCAATCAGGCGTTGCAGCACATCGGGCTCCCTGCCCCAGGCAATCACGGTCGATGCGCCCGAACCAGCCGCCCTGCGCGCGGCCAGGATCTTGGTAATCATGCCGCCCCGTCCCAGGCTCGAACCGGCGCCACCCGCCATCAACTCGAGCGCGGGATCACCAGCCTTGGCTTCGTGCACAAACTGCGCGGTTGGATCCTTGCGCGGGTCTGCGGTGTAAAGCCCTTTCTGGTCGGTGAGGATCACCAGCAGGTCAGCTTCCACGAGATTCGCAACCAATGCACCGAGCGTGTCGTTGTCGCCGAATTTGATCTCGTCATTGACAACGGTGTCGTTCTCGTTGATCACCGGGATGATGCCAAGCTTGAGCAGCGTCATCAGCGTCGAGCGTGCATTGAGGTAACGCTCCCGATCGGCCAGATCGGCGTGGGTCAACAAGACCTGCGCACTGCCAAGCCCATGCGAACGAAGCTTGGACTCGTACATCTGCGCCAGCCCCATCTGCCCGACCGCCGCCGCTGCCTGCAACTCATGCACCTCGTGCGGTCGGGTGCGCCAGCCCAGGCGCTTCATGCCTTCGGCAATTGCGCCGCTGGACACCATGATCACTTCGCGTTTGTCGGCCACCAGCAAAGCAAGCTGCCGGCACCATTCGCCGATTGCCTCCTCGTCCAGGCCACGCCCGTCATTGGTGACCAGGCTGGAGCCGACTTTCACGACGATGCGTCGGGCCTGACGCATCACGGCCGGCGGGACAAATTTGCTCATCGTTTCAGAAAATACATGGCTCGGCGCGCGTGAACCGACAAAGGGGATTGGAAACTCAAGTGGCAGGCGTGTCGCCCGTCGGGAACCTGGGATCCACCACCGGTACAAGGGTTTCCAGTGCCTGCTGGGCCTTGACCTGCTTGAAGACCGCCTGCACCAGGCCTTCGCATCCTTCGCGTGTCAGCGCCGAAATCTCAAAGACAGGCCCCTTGAAGCGCATGCGACGAACAAAAGTGGCAACCAGTTCGGCACGCTGCTCTTGCGGCACCATGTCCAGTTTGTTGAGAACCAGCCAGCGCGGCTTGCGGTACAACTTCGGGTCGTATTTCTTCAGTTCATTGACGATGGCCTTGGCCTGCGCCACGTTGTCGATGCTGTCGTCGAAAGGCGCCATGTCCACCACATGCAGCAGCAACCGGGTACGCTGGAGATGGCGCAAGAACAGATGGCCCAGGCCGGCGCCCTCGGCTGCACCTTCGATCAGTCCGGGCAGGTCGGCGACGACAAAACTCTGCGATGGCCCTACCCGGACGACCCCCAGGTTCGGGTGCAAGGTCGTGAACGGGTAATCTGCGATACGTGGTCGTGCGTTGGAGATCGCGGATATCAAGGTCGACTTGCCGGCATTGGGCATGCCGAGCAGACCTACATCGGCCAATACCTTGAGTTCGAGCTTCAGGTTCTTTTTCTCGCCTGGCCAGCCCGGCGTTTTCTGCCGTGGCGCGCGATTGATCGCGCTCTTGAAACGCATATTGCCGAAACCACCATCGCCGCCCTTGGCAATCGTGATGACCTCCCCCGGCGTCAGCAGTTCGTAGAGCACCTCTCCGGTTTCGGCATCAGAGATCACCGTACCGACCGGCATTCGCAGTGTGATGTCATCACCCGCGGCGCCGAACATGTCCGAACCCATGCCGTGCTGGCCACGCTTGGCATCGTGGCGGCGGGCAAAACGAAAGTCCACCAGCGTGTTGAGGCCGACGTCAGCGACAGCGAAAACATGGCCGCCGCGGCCGCCGTCACCGCCATTGGGACCGCCGAACTCCTTGTATTTCTCGTGCCGGAACGAGACGCAGCCCGCCCCACCGTCTCCAGCGGAGACGTCGATAAAGGCTTCGTCAACAAATTTCATGGCAATGGATTCAACTGGCCGGCGTTCAGGGCGGGTGGCGCGTTCATGGCAGACAAGCCGCCTGCTGCACGATCTGGCTTGCTCCATCGGAGCTTATAAACGAAAAACCCCGCGCCGGGCGCAGGGTTTTGAGCCAGAACTGGGCCGTATCAGGCCGTGGTGACGAACACCGTCTGTTTGTTCATCGCGCCCTTGACTGCAAACGACACTTTGCCGTCTGCCAGCGCGAACAAGGTGTGATCCTTGCCAATGCCGACGTTGGTACCTGGGTGGAACCTGGTGCCACGCTGACGCACGATGATCGAACCAGCAGAGATGGCCTCGCCGCCGAACTTCTTCACACCCAGCATTTTGGGCTTGGAATCGCGCCCGTTTCGCGTTGAGCCGCCGCCTTTTTTCTGTGCCATTTAGCTTCTCCAGTCAGTCTGAAACAGGAATTTCCGGTTTCAATAGGTCGTCAGGCTGCAATCGCGCCGATTTGCAGTTCGGTGAACTGCTGGCGATGACCTTGACGTTTTTGATAATGCTTGCGACGGCGCATCTTGAAGATGGTCACTTTTTCGTGTTTGCCGTGTGCCAGCACCGTGGCTGTGACTGTTGCGCCGGATACCAGGGGCGTACCAACCTTGATTTCAGCGCCGTTTCCGACGGCCAGAACCTGGTCGATGACGATTTCCTGGCCTACATCCGCAGCAATCTGTTCTACTTTAATTTTCTCGCCGGCAGCAACCCGATATTGCTTGCCACCGGTTTTTATGACCGCGTACATGTTGACCTCTTATTTCAAGTCGTTCTTGACTCTTCCATAGCTGCGCGGACGGAATTCCGCGCAGCCAAAGAGCATAGCACACCTGAAATGGATCAGGCAAGGCTTTGTTCGTCATGCATGTGCGAGGCCCGGTCATCTTTCTATAATCGCGCCAAACAGATCGAGTTATTGTCCTTGCAGGCTTCTTCCCCCCCAACATCCCCTGGTCTGGCCGTCATTGCGGCAGACATGCAGGAAGTGGACGCCGTCATCGCGCGCAGGCTCGCCTCCGGTGTACCCCTGGTTGGTCAGGTTTCACACTACATCATTGGCGCGGGTGGCAAGCGACTGCGACCGGCCTTGCTGCTTCTGACCTGTGGCGCCTTGGGTTATCAAGGCTCGCAGCGGTTCAACATGGCAGCGGTCGTCGAATTCATCCACACCGCCACGCTTTTGCATGACGACGTGGTCGACGGTTCAGCCCTGCGGCGCGGCAGCGCCACGGCCAACGAGACCTTCGGCAATCCGGCCAGCGTCCTGGTCGGAGACTTTCTGTACTCGCGCGCCTTCCAGATGATGGTTGACGCCAAGGACATGCGCATCATGGAGGTCCTGGCAGACGCCACCAATGTCATCGCAGAAGGCGAGGTCCTGCAGTTGATGAATATGCACGATGCCACGCTCGACAGCGCCGGCTACCTGCATGTCATCCGATCCAAGACCGCCAAACTCTTCGAGGCCAGCGCACGGGCCGGCGCCATTCTTGCCGGAGCCTCACCTTCGCTGGAGCAGGCCTGCGCCGACTACGGACAGGCGCTCGGAACGGCGTTCCAGGTCATCGACGACGTGCTCGACTATGCCGGGGACAGCGGCAAGATGGGCAAGAACCTGGGCGATGATCTGCGCGAAGGCAAGACGACACTGCCGTTGATCTGTGCCATGCAACGCGGCACGGCGCAACAGAAGGCACTGATCACCAGCGCGATCCAGACGGGTGCCGTGGACCTGTTGGAACAGATAGTGGAGATAGTGCGAGAAACCGGCGCACTGACCTATTCGCGAGATGCTGCGGCCGAGGAAGCAAAGCGTGCAATTGCCGCTGCAGGCCAGTTGCCGCAGGGGCCGCACACCGCTTGTTTGATACAATTGGCAGCGCAACTTTTGGAGCGCAACAACTGATCAAATCGGTTTTTGTGCCTGGAATCGGGGTGTAGCTTAGCCTGGTAGAGCGCTACGTTCGGGACGTAGAGGCCGGAGGTTCGAATCCTCTCACCCCGACCACATATCGTCAAAGATCAAACACATACGCAATCAACAGTGTCTGAGATTTGGGCGATTCAAGAATACTGTGCCAAATCAAACACGTTGGCCGCGTTCGATAAGCGGCGAATAAGCCTGCTGCCTATAGAAGACTCCTCAACCTGGAGTGCTTCATGGCCACCATCAAAATCCGTTCCGGTTATTGCATCTCCGTCAAAAATGCCGATGACCTGAAGCGGGAGTTCACCTTCAGCAAAACTGAAGCCGTGCGAACTTGCTTGGCAAGACTTCAGGCTCACTGACCTTGGTAGGCAAACAGTGCAAAGGCCAGCCATCTCGATCCAGCGCACGACGAACGATGCGAAGCCGACGAACAACAGCTTGCGGAAATCCGCAATGGAGAACAAATCCGACACCCGGATCTTCATGCGTTGGCGTGTGGGGTCTGGGTCAGGGGCATGCAGGTGGATTTCGCGTGGAGTCTGGCATGCTGCGGGTAGAGTCGGCGACAAGTTGTCAACCTGCGCCCGAGTTCTGGGTTGTCGTTGCAGTCACCCAACGCAGTGCAAGACCGCCCGTCAGGCCCAGCAAAGCACCCCCGTGTGCTGCCAACTGCATCGGCAGGAAGCCGGTCCGCGGCCGAAATGGGCGATCGCGATACCGCCGAATACTTGCGTGATGTCCGACCTGCATCGCCGCGCCGCCAGTTCTGCAGCCCAAACTGGAAATACCGTTGTTGGAAATTGCGCCAGCAAGCCCCCTTCCCATCGGCTGGTGAGTGATTGCCGGCACACGCCTCGTCATGCAGGCACCGCCGCTTTGGCCGGATTGCTGACAGCCTCGTTGTCCTTTGCGCTTTCGGACTGCCATTGCGACGGAGGCTGCACCAGAAAGCGCTCGAGCGTTGTCACGACGTCGGCAGAACTGGCGGTCGACTTTGGCGTGTGCGCATAGATGTGCGCCGGCCGCTCCTTGCGGTCGAACCAGATCGACTCCGCACCCACTTGTTGCGGCCGTGTCGCAGCCAGCCACACGATGGTATCGGCCCCCTGGTAGTGCTTGCGAAGCACTGACTTGAGGATGGCCACGAACCGCGGCATCGAACGACCCACGCTGGCCGTACGGGTCCAACCCGGATGCATGGCGTAGAAAGACTTTGCCGTGTCCTTGTATTTCTGCCGCCAGTAGCTCGCCAGCATGACCTGGCCACGCTTGGCCAATCCGTAGGCCCGCACGCCGAGGTAGCCGTCGCCGGTGATATTGAGATCCTCGACGACCATCGCATGGTTGTACATGCCACCCGACGACACTTCTATCACCACCGCGTTGTCGGTGAGTATTTTGCGCGCGAGCAGTTCCCGCGTGAGCAGGTAGTGCCCGAGCACGTTGGTGGCGAAAGAAAACTCGACGCCCTCCCCGGTGATGACCTGGTCGCGTTTCTGAATGCCGACGTTGTTCACCAGCACATCGATTCGGCAGCCGCGCGCCTGCAATCGGTCGACGAGTTGCAGGATGTCGTGCTGCAATGAAAAGTCCGCGACCTCGGTTGCAACATTGCGCGGATGGTCGGTGGATTCGGAAAATGCCTTGAGCTTGCCAATATCGCGCGCCACGGCGATCAAGCTCGCGCCTGCGTTGACGGCCGATCGTCCGGCCGAGCCGCCGATACCCTCAGAGCCACCGGTGACCAGCCAGGTCTGGCCAGAGAAATCATCGTCCATGCGTGGCCAGAGAAGCCGGCGCGCATGAAATCCGATCTTGCTGTAGCTGGGCGTAAAGCGGCAATAGAAGGAGACGATCTTTCTCAAGGATGCGTTAGCCATGCAGTACCTCTTTCGTCTCACCGGACGGAACGAACGGCCGGGCAGTGACCTGCTCGGTCTTGTGTTGCGCCCACATCAATTGGCCACGATCGTAATAGTCCCGCCACACCGTGATCATTGGCCCATCGAATTCCAGGATACCGACGACAGGCACGGAACGACTGACGCCGTCGACGATGACTTCGTCCGTACGCTCCACCACCACAGCACCATCGATGACGCCAATGCGGCCGATATGCAGCTTCACCGACTTGTTGGGCGTGGCGAGTTGCAACATGCGTTCATAAAAGGACTCGCGACCGACGATCGGGTCCTTCATCATCGAATGCAGGACTCCGTTGGGTGCGAACATATCGGCACATCTGCGCCAGTCCTTGTTTTGCCAATGGCCAGCCATCTCGCGAAAAGCCGCAATTTTTTCTTCGTCCTTGAGAGAGCAGTTCATAAGGTGTTCCTTGGATACACAAGTTGATCGACTGCATGTGCGCGGGGCAGTTGCGCTGTCGCGAGCAAAAAAATGATTGGCGCCACGCGTTGATGCAATCTGTCGAATTTATTCAACACATAATCCAGGGACAAGATTTATCAAGAAAATATCTTGCATGGCGAGATTTTTGATAAATCAAGGTCAACTGAATGCCAGTGGCAGGTCCGACAGTGCAAGCATGAGGCCCCGCAAGCAGGCGAATCCAGCTCATCTATCGGTGCTGTATGGACAGCACGCGCATTTCCGCCTCGCCACTGGCGATCGTCAGTTCATGCCGATCGGGTCCTGGCAGGCTTTCGCTCAGGCGGCTCGCGATCCGTTTCCGGGCTCCAGGCAAACGCCTGTACCTCGTGCACCAGTTGTTGACCCAACTCCCGGCGGCGCTCAGGCGGCATGCGCGAGTTGATGGCCGCAATGCTGATGCCAGCGAAGCTGCCACGCGACAGCTTGAAGCTGCAACCCACGCCGTTGGTCTCGTCGCTGCGGAAATCCTGCGCTTCGGAATAGCCTTTTTTTCGCGCGTCGCGTACGGCGCGCATCAGCCTGTCGGCAGTGAATCGCAATCGGCCATACTCCGCTTCGTGCCGCGCATAACTTGCCAAAACCTCTGCATCAGTTAGATTGGCCAGTATGCTCATGCCGACCGAGCTGGCGCCAAGCAGTCGCCTGCTTCCCGGCTCCACCACGAAGGCCTTGACGGGGTACGGTCCTTCTTCCCGGTGCAGACACAAGGCGTGGTCACCACTTCGCACGATGAGGAATACCGTGTCGCCGCTTTGGCGTGCGACGCGCTGCATCACCGGACGGAATCGGTCGACCACCGGGGCCATCCCTGCGGACATCAATCCCAACTGCATCGCCTCCATGCCCAACCGGTACAACTTGGAGGGCGCCGCACGTTCGAG
>JAGPBF010000221.1 GCA_018063505.1 Rhodoferax sp.
GTCGGGGTGAAGGGACTGGGCCAGCGAACGATAAGCTGCCTTGAGCACGACGGGGCTCGCCAGCTGGCTGACCTCCAACACGTCATACAGGGTGCGTTCAGTTTTCATGCAGTTCCTCGTCTGCCCAGAAGGGCATCGACCGATGATGCTCGCCTGACCATGTCTTCGTCAGTGCGGTACCCAACAAACGATGGAGACTGGATTGCGTTGGGCAAGCTTCCCGCTGAGGATGGGCACCGCCGGCCAGCGCCAAGGGTCACATTGACGCCATCCAGGCGCACTCCACGCCGTTGGAGCAGGCTGATGACATAGACGGGCAACAGCGGGTCCGTCAGGCAGGAAGTCGAGAGATGGATCACGGCGCGTCCTGCCATGTTCACGGATTGCAGATTCTTCAGCGCCGATGCGGCATGTTCGAGGGAGAATCGGTCTGCGTTGC
Organism: Rhodoferax sp.; assembly: GCA_018063505.1. Classification (GTDB taxonomy): domain Bacteria; phylum Pseudomonadota; class Gammaproteobacteria; order Burkholderiales; family Burkholderiaceae_C; genus CAISIP01. The sequence continues at coordinate 440 of JAGPBF010000221.1, forward strand.
GCAGCACGCCCGGAGAATCGTGCAAAGCGGGCAACGGTCGCGCAGCCGCCCTGGCATCAGAACGGTCCTGCAACCAGCGGTCCAGCAATTCTGCAGTCGCGCCTGCAAAGGCCTTCTTTTCCATGACAGGCAGGTAGGCGAAATGCAGTGGATGGGTTGTGTGTCCGTCGTTCGCTGCGCGCTTGCAGGCAGCTACATTCGACGGTGGGTAGTCGATCTTGAGGACTCTTCTCAGCACCGTGGCTACGGCATTCATCTGCATCATCTGTCTGGTGTTTCAGTGCTGTCGCGACGCGATGATCCTGACGACGGCGGCCGCAAAGATGCTGGTCTGCGTGGGGTGGAGGTTCATGGGGTATCAGGCTTCGTGATATGCCTGACTGTGCAACATCGGTCCTTGCGGCGCTGTACGGTGCCCCACCTATGGCGCATAAAAGTTGTAAGCAAAAAGCAGACAAAGGCTGCCACCACGATGCGCATCGAAACGACGATGCCCGTCCGCGTGAAGCAGTTACATGGTCCGCCACCGGCAGTCTTCGCAACGCGAGAGTTCGTTGATGGGGACCGCACCCGCTTGCGGGCCTCTGCAAGCCAGTGGGCCTCGTCCTACGAACAAAACTCCATCTGCCCTATGGCTGCGATGGGCCCCGACCCCACAGACTGTGGGTTGGCGTCCGCAAGCGCATCCGCGAGCGCAATAACCACCACTTCGCGATTCAATTGAAAGGATTCATCATGATCGAAAAGACAGCCAACGTGCATTGGGAGGGTGCTGGCAAGCAGGGTCAGGGCCAGATCAGCACTGAAACCGAGGCACTGCGCAATTACCCCTACGGATTCGCAAGCCGCTTCGAAGACGACCGGCGCGGGACCAACCCAGAAGAGATCCTGGGAGCAGCGCACGCCGCATGCTTCACGATGGCGTTTTCCTTCGCCTGTGACAAGGCCGGGTTCGCCACCACATCGGTCGATACCCGAGCCCATGTGCGACTGACCCGGCAGGGCGACGGTTTCGTCATTGACCGGATCGCCCTGGTTCTGCAGGCGGTGGTGGCGAAGATCAGTGATGCCCGATTTCAGGAGATCGCGCAGCAGGCCAAGCGCGAGTGCCCCTTGTCTGTGGCGCTGGCAGGCGTGCCCGAGATCACTCTTTCCGCCACGCTGGCGACGCACGGGAAGGCCGGCTGACAGCTCGTACATCTGCGCAACGCAATTACGGTGCAAGTCCCCGCGACATTTGACTGCTGCTTTGTGGCAGGGTGGGATGCAGGTGCCGTTTGGTTCGGGTGATACCACCCGGCGTCAGCCCTCAATGAGTTGCACCAGCGGTCAGATGCGGGTGCACATCAGGTGTGTCTGCGCTGGCCTGTGCAATCGCTCTGCGCCGCTGCGGATGGGCTGGAAACCTGCTTCGCATCGCGCACGTCCGCTTTGGGCAGCGTGCTGTAGAGGCCCGAGGCCGACGACCTTGCGACCACGCCTTTGAGTCAAGCGAGGAGGAGATATGAACAACCTGCAGGTTGATGTGGCAGTCATCGGCGCCGGCACGGCAGGCATGATCGCGTACCGCGCCGCCAAAGCCGCAGGAGCGAGCGCAGTGATCATCGAGGGCGGCCACTACGGCACCACCTGCGCGCGCGTCGGTTGCATGCCGAGCAAGCTCCTCGTTGCTGCCGCCGGGTCTGCCCACGCCGTTGGCAAGGCGCCGGAAATGGGCATTCATGTCGACGGGGTTGTCCGGATCGATGGCCGCGCAGTGATGGATCGCATCAGGTGCGAGCGCGACCGCTTCGTCGGTTTTGCGCTCGGCGAAGTGCAACAGATTCCGGACGCGGACCGCCTTCTCGGCCACGCGCGTTTCGTCGACAACCGGACACTGGCAGTCGCCAACCATACCCGCGTGCAGGCCAAAAGCATCGTCATCGCGACCGGTTCGCGTGCTGACTACCCGGATTCGTTCAAGGCACTGGGCGAGCGACTCATCGTCAGTGACAATGTCTTCGACTGGACCGACTTGCCCAAATCCGTGGCCGTGATCGGCCCGGGCATTGTCGGTCTTGAGCTCGGACAGGCGCTGCATCGTCTGGGTGTTCGTGTCGCGGTGCTGGGACGCGGCGGCCACCTGGGCCCGCTCAGCGACCCGGAGATACTGGCCTGCGCCATCGCGACCTTCAAGAGCGAGTTCGTGCTGGAGCCCGACGCGAACATTGCTTCCATGGAGCGTGATGGCGGCCGCGTCGTCATTCGGCGCACCGGCCCACAAGGAACCCTGACGACCGAACACTTTGATTTCGTTCTGGCTGCCACGGGTCGCATACCCAACGTGTCGGACCTGGGCCTCGACAACACCACGCTCAAGCTCGACGCCAAAGGTGTACCGTCGTTCGATCCGGCGACCACCCGCACTGCCATTGCGCAAGGCTCAAGCCCGATCTTCATCGCGGGCGATGCCAGCGACTTCATCCCACTGCTGCACGAGGCGGCTGACGAGGGGCGCATTGCGGGTGACAATGCCGCTCGAGTCGCTCAGGGCAGGCAGGTGGAACACGGCGTGCGCCGCGCGCCTATCGGTGTGGTGTTCACTGATCCGCAAATCGCCATTGTCGGGGGCGGATTCCATTCGATGAAACCCGATACCTTCGCCACCGGACAGGTGAGCTTCGAGGACCAGGGACGCGCGCGCATCCTGCTCAGGAACAGGGGGTTGCTCAATGTCTACGGAGATCCCGCCACTGGCCGATTCCTGGGCGCGGAAATGCTGGCACCCGCCGCCGAACATCTGGCACATCTTCTTGCCTGGGCATTGCAAAATGAAATGACGGTCGCGCAGATGATCCGGATGCCGTTCTATCACCCGGTCTTCGAAGAAGGATTGCGCACGGCGTTGCACCGGCTCGACTCCAACTTGCGCGCTGCACGGACAAACCATGCGCAGGCAGCCTGAGCAATGCTTACGTCGTTCGAATCAGCTGGCCACAGGGGCATTTTCTCTGGCCCAGCGAAGCGCCTTGCGGGCCGCGTCTGTCATGCTGCTTCCAATAAAGGCTCCGTGCACCGGCCAGACAGGGTCGCGGAAAAATACGAATGCGCCTGAGGCCCGCAACGCTATAGTGAACTCCGGCTGCCCGGCCACCGAGGACGAAAACATTCCACTGTTTGCCTGGGAGCGCGTCAATCCTTCCACATCCATGGCAGCGGCCGCAGCGGTCAACTGAGAACTGTGTTCAGAAAAGTTCTTGAACCCGTAGGCATGTTTGGTATTGCTCGATAGACCCATCATCATGACCTTCTTGAGGGGGAATGCGGCAACCGCGCGCAACGGTGGCTCAGAAGTTTCCAGATCGAGCCGTCATTGCCGGACCATGCCCTTGACTCTGGACCATTCCTGGCGCACCGTCCGTTCGCCAGCGAACAGAGGGTTTGTGGGGTTCAGTCCTACGTGGCGATGCGCCGCGGTGCCGTGGCGCCGACCGGTGATTCGGTTCTCAATGGACATTGCCAGTTCAATTTGCTGTACGCAGCGTTCAAGGAGTGAAAATCATGAAGCCCACCAACACCGGACCGGTCCCGACACCAGATGTTCCAAAGCACCCCAGCCCGCTCGGCAGTCAGCAGGCTGTCGCGGAGAAGGCCAACGCCAGCAAGGCCAGCGTCAAAGCGAGGATCGATTCGAAGAACATGCCTGACCTGCCTGCGTTGAATCGCCAGCACACGCCCAATAGTTCAGGCAGGAAATAGCGAGCTGCTGCGGTATTGCCCTTCGCGCATGCGCCGTGCAATGGGGCCTGTCGCGCCTGTCCGGGCAGTTGATGCAAAATGAATAACATCCGCAAGATCTCCAGGCAAGCCAGGATGTGGGACTCTCAACCACCGGATACCCTGATTCACCGAAAGACACAAGATTGCGCCACAAGCTGTTGCTCCGTGGCAGGCATCGCCTGGCCACCTTACTCGCTATCGTATCAACCGTGCTGCTGACCGGCTGCTCCGCCACCGGCGTGCTCAACACGCTGACACCCGGCGGCAGCTATACGCGCAAAGCCGACGTAGCCTACGGCACATTGCCACGCCAGAAGCTCGATATCTATACGCCGACCGCCACGAAACCCGCTGCTGGCTGGCCGGCCGTGGTGTTTTTCTATGGCGGATCGTGGAACTCGGGTGCGCGGGCCGACTACCAGTTCGTGGCCGAGGCGCTGGCGGCGCGTGGTGTGTTGACACTGGTGGCCGACTACCGCTTGTACCCTCAGGTGCGTTACCCTGATTTCCTGATCGACAGTGCGCAGGCGCTGGCATATGGCCTGGATCAGGCCGCGCGTCTGGGCGGCGACCCGAAGCGGGTGTTCGTGATGGGCCACAGCGCCGGGGGCTACAACGCGGCCATGCTTGCACTTGATGCACGCTGGCTCAAGGCCGCCGGCCATGCACCGGACGAACTCGCCGGCTGGATCGGTCTGGCCGGCCCCTACGACTTTTACCCGATCAAGAACCCGGACGCGAAGCCGGTGTTCTTTCACCCGAACTATCCACCAGACTCGCAGCCGATTGAATTCGCGTCGGCGCAGGCGCCGCGCAGCTTTCTTGGCGCGGCACCGGACGATGACCTGGTTAACCCGCAGCGCAACACCCAGCAGCTGGCCAGCAAGCTGCAGGCGGCCGGTGTGCCGGTGACGCTGCAGTTTTATCCGCGCACCAACCACCTGACCTTGATTGGTGCCTTTTCCTGGCCGCTGCGCTGGCTGGCTCCGGTAGTCGACGATGTGCAGGCGTTCATCGCGGCGGCGCCGCCTGCGCAGAGCGCCAAACGGGAGTAAGCAGGGCCATGCAATCACCGGGCACCACATCGATAAACCACCCACAACGCAAACCACAGGTCTGCATTCTGGGGAGCGCAGAACCCGGTTCGCCGGCATATGCGCTGGCCGGGGAAGCGGGTGCCTTGCTGGCCAGGCTGGGCATCACCGTGGTCAGCGGTTGCGGCAGCCCGGCCACGCGGGTCGCCGCCGAGTGCGCGGTGGCCGCGGGTGGCCTGGTCATCAGCATCATTCCCCAGGGCGACATGCCGGCGGCCGACTGGCCTGCAGGTGTCGTGATTCCATGCGGCATGGGCGACGCACGTAATCTGCTGATGGCGCTGGCGGGGGACGCGTGTATCGTTATCGGTGGCCGGGCCGGCACCATCTCCGAGGTCTGTCTGGCCTGGCTGCACAAACGCCCGCTGCTGCCGCTGGTCGGATGTGGTGGCTGGTCCGATGGCTTGCCCGGCAACCCGCCCGACGAGCGCCAGAATGCGCCTATCCTGCCGTGGGCGTGCAGCGCAGAACTGCAAGCGCAATTACGCGCCTTGGGCTTGGTGCCCGATGGGGCTGCCGGCACCTGACAGAGTCACCATCGGCAGGACGGGTCCGGCGCAAAATGCGGTCCTCTATCCAGTCGGGCTGTTCGATCACCACAGTGGCTGGCGTACGATGATGCTTTGACGGAGCAATCCGGCAACAGGAGATATTGGTGAGCACCCATCCATCAACCGATAATCCGGGCGGCCTTGACGCGGCGGCGCGTCGACCCATTGGCGGCAGCGCGCATGTGAAAGGCCCCACCACGCCGGCGCTGGTGGAGCAGACCATCGGCCAACTGCTGGACGCCACGGCGGCGTCCGACGGTGACCGCGATGCCTTCGTGTTCGTCGAGCATGGCGTGCGCTGGACCTGGCGCCAGTTCCGCGACGCGGTCGACCGCCTGGTCTGCGGCCTGCTGAGCCTGGGTGTGGAGCGGGGCGACCGGGTTGGCATCTGGTCGCCCAACCGGCCCGAGTGGGTGCTGGTGCAGTTCGCCACGGCACGTATCGGCGCGGTCATGGTCAACATCAACCCGGCCTACCGCGTCAGCGAACTGGAATACGCGCTGCACAAGGTGGGCGTGAAGGTGCTGTTCACCGCCGTCGGCCTCAAGAGCAGCGACTACCTGGCGATGCTCGACGAGGTGATGCCCGAGATGGCGCATAACCTGCCCGGCCAGATCGCCAGCAAACGCCTGCCCGCGCTCAAGACCGTGGTGCATTTTGGCGACTTCTACCGCGCCGGCATGTTCAGCTTCGCGCAGACCACCGGCATGGGCGGGCCGGCGCAGAAGGCGTATGCCGACACGTTGCAGCAAGCGTTAGATTCGCATGACGCGATCAACGTGCAGTTCACCAGCGGCACCACCGGTCACCCCAAGG
>JAGPBF010000222.1 GCA_018063505.1 Rhodoferax sp.
ACCATGGCCTGGTCGCCCGCTGTCAAGGCCTTGACCATGCCCAGGCTGCCGTAGCCGGCGAAACGCGGTGAGCTGGAGTAGCCACGGCTGCCGCCACGGAAACGCGCGCTGCCGACGGCCGCTTCGGCCTGGGCCACGGTATCGACATGGGGCACCAGCACGCCGGCCGCTCCCATGTCGAGCACCGACAGAAAAGTGGCTGGCTGACTGTCAGGGATACGCACCAGCAGGGGAAGGTCGGCTGCGCGTCCGGCCAGCATCATCAGGTCGAGCATGGCGCGATCGAGCGGGGCGTGTTCGGCGTCCAGCACCGCGAAGTCCAGGCCGCTGCCACCCAGTATCTCGATCACCTGGGGCGACGCCGTCTTGACGAAGGTGCCGACCTGGTAACGCTCGGGCCGGCGTTGCAGTTGGCGGCGCGGGTTCATGGTCCGGTGCCCGCGTTGGCGACAGATGCCGGTGGCGTCTGCAGGATCGGACGGGTGAAGATCTCGCCCAGCGCGGCATAATGCGGGCCGCCGAGGCGGGCAATCGGGCGCAGCAGCCGACTGTCGACATGGCGGCCATCGTAGACCGTGTCGGACAGGTGGAACGCGACAACTTCGCCAATGTACAGGGTGTTGAACCGGCCCAGTTGCACCTTCTGGTGCAGCTTGCACTCCATCTGGACTGGCGAGATCGCAATGCGCGGCGGGCGCACCACGGTGCTGGGCAGCAGCGCGATGTCCAGCGCTTGCGCCTCGCTGGTGTCGGGCGCGAACTCGGCGGAGGTCTGGTGCATCAGCTCCATGTTGGACTCGGTGGCGACGTTGACGACGAATTCGCCGTTTTGCACGATGTTGCGCGCAGTGTCCTTGAGTTCGCCATTGCGGGTGCCTATGTTCACCGCCAGCATGGGCGGGCTGTGCGCGACGTAGTTGTACGAGCTGAACGGCGCTGCATTGACGATGCCGCCCGCGCTGATGCTGGTGATCCACGCAATCGGACGCGGCACCACCACGCCGCACAAAAGCCGGTAGGCTGTGGCGGTGTCCATGCCCTGGGCAGGGATGGTGGTGAAGTGTTCGCTCATGGTTTGGCGCCGATGGCGGGTTTGCGGCTACCCCCCTTGACGAAGACGCGTTTGCCGGTGTCGTGAAACACCGCTGCCTGCTCCTGCGGCGTCAGCGATTGGGCGGCCACGAGCAGACGTTGCACCATGTCCGCATACGTGCCCGACGAGGTGCCGATATCCGAACCCCACATGACCCGGTCCGCACCGTACAAATCGACCGCGCGTCGCAACACCTTGTCGGCGGGAATGCCGGCTTCGCGGCAGATGTCCAGGTTGATCGACGTGAACTTGAAGAAGATGTTCTTCTCCGCAGCAAGTCTCTCGTAGCGGGCATCGAGTCCGAAATCCGCGCCTTCCTCCATTTCCGGTTCGAGCAGGTGGTCGAGCACCAGCCGGATGTCGGGGTATTGCCGGGCCAGCGCGATGATGGTGGGAATCGAGGGGCCGCCACCGCCGGTGGCCAGCACTTCGAGGTCCATGACCAGCCCGGCCTCCTGGGCCACGTCCCAGGTCTTGAGCGCCTGTGGGGAATTGAGCCAGGGCATGCTGCCGTCGGGTTCGCGACCGCCGAACAGGCGCACGCCGGCCAGGCCATGGTCGCGGATCATGCCGCGCACCTGGTCCGGCGTGGCAGGGTCCTGTGCGTCGAGGATGACCACCGCGCTGAACAGGTCGGGATATTGGTCCGACGAGTCCAGGATGTAGCTGTTGTCGTAGCGGTAGATCATGCGTTTTTGCACCGCCACGATGCCGTCGACGTTCTGCTCCTGCATCCAGCGCAATACGCGCGCGGCGTCCGGCACCTCGTTGATCGGGTTGGGGCCGTGGTGGCCACCTGGTTTGCCGATCACGCCCGGCGCCCGATATGGCGCGTTGGCTGCGCGTTGCATCGGATTGCGCGGATAACGCTGCTGGTCGTCGGCGACCAGGTGGGCGTGGGAGTCGAACAGCAGTGGTTTGCTCGCTGCGGCGGCGGCTTGTGTCGGGTTCGTCATCGTGTGGGAAGGCTGGTTTGAAAGTCGGTGGGAATGGGGCTTGCGCTCAGTTGATCGTCACCTTTGCCGCCTCGACCACCTTTTTCCACTTGGCGGCTTCGGCGGTCATCAGCGTGCCCAGCAACTCAGGCCCGCCCTTGACATGGACCATGCCGAACTGGGCCAGCTTGGCGTTGCCTTCCGGCGAGCTGGTGTAGTTGTTGATTTCCTGGTTCAGGCGCTCGACGATGGGTTTGGGCATGCCGGCGGGGCCGACGATGGCGAACCACACTGTCGCTTCCATATTGACACCCAATTCCTGCGCTGTCGGCACGTTCTGCAGACCGGGGAATCGCTTCTTGGAGGTTACTGCCAGTGCGACCAGCTTATTGGCCTGGATGTTGGGGATGAAGGCGGTGACCGGGGCCGAAATGGCCTGGATGCTACCGCCCAGCAGGTCGGTCATGGCCGGTGTGTCGCCTTTATATGGCACCGACTGCATCTCTACGCCTGCAGTGGATTTGAGCGCCTCCAGCGCCAGGTGGCCGATCGTGCCGTTGCCGGGGTGACCGACCGATATCGCCTTGGGGTCGGCCTTGGCCAGCGCGAGGAACTCCTTCAGATTGGTGGCCTTGACCTGCGGATTGGCCACGATCACCAGCGGTATTTCGCCGACCAGTGCGATCGGCGTCAGATCCTTGTCCGAGTCGTACGGCATGTCCTTGTACAGCGACTTGTTGTTCGCCAGCGGCCCCGAGGTGGACAGGCCGATGGTGTAGCCGTCCGGCGCGGCCTTGGCCACCGCGTCGGTACCGATGTTGCCGCCAGCGCCGGCCTTGTTCTCGACGATGAATTGCTGGCCCAGCGTATTGCCCAGGCGCTGCGCCAGCTGGCGCGCGATCACGTCGGTGCTGCCACCGGCAGGGAAGGGCACGATGATGCGCACCGGCTTGTTGGGCCAGGCGCTTTGTGCGACGCTGGCGACAGGGGTCATGGCCAGGGCAGTGGCGACGGCCAGGGTGGCTCCGAGAAGGGTACGACGGTTGTGCATGGAGTCTCCTATGGGTTTGGTTTTCGTTGCTGGTTCAGGGTTGCGAGGATCTGCGGCATGCGCTCCTGGGCGCGCACGCGCAGATCCTCGTAGATGCTGTTGCCGTGCGCGTCGATGGCCACAGTGGCCGGTCCGAGGGACTTCACACGCAAGGTGACGAGGCGAAATTGCGAGATGTATTCGTTCCAGTGGCTGGACACGACGCGTTCGATCGATTCGGCCAGCAGCGTGCAGCCACCGCCCAGGAACGACAGGTAGGCGCAACCGGCCTCCTGCATCGCGGCCACGCTGTGCTGGTCCAGCCCGCCTTTGCCACCGACCAGGCGCAGGCCGAGTCCGCGAATCAGCGGCGGCATATAGGCGTCGTAACGGGTGCTGGTGCTGGGGTTCATGTACAGCGCTTCGGGCGTACCCGTGCCGTCGGGCGCGTCGACCACGTAAGAGCTGAGGTGGAAAAACGCGCCGCCGCGCAGGTCGATGGGCAGCGCTTCTCCGGCCTGCAGCGTCTGCACCATGCGCTTGTGGGTCGGCAACCCGATGCTGATCGTGATGTCTCCGCTCAAGGTCACGAGGTCCCCGACCGACAAGGCGCGCACGGCTTCGAGATCGAGTGGCAGTTCCAGGTGGCGGACGGTCTCGTTGCTGTGCATTGGCGTGCGTTCGCCCGGTGGGCTGCTGTGCGAGGACCTTGGCAATGGCTCCGGGGTGCTCATTCGAACCACTCCACGGTGCCGTCGTTGTGCAGGCGTGCGCCGGTGCGGCGGTTGATCCAGCAGTTCAGTGCGACGGCCACCGGCATGAAGCCGTGGCTGGCGGCGTAGTCGATGTGTACGGCCATGGCGGTAGTGTCGCCGCCAGTGCCCATGGGGCCGAATCCCATGCTGTTGATGGCCATCAGCAGGCGCTTTTCCATGTCGGCCAGGATGGGCTCCGGGTTGGTCTGACCGAACGGGCGCAGGATCTGCTGCTTTGCCATGCGTGCCGCATGGTCGAAGGTGCCACCGATACCGACGCCCACCACGATAGGTGGGCAGGGCTGCGATCCCGCTTTCAAGACCACGTCAAGCACGTACCGTTCGATCGTCTCCAGGCTCGGGTAGACGAATGTCTCCAGTGCCTCCCAACGCCCGCTGCCCATGGCCTTTGGTGCGCAGACGATCTCGATATAGTCCGCATCGTCGACCATGTCGAATGCGACGATGGGCATGTCCTTGCCGGCATGGCTGCGCTGGTGCGTCAACGGGTTGGTAACCATGCGCAGGATGGGCGGCTGTATCTGCGCCGCGAGATCGGCGAAGCCGTCGACGATCGCCTGGCGAATTGCGCCGTCGATACGTGCCCCTGTACCGACCTTGATCGAGTACACCGGAATGCCGACGTCGGAACAGATCAAATGGTCTTTTGCCTCAGCCGCATCGGCGCTTTGCAGCATGATGGTCAGCGTCTTGCGGGCGGTATCGGAGCGCTCCACGCCCTGCGCCTGGCGCAGCACGGCCTTGGTATCTTCCGGGATCTTCTTCAGCGCACGTTCGTACAGGGTCGCGGTGACCGACCGGATCAGGGCGCTGGTGATGGGCATGGGGACATTGGCATGGTGTTGAGTTCTGAAGGATGCATCATGCAGCCGTGGTGCTCAAGCGATTTCTGAATGGATTTCGATGTGCGAAAACTACCCACAATATTCTGAAACTGTTGCCCCCGTTCGTTCTGGCACAGTGCGAGCCATGGGCATGGCGGATTGAAGTCCGTTCGACTCTGGTCAGCCACCATTGCAAGGGCGCTCGATTCGTCGTCCGTGACGATTCGGACGCATCGATCTGACGCGCCAGCAGTTGGCTTGGTAGTCCGTTTCAGAAATTCGCCTACGTATTTTCGGGCTGCGAGCTTTAACGGGTGGCTGAGCGCCCAACGATTTCGCTTTCGTCCGATCAGGGCGTTGAGGTCGGCACGGGTGAACCAGAACACGCGCCGCCACGCACATACTCGTGCACCACGCGCATGGTCGAACGGGTCCATGAGCTGACCGCCGTGAAGACGGGTTGGCAAGAGACCACGCAGATGGTGGGCAAGTTCAATCGCATGCTGCGCGGCTGGGCGAACTACCGTCAGGTAGGCACGGTCAGTGGCACATACAGGGCGGTGGACAGGCGCTCCTCGCGTCATTGGTCTGCAGTCATATTTGCCTTGCCTGCAAGCTGTCTTCGGCCTGATAGAAGCTCAGCATGCGCATGGCCACTGGGTCAGGCGCTTCCGCGGGCAGCCAATGGCCGCAGTCGGAGAAGCGCTCGACGCAGCCGGCACCAAACCGGTCGGCGTAGCGACCGGCGATATAGGGGTCATGGCCTGCCCAAAGGACAATCGAAGGTTTCGTGGCAAGGATGCGACGGAGTTTCTCTTCCCACCCGGCAAAGTTGCGTGGATTGGCCGCTCGGTACCAGCGAAGCATCATCCGCTTCACAGAAGGTGTGACGAGGTCGTAGGTTCGATGAATCTGCGCCCGAGTGAGCTTGCGCGAGGCCCGCATGAGTTCACGTGTGAACCCTCGCCGGCTGGTCAGGGCCTGTACGACTTCTCCGATGACAGGTGCCCTGTCCTTCATCTACAAGGTAGATGGACGAGCGAGCGACTTTGACTTTCATGATGATTGACTTTTCAGGTAAGAAGAATGCAGATTGAAAGACGCGCCGTCACGCGGGAAACTCAAAAGTCTGACCATCGTGCGGAACCAAAAGGCGATGTGCGAGCCCGGCCCTCGTCGCATCTGAAACAAGTCGATTTCCAGTGGTCGGGTACAGTGGTCGAGTGCCTCCGGATGGTTGGCAATCACCAGGCCCGTAGTCAATGCGCTCGCAGCAAAAATGACCGCGCTGGCAATGGGTAATCAAGCCATGGGTCACGCTCTTTGAAAGCGCTTGCCATGCCGCTGGCAAATCCACCAACGGGTTACGCGGACGCCTTGCGCCCAGGAAGCGCAGGGATGGAAGTGCTCCGCGTTGAGACAGCATCGGGTGCGCACCACCGTGCCCGATGCCAAGGCGGCGTGCCCGCTGGACCGTGTGAACCGGCAGTTCAAGGCGCAGCGGCCGAACCAACTGTGGGTGGCGGACTTCACCTACGTCTCGACCTGGCAGGGCTTCGTGTACGTGGCCTTCGTCATCGACGTCTTCGCGCGGCGCATAGTCGGCTGGAGGGTCAGCAGTTCGATGCAGACCGACTTCGTGCTCGACGCGCTGGAGCAGGCGCTGTATGCGCGTCGGCGCGAGCGCGAAGGCGAGCTGGTGCATCACAGCGACAGGGGCTCGCAATACGTCTCCATCCGCTACAGCGAGCGGCTGGCCGAAGCCGGCATCGAGCCTTCGGTGGGCAGCACCGGCGACAGCTACGACAACGCGCTGGCCGAGACCATCAACGGTCTGTACAAGGCCGAAATCATCCACCGGCGCGGACCTTGGAAGACACGAGAGGCGGTCGAACTGGCGACCCTCGAGTGGGTCTCGTGGTTGAACCACCATCGCCTGATGGAGCCCAGCGGCTACATCCCACCGGCCGAAGCCGAGACAAACTACG
>JAGPBF010000048.1:0-7502 GCA_018063505.1 Rhodoferax sp.
TCCAGATCGCCACTGGAATCGAAGATGGTGGGGACGACCGGAAAGACGCCCTGGTAACGCGCCCGGGATTGTGAGCTCATGGTAACGGTGTTCCTTGAAGGCGATGACAAGCCCTGAAGGATACCGTTTACTCCCGCACTCAACCGATCCGACGGTGGATGCCGGCTTGCCCACCCGCGCCACCCGCATATGGCGTTGACCGGGGCCCTGCCCTGCGGCGGGTAGCGCCGTTTCGGTCGACATATCATTGGCCACAGCGGGGCCGCGGTGGTCGCGCAGACAAATTGAGCCCAGTGCGGTGTCCGCATCGGGCTGCGAACACCCAGAGGCGCCATGCAAGCCATCCAGATCTCCAGCGACGCCGGTGTCGCCACCATCGTGCTCAATCGGCCCGAGGCCCGCAACGCGCTGAGCCTGACCATGACCGATGAACTCGACAGCGTGTTGTTCGATATCGGACGGGATGCCGCGATCCGGGCGGTGATCCTCACTGGCGCCGGCGGTGCATTCTGTGCCGGCGGCGATGTCCAGCGCATGAACAGTGCAGCGCAGGAGACGGCCGATGAGCGGCGCGCCCGGCTGCGCCGCGCCCACCGGACGGTCAAGGCCTTGCATGCGCTGGACCGCCCGGTGATCGCAGCGGTTGACGGAGCCGCATTCGGGGCCGGCTTTGGCATCGCGTTGTTGTGCGACATCGTGCTGGCATCGAGCCGGGCCCGTTTCTGCATGGCTTTTGCGCGGGTGGGACTGGTGCCCGATTACGGCAGCCTGTACACCCTGCCCCGCGTGGTCGGCCTGCAACGGGCCAAGGAGATCATGTTCTCGGCCAGAGAGATCGGACCGGCCGAGGCGCAACAACTGGGCATCGTGCTCGAAGTCACCGAACCCGAGGACTTGCTGCCACGGGCCCGCGTGCTGGCGCAGGCGCTGGCCCAGGCATCACCCACTGCGCTGTCGATGACCAAGGACGCCCTGAACGCATCGCTCGGCCACACACTGGACAGCATGTTGGAGATGGAAGCGGCGGCGCAAGGTGTGGCCGGCACCAGCGAATACGCCCGTGAATGCTTTCGCCGTTTCGCCGCCAAGGAACGCAGCCCGTTCCAGTGGCCGGCAAAACCGGCAACCTGAACACATGCCGCGCACGGCACAACCCGCGCCGCGCCGTCTGCCAGAATGGGATGCAGGTGCCGTGCGGTCAGCTCCGTCTACACCACACACGACGACGTGGTGTGCCTGCAGCTTGCGGCCAGGTCGGCCAAATACACCAGAGTCAGCACATGGCAAGTCCATCCAGGCGCAATGAATTTCGCATCCTCGCGCTGTCCGGCGGCGGCTACCTGGGCCTGTACACGGCCATCGTGCTGGCCCAGATCGAGCAGCGGCTGGGTGAACCCCTGGGCCGGCGTTTCGACCTGATCGCGGGCACTTCGGTGGGCGGAATACTTGCCATGGCTGTTGCCTTCGAGTTGCCGCTGTCGGTCATCGTCGATCTGTTCAAGAACCGCGGCGAGCAAGTGTTCTCGGGGCGTGGCCTGCCCTCGGGCACGGTGACGCGGCTGCTTGACCTGACCCGCTCGGTCACCGGCCCGAAATACGACGGTCAGGTGCTGCGCGACGAGCTGCAAAGGCATTTTGGCGACGCAACGCTGGCCGATGCCCGGCATGCGCTGGTGATACCGGCGGTGGACGTCACGCGCAGTGTCACCAAGGTGTTCAAGACCCCCCATGTGCAGACGTCACGGGGCGATGAAGACCAGCGGGTTGTCGACATCATGATGGCGACCAGCGCGGCACCGGCCTACTTTCCGTCGGTGCAGATCGGCGATCGCCTGTACGCCGATGGCGGACTGTTTGCAGTGGCGCCGGATCAGGTGGCCATGCACGAGGCCCAGCACTTCATGCAGGTCGATCCGGCGCGTATCCGCATGGTGTCGGTCGGCACTGCGACCGCCGGTTACCAGCCCGGCGAGCAGGCCGACGCCCAGGCCGGCGCTGTCGGCTGGCTCAGTGACGGGCGGCTGATCCTGACGCTGATCGCGGTGCAACAGCAGCATGTACAGGCGATCATGGAAGACCGGCTGGGCGAGCGCTACCTGCGGCTCGATGCCACCTGGCCGGCGCAGGCCGGATTGGGTATCGACGTCGCAACACCAGCGGCAGCACGCACACTGGAGCGGCTCGCCCACGCGACAATGGCCGATCTCGACGTGGCCGTCAGCAAACGATTTTTCTGAAGCATCGATGCCAATTTGCGCGCCCGCAATGTCCGGCAAACCGCTTATGCGATAAAGCAAGCCCATCCGTCCAATGCGGTGTCACGGCATCTGCCTATGGCATTGCGAAAACCAAGCAACCCGGTCCCTCGCGGCCGACCTACCGGAGAACAACCATGCCCATGCGCCTGCAAGACCTCGCCAGCACCATCGTCGCCGTCGTGGAGCCCGAAACCTCCGCGCTGGTTGCCGCGCAACTGATGCGCAAGCACCACGTGGGCGCCCTGGTGGTGGTCGATGCCCTCAAGAAGACCCATCCGGTGGGCATTTTGACCGACCGCGACCTGGTGTTGGCCTTGATGGCCGAGGAGTTGGACCCGGCCATCTTCACCGCCGGCGACATCATGTCGGTCGAACCCGTGCTGGCCACCTGCGACATGGACGTCATGGAGGGCATCGAACTGATGCGCGCCAACGGCCTGCGCCGGCTGGTCGTGGTCGACGAACAGGGCCGTTTGACCGGCATCGCGACAATGGAAGATCTGCTCGAAATACTGGCCAACGAGTTGTCGGCACTGACCGTTGCGCTGCGCGGCGCGCGCGACCGCGAATTCGAACAACGGCGCTGAGCAACCGCGTCGACGCGCGCAGTTCGCGTGTCATTCCAAGCCCGCTGCACCGGCCACGCACCGGCCAGACCCGCCACCGCCATCAGGCCCGCTTGCGGTACAGGAAATAGGTATCGGCCGGCAGGTCGGCGCCTCCGATACTGGCCAGCGTGATCGGCTCCAGTGCAGTGTCTTCCATCGGCTGGTCGCCGACCAGGCATCCACCGGATGCCAGCGCCCGCACGAACAGCGGCGTCAGCCAACTGCCCAACGCGCGGCTTTCGGCCACGTTGCCGTTGCCGATGTCGGCGTGGATCACGGCCACCCTGCCAGCACTGCGCGCAAGCTCGGCTGGAATGGTCTGGCGGAAATCGCCCAGGCGCAGCATGTCGTCGGGCGGAATGCAGTCGGGGTGGGCCATGACCTGACGGTCGAACACGATGACATCGTGGCCGGCAAAACGATCGCGCAGGTGGTCGTAGGTGCGGCCATTGCCGAGTCCGACCTCCCAGATATCACCCCCGTGTTGCGCCGCAAACTGTGCCGCGGCGTCGATACAGGTTCTTTGTCCCACGACACGCGCGATGAAACGCTCGAGGCGGGTTTTGCCACCCTTCTTCATATTAGACTCCCAGTCGGTTTGCAGACGACGGGCCGATAGGCCGCGCGTGCCAAACCAAAGGATAACCCGGCACGGCTTCGCCATGGCCATTCACCAATGTACCCTTGGCATCATCTTGGCTTTCAAGGATCGAATCATGCAACTGCGAATCGGCATGCTGTTGACGCTTCTGGCACTGGGCCTGAACCCGGCTGCCGCGGCCGATATGGAACTGGTCGCGCCTGATGGGCGCAAGGTGCTGCTCAAGGACGACGGCACCTGGAAATACGCCGATGCCAAGGACGCGAAAACCGGCGACGGCAAGGCGGACGCCAAGGTGGTGCAGGCCACGCTGCAACTGGAAGACAGGACGCCGTTCGGACCCAACTGTCGCGTCGAGTTCAAATTGACGAACAGCCTGCCTTACGAAATCGTCCAGATCGTGCCCTACTTCTCTGCCTTTCGCGCCAGCGGCGTGATGCACCAGTCGCTGGGCGTGGGTTTCCAGAACGTGCGTCCGGCCGACAACCGGACCCGCGTGGTCGAGTTCACCGGCATTGCGTGCGACGACATCAAACGCATCCAGGTGGTGGGCGGCGATCGTTGCGAAATGGGTGAATTGTCGAAGTTCACACCCGACAAGGGTGTCTGCCTGGGCCGCGTCCAGGTTACGCCCAGCAAGCTGCTGATTTTCGAGAAATAAGCGCGGCGGGCGCCGGGCATGACCGGCGCGTTTTGCCTGCCGATGCCATCGATCCGCGAACCGGCTCAGGGTTTCGCTTCGGGATAAAGGCCACGCCCGCGTGCCATCAGCCGGGTCAGGCCCAGCAGGCCACCAATGCTGGGCATGGCCACGCCCAGGCGGCCACCGATCTCATGTACGACGCTGACGATGCCGTCGAGCTCCAGTTGCCGGCCAGCCTCGGCGTCCTGCAGCATCGAGGTCTTGAACGGGCCCATCTTTGCGGTCACCGCGTGCCGTGCTGTCGGCGCTTCGGCGATCGGGCAACCCAGCCGGGCGCCAATGATCTGGGCCTCGACCATGGCCTGCGAACAGAAGTCGCGCACCAGCGGGTCACCCAGGATGCGATCGGTCGTGGCGCCGGTCAGCGCGCTGACCGGATTCATCGTCAGGTTGCCCCACAACTTGTACCAGATGGCCTGACGCACGTTGTCGGAACAGGTCACGTCGAACCCGCCTCGCGCCAGCAGATCGACCACGCGATGCGCACGGTCGGAGCGCCCGCCGCCGGGCTCGCCGACGATCAGTCCGTTGCCGCCCTTGTGGCGCACCAGGCCCGGCTCGGCCACAGTCGTGGACGCGTGCACGACGCAGCCCAGTACCTTCTCGAACGGAATCAGGCGCTCGATCAGACCACCGGGATCGACGCTGTCCAGCGGCTGTTCCAGCTCGGGCAGGCCTTTGCAGAACCACCACGGCACGCCATTCATCGCCGGCAACACCAGGGTCTGCGGGCCCAGCAGTGGCGCCAGGCCTTGTGCCACCGACGCCAGTGCCTGGCCCTTGACGGCGATGATGACCAGATCCTGCACACCCAGATCGGACGCCAATGCGCTGGCGCCGGCGACCGGGCCCTGGACCAGGCCGTCGGCAGTCTGCAGACGCCAGCCATGGGTCTTCAAGGCGGCCAGCGTTTCACCGCGGGCCAAGGCACTCACCTCGACACCGGCCGCCGCCAGAGGGGCGCCGATCCAGCCCCCGATGGCGCCAGCGCCTACGATGCAGACCTTCATGCTGTTTCGCCCTTGGCTGTGCGCAGGTTGGCCTTGAATTGATCCGGCACGCGTTCGTCGAAACCCAGCGCGACGCGGCGTACTTCGGGGGTATCGGTAGGCTGATGCCCCACACCCAGTGCGGAGGCCCGAGGCGCATCGATCGCCACCACGGTGCCGGTCAGCCGGCCCAGGCCGGTGATCTCGCATTCGACCCGCTGGCCCGGATCGACCGAGCGCGAATGGCATGGCGTGCCCATCAGGATCACGTCGCCCGGCACCAGCGTGATGTGACGCGCGATGTCGGCGATCACGTAGTGCGGGCCCCAGATCGTCTCGTCGCCGATGTTCGCCTCCTGCACCACCAGGCCGTTGACATAGGTGCGCAGCGTCTGTGCGAACAGGTCCACGCCGCGCACGATGCCAGGGCCGATCGGCAACAGGCTATCGGCACCCTTGACGCGCAGCATCGAGCCCTGGTCGGTGTCGCGGAAGTCCTGCAGGCCCATGTCCAGCGCCGGACAGAAACCGCCGATGTAATCCCAGGCCTCGTCGGGCGTCACGTTGCGGCAGGTCTTGCCGATGACGACCGCGTATTCGCCTTCGTAGTTCAGGTATTTGCAGTCGGCCGGTTTGAAGATCTGCCCGCCATGGCCGTTGAGCGATGTCGGCGGCTTGGTGAAATAGGTCGGCGTCTCGGTCGGGCGCGGCTTGTTGCGTGTCTCCATGCTGCGCGAGCTGTACGAGATATGCACCGCGATGATCTTGCTCGGTGACACCGGCGGCAGATGCGTGACGGTGGCCGGATCGACCACGCGGCCATCGTCCAGCCGCAGCTGGCCCCTGGCGGCACCATCTTCGACCAGCGTGCCCCACACCGGCGTGCCGCCAAGCATGACGTGCCGGCGTTCGATACGGGGGCCGCGCATCACGACCGGAAGTTCTTTCAAGGGGAAATCAAAGTTCATGTCAAGGGACTCACTCTGGGGGGGTAAACCGCCGGATAAACAGATGGGAGCGCCAGGGCTCCCGCGAAATGGCGTGCGTTTTCTCAGGCCTGCGCGGCGGCCTGGGTGTCAGTATCGAACCACACGTGGATGTTGCCGGTACCCCGTGCATTTTCATAGGCGGACAACGCTTCGCCACGCGCGCGGCAATCGGCTCCACCCATGGCGCCGAGCATCTGCAGGTAGTGCGCGCCAAACGCCTCCCACGGCTTGCGCCGGTACTCCTCGTCCCAGCGCGCCAGGATCTGGTCGTGCCGGCCCTGCTGCATCAGCGCAATCGCGCCCTTGTCGCTCTCGATGTTCTCGGGGCGCGACACATTGCTCTCGTGGAAGATCCGCGGGTTGTTCGGCTTCCAGTCGATGTTGTTGAATTTGTGGCTCAGGGCGCCCGATGCCAGCAGCATCACGCGCTGGTCGCTGCGCCGGATCGCCTCGCCGATGTCCGCGCCCGACTGCACGAAGTGCTGCCAGTCGCAGTTCTGGCAGGAGCTGACCGACACCACCGGGATGTCCATCAGATCGAGCTTCAACTGCTTGATCACGTTGATCGTCGCATAGTGCCGGCCGAGATCCGGATGGCGGATCGCACGTACGTAGCCCCGGCGCTCGCGCGACACGGTCTCCATCGCCACCGCCAGTTCGGGCGCGCCGCGGTAGTCGTACGGCACACCATGCAGGTACCACGGCATCTCGTCGGAGATGTAGGTGCCCTTGTAGCGATCCCAGCCATCGACCAGGTGGTAACCGGTGGTGAACCAGTGCGAGTCGAAGATCATCACGACGTCGGGTTTGACCGCCTGGATGCGTTGCGCCAGGCGCCCGTATCCGGCAATCAGGTCCGAGTCCGACCCTGCGCCTTGCAACACGCGGAATTCCTCGCATTGCATCAGGCCGGGGTGATGCGAAACAATGGCTGCGCCAGCGATATGTCCCATGATGGTTTTCCTCTATTTCTGTACGTGATCAACGGTGGCTGAAGCTGGCCTTGAACGGCTTCTTCGGGACGACAACATCCTTGATGTCGCAGAAGAACTCGAAGCTCCAGTTGCCACCTTCGCGTCCGATGCCCGAACGCTTGATGCCGCCGAACGGTGCCGCCAGGTCGCGGATGCCGAAGCTGTTGACCCAGATGAAACCGGTGCGCACCTGCTGGGCGATGTCGGTGGCGTGCGTGGTCTCGCCGTAGCAGACCCCCCCCAGGCCGTAGTCGGTGCCGTTGGCCATGCTTATGGCTTCTTCGTCGCTGGCGAAGGTCTGCAAGGTCAGCACCGGGCCGAACACTTCGTTCTGCACGATCTCGTCGCCCTGCTTCAGGTTGGTCAGCATCGTCGGCTGG